>CAZLOV010000007.1:0-33290 GCA_964561235.1 uncultured Caulobacterales bacterium
CTGGCGGAGTGGATGGGATTCGAACCCACGATACCCTTTTGAGGTATACTCCCTTAGCAGGGGAGCGCCTTCGACCACTCGGCCACCACTCCGCCGGCGGTGATAGCCGCTTCGCGCTAGCGCGATCAACCCGCGAGCGCTGCTCATCGCCGCCTCATGCGCGCAGAGTGCGTCCATCCGGCCTGGTTTCGATCCTGTGCGGGGGCAGGCCCGGCTCGACATCGCGCCCGGCGTGAGATGCCGCCATTTTCCCGTTTCCCACTCTTCCGTCCGTCTCGCGGGCGCGCTATTCCGCGGTCATGAGCGATCCCCTTCTTCCGCTGCGCGATGCGCTCGCCCCGTTCGCAGGGCGCATAGACGGTCTCGACCTGCGCGGCGGGGCGGCGACCGTCGTGATGAAGCCCGCCGCCGGGACGCCGCCGGAAGCCGACCGCAAGGCGGTCGAGGCGGCGCTTGCGGGCGTGCCAGGCGTCGAGCGGGTGCGCGTCGTGTTCGAAGGCGAGGCGCCGCAGCAACGCCCGCGGCCCGCCGCCGCCGAGCCCTTGAAGGCGCCCGCGCGCATGGTGATCGCGGTGGCCAGCGGAAAGGGCGGGGTGGGCAAATCGACCGTCGCGGCCAATCTCGCCGCAGCGTGTGCGAAAGACGGCCTCAAGGTCGGCGTGATGGACGCTGATGTCTATGGTCCGTCCGTGCCGCGCATATTCGGCCTCTCGGATGCGCCGGGCCTTCGCAAGGGCGATGACGGCATCGAGCCGCTTGAAGCCCACGGCGTGAAGGTCGTCTCGATGGGCTTTCTCGTCGGCGCCCGTGATCCGGTCGTCTGGCGCGGCCCGATGGTGACGGGCGCGATCCGGCAGTTCCTCCAGGAGGTCGCCTGGGGCGACCTGGACGTGCTCTTCATCGACATGCCGCCGGGCACCGGCGATCCGCAGCTCGCCATTGCGCAGGGCGCGCCGATCACCGGGGCGGTGGTGGTCTCCACGCCTCAGGACCTGGCTCTGGACGACGCCCGCAAGGCGATCGCGCTGTTCGACCGCACGGAGATCCCGGTGCTGGGCGTGGTCGAGAACATGAGCGTGTTTCTGTGTCCGCATTGCGGGGAGCCGAGCGAGATTTTCGGACGCGGCGGGGCGCGCGCGGAGGCCGAAATGATCGGCGCGCCGTTTCTGGGCGAAATCCCCTTGCACATGGAGCTGCGCGAGGCGTCCGACGCCGGGCGGCCTGTTGCGTTGGGCGACGGCCCGGTGGCGCGCGCCTTCAGCCGCGCCGCGGCGGCTGCGCTGGAGGCGGCGAAATCGGCCTGGCGGCCGGCGCCTGTCATCGAATTCGTGGACTAGAACAGACCGGAGGCCCTTATGTCGCTTGTCGAACTGACGCCGGATGAGGTGTTTGAAAAGCTGAAGGCGGGAGAGATCCTGCTTGTCGACGTGCGCGAGCCGCATGAATTCGCGCTTGAGCGGATCCATGGCGCGCTGCTGCACCCGCTTTCCACCTTCGAGCCGGCCTCGATGCCGGTGGGCGGCGCGCGTCAGGTGATCGTGCATTGCGCCCGCGGCGGACGCTCTTCAAAGGCCGTCGAGCTGTGTCAGGCTGCGGGCGTTCCCGTGGACACGCACATGGCGGGCGGCATGATCGGCTGGAAAGAGGCGGGCCTGCCGTATGCGCGCACCGATCCCGCGACGGGCGAACTGATCGACAGCGGCAAGCCGGGCTAGCCCGCACGCATCAGGGCGCGGGCGGCGTCACCGTTTCCGCATCCGCCGGATAAGGCGGCCCGGCGTGCGCGTCGAGGAAGTCGCGCGCCGCCGCCGCCGTCTCGAGCCGCCGTTCCAGCTGCGGCATATGGCCGGTGTTTTCCATGATCAGCGTTTCAAGCGGCGCATTGATTGCGGCCTCGAAGTCCTGCGCTTGCGCCACTGGAATGAAGCTGTCTTCAGCCCCCCAGATCAGCAGCACGGGATCGGCGACACGCGCAAGATCCGCGCGCGGGTCGGGCAGGGTGAATTGCTCGATGCGCTGAACAAGAGCATCGCCCACGCCTCGCTCGCGCATCATGTCTCCCACCCGGGTCGTCATCCCGGGCGGAATGCGCGCGGGATCGGCGAAGAGCGCGGCTGTGGCCGCCTCGACGCCGGCTTGCGGCGCGCCCTGCAGGTAAAGCCGTACGGGCAGGGGAGGCGAGACGGGCTCGTCGGTCACGCCGTTGATTGAAAACCCGCCCGGCGCCAGCAGGATCACGCCGTCCGTGCGCTCCGGATTGCGGGCGGCGTAACGCCAGGCGACAAGGCCGCCGAGGGAGTTGCCGCCGATGACGAAGCGGTCGGGCGCGATGATTTCCAGCAGGGCTTCGACCTGTTCGACAGTGGCCTCGTTTGCGTAGGCGGCGTCCTGGCGCGGCCCCGTCAGCCCATGACCGGGCAAGTCGAACCGGATGACCGAGTAGGCGTCGTCGAGCATTTCCGCCCAGGGCTCGAAATCCTCCAGGCTGTGTCCGAAGCCATGGATCAGCACGACGGCAGGCGCGTCCGGCGGTCCGCTGCTGCGCACGCGCCAGTACTCGCCGGCGGCCTCGACGAAGCGGTCGTCCCCGCTGATGTAAGGGCTTTCAATGCGCTCGGAGACCGGACGCCCGGCCTCCGGCGCGCCGCCTGTGACGTTCTGGATGACCAGGTAGGCCGCCCCCGCCAGGACAAGCAGCAGGACAATCAGGACGGCGAGACCGATTCCGAGAATGCGCATGCCGTCTCCCCTGTGAGCCAATGCTCGCTAGCGCGGGCCGAAGAACTGATCCAGCGCGGCGACGGCCGCAGGCTCGGAAAGCGTCGGGGCGTGGCCGACATTCGGCACGTCCACGTGGATCATCTGCGGCTTGCGGCGCTTCATTTCCGCAACCGTATCCTTCGAGAGCAGATCCGTCAGCGCCCCGCGCACGAGCAGCAACGGTTTGTCGCCAAGCGCGTCGAAGAGATCCCACAGAGCGGGCGGCGCCGCGTCTCCCGCCTTCACGGCGGCGGCGATGGCGGGATCGTAGTCCAGCTCGATCCGTCCGTCGGGACGCTCGCGGCAGGTCCGCCGCGCGAAGGTCAGCCAGAAGTCCGCGCCCGTCTCGTTCGGGAAGGCGACCCCGTTTACCGCGCGGATCGCCTCTGCGGCGTCTTCCCAGCTGTCGAACGGCCCGCCGCCGCCGACATAGTTCTGGATGCGCGAAAGGCCCTTAGGGTCGATGACCGGGCCGATGTCGTTGAGCGCGGCGGCGTTGAGCCGGTCCGGAACCATCGCGGCGAGCAGCATGGTCATCAGGCCGCCCATCGACGTGCCCAGCGCATCGAAGCGCGCGACGCCGGCGGCGTCGAGCAGGCCGGCCATGTCCTGCGCGTAGACATCCGGGCGATAGTTTTCGGGGTCAGGATCGCGGTCGGAGCGTCCGCGCCCGCGCACGTCCACCGCAAGCACGGTGCGGCCGAGCGCCGCCAGCGGCGGGCAGACCTCCTCGAAATCCTTCGAGTTGCGCGTGAGCCCGTGCATGCAGAGCACCGGGACGCCGCGCTCGCCGCCTTCGGCCGGATACCGCCGATAATAGGTCCGCACCCCGTCGGGCGCTGAATACATGTGCTCTGAAAAGGCGCTCATGACGGCTCGCTCGCCTTGAGGACCGGCAGGTCCTCGTCGGTCTCGGTGAAGCCGCCCGGCCGGCAGACCCGCCGGAACCCTGCGGCGATGAAGGCGGGCAAGCGCTGGTGGACGCTTTCCAGATCGCTTGACCGGCAGACCCCGCGGGAGAGGTGGTCGATCCGGCCCGTTTCCGCGAAGGTCAGAACCAGCGCGCCCGACAGGAAATGATAGCTCCAGAACAGGTCTTCTTCGGAACAGCCGGGAAGGCAGCTCCGCAGAACCTCCAGGAAGCGCTCCGCGATCGGGTCGAAGAAGCGCGTCATGACGACGCCGCCCCATTCGGGAGAGTTGTTGATCTGCGCGATCAGCCCGAAATAGGCCTTCCAGCCCGGGCCGCCATTGGCGGAGCGCTCCAGCAGCGGATGCGTGAACGCGGCGATGACCGTCTCCACGCTCGGGCTGTCGGGGCCGGCGGACTTCAGGCAGGCGTCGAGCTCCTGCATCCGGATGTCGTTGAGCTCCTCGGCGCGGCGCAGCAGCACGGCGTCGAACAGCTCGCGCTTGCCGCCGAAATAATACGTCACCAGCGCCGGATCGACGTCCGCCTCACGGCTGATCTCGCGCACTGTGACGCCATGAAATCCGCGTGCGGCGAAAAGCAGCTCGGCGGCGTCCAGAAGCTTTTCGCGCGTCCGGGCGCCGCGGCGGGCGGGCGGGTCGTCGCGCATGGGAGAACCCCTCTGGTCCGGGCGGCGCAGCAAAAATAATACATGCCGCACTGCGTCATTATCATTGAAGCCTATGCGCCATTGACAATTCTTTCAACGTTGAAAAAGTGTGCGCCGAGTCTTCGCCGCCGGGCTGATAACTGTGCGTTGAAAGTGCAGACGCCGGGCGTGAACAACCTAGGGAGGGGATCATGATCCGCCACACGTTCATTAGCGTTCTGCTCGCCGGCGCATCCGCGCTGCCGCTGGCCGCAGCCCCCGCGCTCGCTCAGGAAGCCGGCGCCGAACCGGAAACGCGCGACGTCATCACCGTCACGGCTCAGCGCCGCGAGCAGAGCCTGACGGATGTTCCCATCGCCGTGACGGCGTTTACGGGCGAACGCCTTGAACAGCTTGGCGCCCCTGACATCACCGCGCTCAACGAGATCGTTCCCAACGTCACGCTTGAGGTCTCGCGCGGGACCAATACGACGCTGACCGCATTCATCCGCGGCGTCGGCCAGCAGGATCCGGTCGCCGGGTTCGAACAGGGTGTCGGCATCTACATCGACGACGTCTATCTGAATCGCCCCCAGGCGGCTGTGCTCGACATTTACGATGTCGAACGGATCGAGGTCCTGCGCGGCCCGCAGGGCACGCTTTACGGCCGCAACACCATCGGCGGAGCGGTGAAGTACGTCACCAGGCGGATCGACCCCGACCGGCCGATGCTTGAGACCACCTTGCGCGGCGGCACGTTCAACCAGTTTGACGTGATCCTCAGCGGCTCCATCCCGGTGACGGACAATGTCCGTATCGGCGGATCGGCCGCGCGTCTGACGCGCGACGGCTTCGGCGAGAACATCCTGACGGGCGAAGACAACTACAACAAGGACATCCTTGCCGGCCGGCTTTCGCTGGAAATCGAGCCGAACGAGGCGATCTTCACCCGGCTGAGCGCGGATTACGTGCAGGATGAATCGAACGCGCGCCAGGGACATCGTCTCATCCCGGACCAGTTCCCGCCGTTCGAGTTCCCCGTTCTGGACGACGAGTTCGACAACCGCGCAGGCCTCGACGTCGTCGAGCAGGACGTCGATTCGTTCGGTATTTCTCATCTGACCGAGATCACGGTCAGCGACAATGTCACCCTTCGCAACATCATTGCCTATCGCGAAGACGAGAGCACAACGCCGATTGACTTTGACAGCCTTCCCGCCGCCGACCTTGACGTGCCGGCGATCTATGAAAACGAGCAATTTTCCGAGGAATTCCAGCTGCTCTGGTCGGGCGACCGGCTGAACGGGTTGGTCGGGTTCTATTATCTGGACGCTGAGGCGCTGACGGCGTTCGACGTGCTGCTCGCCACGACCGGCGATCTGATCGGGCTGCCCGGACTTAACGCGCAGACCTTTGGCGACGTAGGCACGACGACATGGTCGCTGTTTGCGGACTTCACCTACGATGTCACCGATCGCTTCAGCGTGACGCTTGGCGGCCGCTACACCGACGACCGCCGCGACAGCCAGGTGCTGCGCACGACCTTCGTCGGCGGTTTCTCCGACATTTTCAACGGGCCGGGCGTTCCGATCGCGGTGACCTCGGACTTTGAGGGATCGGCTGACTTCACCGATTTCAGCCCGCGGGTCTCGCTCGCCTACGACCTGACGGACGCCCACAACGTGTACTTCACCTACAGCCAGGGCTTCAAAGGAGGCGGTTTCGACCCGCGCGGCCAGACGACGGCGGCTCCCGATCTTGACGGCGACGGCGATATCGATGCCGAAGACCAGCGCGAATTCCTCCAGTTCGATCCGGAGGAGGTCGACAGCTTCGAAGTCGGCATGAAGGGCGTCTACGGCGGATTCAACTACGCCCTGGCTGCGTTCTACGCCGACTACACCAACGTCCAGGTGCCGGGCTCCATCGGTCAGGACGTGAACGGAGACGGCGTCGCCGACAGCTTCATCGGCATCACCACCAATGCGGGCGCCGCGAGCTTCTTCGGCATTGAGTTCGAAGGCTTCGGCACGATCGCGACCGACATCCTCAATGGCGGCGACGCCGCGAACGTGTCGTGGACGCTCGGCTACATCAACGCCGAGTACGACGAGTTCATCAGCGCCACCGGCGAAGACATCTCCGACATCGCGAACATCCAGAACACGCCGGCGGTAACGGCGAGCTTGACGGCGGACTATACGACCCCGCTCTATGGCGGCGACCTGAGCGTCATCGGCACCATCGCCTATCGCGGCGACACGCAGCAGTTCGAACTTCCGCAGCCGCAGCTCGATCAGGACGCCTATGCGATCTTCAACGCAAGCCTCGTTTGGACCAGCGAAGATCGCCGCTGGGAAGCCGCGGTGCACGGCCGTAACCTGACGGACGAGCGTTACATTGTGGCGGGCTATGATTTTGTAGATGAAAACCCGGATGGCAGCTTCACGCCGACCCTCGGCCTTGAAGGCACGCTGACCGGCTTTTACGGCGATCCGCGCACGGTGACCGCCGTCCTTCGTTACCGCTACTAAGCCCTGCAGCCGGGGCGGGCCTTGATCGCCCGCCCCGATTGCTGCGCTGCAGTGTCATAATTCCATTGAGCTTTTGCGGGCCGCCGTTTCACTATGGCGGCCTGTTTTCTCTTCGCTTCGGAGGCGACCCGCCCATGAGCGCGACCGACACCCAGCCCTCGGCCGCACAGGCCGCCGCGACCCCGGCTGCGAATCCCGGCTATCGGGTGTTCGTGCTGTTCATGCTGTTCGTGGTCTACGCCTTCAACTTCCTCGACCGGCAGATCCTTGGAATCCTCGCCGTCTCGATCCAGGAGGATTTGGGCCTCACTGACCGGCAGCTCGGCCTGCTAGGCGGTATCGCCTTTGCGGCCCTTTATTCCACGCTCGGGGTTCCGATCGCATGGCTGGCGGATCGCACCAACCGGACCTGGATCATCACCATCGCGCTTGCGATGTGGAGCGGCTTCACCGCGCTTTGCGGGCTCGCGCAGAATTTCTGGCAGCTGTTTCTCGCGCGCGTCGGCGTCGGCGTCGGCGAAGCGGGCGGCGTGGCGCCGTCCTACTCCCTGATCGCGGACTATTTCCCGCCGCAAAGCCGCGCCAGGGCGCTTGCGGTTTACTCTCTCGGCATCCCGATCGGTTCGGCCTTCGGCGTCGTTGTCGGCGCGCAAATCTCGGGCGGCGGGCTGGGCGAGGACCTCGACTGGCGCTCGGCCTTCATCATCGTCGGGCTGGCGGGCGTTTTCCTCGCGCCCTTCTTCAAGCTTCTTGTACGCGAGCCAGTGCGCGGAGGGCTGGATGCGCCGTCGGCGCAAGCAGCCGCGCCCGCCGAGCCCGCCGTCGGCGCGGACCCGGACCCGGCCGCTGCGCCCGAGAAGGCCACCTTCTTCGACGTCCTGCGCCTGCTCGTCACCAAGCCGTCCTTCTGGTTCCTGGTGTTCGGCGCCTCAGCGTCGTCGATGATGGGCTATGGGGTCTTCTACTGGATCCCGTCGTTTTTCGTTCGCAGCTTCTTTGGCGATCTTGAACTTGGTGCGGCGATCATCCAGGCGGGCTGGCTGTTTGGCGGCATCCTGTTCATTGGGGGCACGCTGGGCATCGTACTGGGCGGCGTGCTCAGCGACTGGATGGGCAAGGCGAAGAAGACCGCCTACGCCACGGTGCCGGCGATCGCCTTCTTCCTGACCGCGCCGTTCTACGTCGCGGGCGCCTTGTCGCCCACGGCGAGCTTCGCGTTCGTCGCCATGATCGTTCCGACCGCGCTCGGTCTCGCCTGGCTCGGACCGGTTCTGTCCGCCTTCCAGCACCTCGTGCCGCCGCACATGCGCACGATGGCGTCGTCGATCTTTCTGCTGATCAACAATCTGCTGGGGATCGGCGTCGGTGTGTATGTGCTCGGCGAGTTGTCGACCGTGCTTCAGCCGACCTTCGGCGATGAGTCGCTGCGCTATTCGATCATGATCGGCTCCAGCCTTTATGTTCTCGCGGGCGTGCTCTTCCTGCTTGCGGCGAAGACGCTGGATCGCGACTGGGTGCGCTAGCGCAAGAAAAAGCCCCGGCTGCGACGGCGGCCGGGGCCTGCTCTTTTGCGAACCCTGTGGGCTCAGGCGGCGTTCTTGACCGGTTGTAGCGAAGCCGCAAAGGCGGATGCTGCGTCTTCGCGCGCCGTTTCGCCGCCGCCGGCGAAAACCTCGCCCTTGAGCGCGACGGCGGCCTCGCCGTCTGCGCCGTCCTTGCCGGCGACCTCCGCCAGGAGCGCGACTGCTTCGCCTGCTGCAAACACCGGCTTGCCCGCCTCGATGAACGCCAGGATCAGCGCGCGCGCGTCGGCATCGCCGGTGAGGCGCTCGACGCTTGCAGCGCCGCCGGGCAGAACAAGGCCGGCGAAGCCCGCCGGATCGATCGCGCCGGGCGCGGCGTCGACCACGAAGTTCATTTCTTCATGCGCCTCGGAACGGCCCGAGACGAGCGAGCGCACCGGGCTCGCGATCGTCGTTCGATAGCCGCCGCGTTCGGCGGCCTGGGCGGCGATATTGAAATCCGGAACCGTAAAGTTGTCCGCCACAAGGGCCGCCACGGCGCCGGACTGGCCGAGCTGGCTTAGATCGATGCGGGGCTGGCGGGGAGCTCGTCTGGATGCGTTCACGCGTCCTCCTTCGCACCGGCGTACCGGCGCGTGTTGTCTTCATGTGTCGGGGTCGTCGCTCTCACCTACGCGGGTGCGAGCAATAGTCAAGAACGGCGGGCGCCTGCGGAACAGGTATTGTGTTAGCGCGCTAATACGCTATATGGGCGCGCATGACCGACGCCGATCCGCCTCTGGGCGCTCTTGAAAGCGCCGCAGACCCCGTTCAGCGCGCCGCCGACCTGGACGATCTGTGCCGCGCGCTTCTGGCCTGCGCGGATCTCGATGAGGCGCGCCGTTTCCTCATCGACCTCACCACGCCGGGCGAACGCAATGCGCTCGCCGAGCGCTGGCGGGTCGCACGCCTGCTGGATGCGGGCAAGTCCTATCGCGAGATTTCGGCGCTGACCGGGGTGTCGACAACGACCGTCACGCGGGTGGCGCGCTTTCTCGCGCAAGAGCCGCATCAGGGATACCGGCGCGTGCTGGACCGTATCGCCGCCGTCGAACAGGGAGAGGGCGCATGAGCGCTGACCGTCTCAGCCTCGCCGTACAGAAAAAGGGCCGTCTCGCCGAGGGCGGGTTCGACCTGCTCAAGCGCGGCGGCGTCAAGCTGGCCTATGCACGCGACGAGCTTTCGCGCCGGGCGGAAAACCTGCCGCTCGACCTCATGCTTATTCGCGACGACGACATCCCGTCCTTCGTGGCGAGCGGGGCGTGCGACTACGGGATTGTCGGTGAAAACGTGCTGTACGAGGCGGCGGCGCGCTCCAGGCGCGTGGCCGAGCTTGAAGTGGCGCTGAAGCTCGGTTTCGCGCGCTGCCGGTTGAAGCTGGCTGCGCCTGCGGGCGGACCGATCCGCACGTCCGGCGACCTTGCCGGCCGCACGGTCGCCACCAGCTATCCCGGTTTGACCGCCCGCTATCTTCAGGAACGCGGCGTCGAAGCGGAAATCGTGGAGATGGGCGGCTCCGTGGAGATCGCCCCGCGCATGGGCGTGGCGGATGCGATCTGCGATCTGGTCTCCACCGGCGCAACGCTCGAGGCGAACGGGCTCGCCGCCTTCGAGACGGTGCTGGAAAGCGAGGCCGTGCTCGTGCGCCGCAAACAGCCGCGCGAGGGGACGCCCGCCGAGACGGCCGATCTCCTGCTTCAGCGCTTTCAGGGCGTCATCGCCTCACGCCAGACGAAATACATCCTGCTCAACGCGCCGCGCGACCGGCTCGACGAGGTGACCGCGATCCTGCCGGGCTCGGATGCGCCCACGGTTGCGCCGGTCATCGGCCGCGACGACGTGGTCGCCGTCCATGCGGTTTGCACCGAGGAGGTGTTCTGGTCGACGCTGGAAAAGCTCAAGAGCGTGGGCGCGCGCTCGATCCTGGTGATGCCGATTGAAAAGATGATGGCCTGATGCTGACCCGTACGATCTGGCGCGAAGCGTCTCCCGAGACCCGCGCCGCACTGCTGAGACGCCCGGCTGACGACAGCGACGCCTTCGAGGTGGCGCGCGGCGTAATCGACGCCGTGCGCGAACGCGGCGAGGCCGCCGTGCGCGAGTATGCGCTTCGCTTCGACGCGTACGCGCCGGATAGCTTCCGCGTTCCGCCCGCGGAGCTTCAGGCCTGTGCGGATGCGCTCTCTATGGAGGATCGCGACGCCATCCTGGCGGCTGCGCGCGCGGTGCGCGCCTTTCATGAGCAGCAGGGCTATCGCGAGTACGGCGTGGAGACGTGGCCGGGCGTGACCGCGGAGCGCCGCGCGCGTCCGATCGGCGTGGCGGGGCTCTACGTGCCGGCAGGCACCGCGCCGCTGGTGTCGACGCTGATCATGCTCGCCGTGCCCGCCCAGATCGCCGGCGTGCCGCGCATCGCGGTGATCGCGCCCCCGCGCAAGGGCCAAGGCTTGGAACCGACCGTGCTCGCCGCCGCCTGCCTGCTTGGGGTCGAGGAGGTCTATGCGATCGGCGGCGCGCATGGCGTCGCTGCGCTGGGTCTTGGTGCAGCGGGCCTGCCGAAGGCAGACAAGATCTTCGGTCCTGGCAACGCCTATGTCGCTGCGGCCAAGGCGATCCTTGCGCAAAGCGCCGGCGGGGCGGCGGCGGATCTGCCCGCCGGGCCGTCCGAGGTAATGGTGCTGGCCGACGACAGCGCCGATCCGGCCTTCATCGCAGCGGACCTGCTAAGCCAGGCGGAGCACGATGCGCTCGCCCAGGTGGTGTTTGCGACCAGCGACGCCGCCCTGCTGGACGCCGTCGACATGGAGCTCGCCCGTCAGCTCGCCTCGCTGCCCCGCGCAGCGACCGCACAAGCCTCGCTCGCCAACTCGCGCGCCATCCTTGCCGGTGACGAAGACGAACTCGCCGAGATCGCCGATGCTTATGCGGCCGAACACCTGATCATCCAGACACGTGATCCGCGCGCCCTGGCCGAGAAGGTGACCCACGCCGGCTCGATCTTTCTCGGGCCCTGGACGCCGGAGGCGGCCGGGGACTACGCCGCCGGCCCCAATCACGCGCTGCCGACTTCCGGGGCGGCGCGCGCCTATGGCGGGGTGACGGTCGAGATGTTCCAGAAGACGACAACGCTGCTTGAACTCTCCGCTCAAGGCGCGCGCAGCATCGCCCCCGCCGTCGAGCGGCTCGCCCAGCTGGAAGGCCTCGACGCCCACCGTGTCGCCATGGCGCTTCGGCGCGAGGCGGCCGAGGCTGAAGGGAACGCGGCCCAATGACCTCGTCCCAGCTTGATCTTTCGCGTTCGACGCAGGCGCGTCTCAACGAAGCGGCGCGCGAACTCGCCGGGCGCATCGCGGCGATCTCCGGACTGCCGGCAGAGGTTATGGCGCTTGTCTCCACGCCGGAAGAGGCGCGCGCCGCCGCGCCCGGCTTCACCGACCGGACGGATGAAGGCCCGCTGGCGCTGAGGCGCAATCCTTCGCAGGGCGCGATCTTCCGGATCGGTCCGCCCGAGGCGCCGCTATGCGTGCTCGCAGGCGCGCTCGACCGATGCCCGCCCGTGCCTGCGCTGGCCTTGATCGAGGCGGCGGCCGCACGCCTCACGCCCGCAGCGCTCGCCGATGAAGAGGCCCGCGAAGGCCGCCGCCAGGCGTTGCTTGACGAATGCGCCTCGCGGCTGATCGCCCTGACGCTTTCGCCTTCTGTGAAGACAACGCGCCAGGGGCTTCAGCTGAGCGAAACCGAAGACGGCGCGGTAGGGCGCGCGCTTGCGGCGGCGGGCCTTCGTCTCGCCGAAGGCGACGGCGGCTGGATCGCGCATCTGCCCGATCTCAAATCTGTTGAGGCGCTTGCAGCCTGGATCGGGGCGAAGCGCGCGCGTGTCGCCCAGGTGCGCCGCACCACGAAAGAGACCGACATTGCGCTGCGCGTCGATCTCGACGGCGCCGGGGCCAATGTCGACACCGGCGTGCGTTTCTTCGACCACATGCTGGAGCAGGTCGCGCGCCACGGCGGCATCGGGCTTTCGGTGACCTGCGTCGGTGATGTCGATGTGGACGCCCACCACACCATCGAGGATGTGTGCCTTGCTCTCGGCGCGGCGCTGCGCGAGGCGCTCGGCGACAAGACCGGCATCGGACGCTACGGTTTCGCCTTGCCCATGGATGAAGCGCGCGCGAGCGTCTGGATCGATCTGTCCGGCCGGCCGTACTGGCGGTTTGACGGCGACATTCCCGGCGAGCGCGTCAACGACTTTCCCGTCGAGATGACCGCCCACTGTTTCCGCTCCATCGCGGAGAGCCTGCGGGCCGCCATTCATGTCGAAGTCGACGGGGAGAACGCCCACCACATGGTGGAGGGCTGTTTCAAGGCCTTCGGGCGCGCCTTGCGCCAGGCCGTTCGCATCGAGGACGACGTGCTGCCCACCACCAAGGGCGCGCTCTAGGCGATGCCGGTCGCGCTCATCGACACCTCCACGGCGAACATCGCCTCGGTCCGTTTTGCGCTCGAACGGCTGGGCGAACGTCCGATCCTTGCACGAACCCCGCAGGAAGCCGCGGAGTGCGACCGCCTGATCCTGCCGGGCGTCGGCGCGGCGGGACCGGCGATCGCGCAGCTTGCAGCGTCCGGCTGGGCGCAGGCGCTCAAGAGCGACCCGCGTCCGCTGCTGGGCGTCTGCCTCGGCATGCAGCTGCTGTTCGAGCATTCCGATGAAAGCGGGGTCGGCTTGCTTGGGCTTCTGCCGGGCCGGGTCGGCCGGCTTGATCCGGGCGACGCCGGGCCATGGCCGCACATGGGCTGGAACAGTCTTGTGTTCGTGCCGGGCGCCCATCCGCTGCTCGACGGCGTGACCTCCGGCGACCGGGTGTATTTCGTTCACGGCTTCTTCGTGGAGCCGGGCGAAGCCGCCATCGCGACCACGCGCTACGGTGCGGACATCACAGCCATCGCCGCACGCGGCCGCATCGCCGGCTGCCAGTTCCACCCGGAGCGCTCAAGCGCGACGGGCGCGCGCATTCTCTCCAACTTCCTTCGCTGGGAGCCCGCCTGATGCTGATCTTTCCCGCCATCGACGTGCTCGACGGCCAGGTCGTGCGCCTGGAGAAAGGCGATTTCGACGCCGTGACCGCCTATGGCGACGATCCGGTCTCTGTCGCGCGGCGCTTTCGCGAGGCGGGCGCGGAGTGGCTGCATCTCGTCGATCTGTCCGGCGCGCGCGACGGTGCGCGGCGCGAAACGCCGCTTCTCGCTGAAATCGCCGAAATCGGGCTCAAGGTTCAGACGGGCGGCGGCGTGCGCTCGAACGAGGACATTCGCGCCATCCTCGACGCCGGCGCCGAGCGGGCGGTGATCGGGAGCCTCGCGATCACCCAACCGCAGACCGTGATCGGCTGGCTCTCCGCCATCGGGCCGGAACGGATCGTCGCCGCCTTCGACGTTCGCATCGAGGCGGACGGGGTGGCCTGGCCTGCGGTCAAGGGCTGGACCGAGCGCGCGCCCAAGCCGCTTGCGGATCTTCTTGCGGATTACGCCGAAGGCGGGCTGCGCCACGCCATGGCCACAGACATCGCGCGCGACGGGGTGCTGCAGGGGCCCAATCCGCAGCTTTACCGGGAGCTGACCGCAGCGCGTCCTGACATCGCCTGGCAGGCCTCCGGCGGCGTGGCCTCCGTCGACGACCTGGCGCCGCTCGCCGAAGTGGGCTGCGCTGCGGTCATCATCGGCAAGGCGCTGTACGAGGGCCGGGTCGAGCTCGGCGACCTTTTCTGATGCTGGCGCGCCGCATCATTCCCTGTCTCGACGTCAAGGACGGCAAGGTCGTCAAGGGCGTGCGCTTCCGCAATCACGAAGTGGTCGGCGAGATCGAGGATCTGGCGAAGCGCTACGCGGAAGAGGGCGCTGACGAGCTTGTCTTCTACGACATCGCCGCCAGCCCCGAACGCCGGACGGTGGAGCCGGAATGGGTCAGCCGCGTGGCGCGTGCGCTCGACATCCCGTTCTGCGTGGCGGGCGGCATCCGCTCGGTCGACGACGCCCGCGCCCGGCTGTTCGCCGGCGCCGACAAGATCAGCGTGAACTCGCCCGCGCTGGAAAATCCGGAACTGATCGACCGGCTCTCGGCGGAGTTCGGCGCCCAGTGCGTCGTGCTGGGCGTGGACAGCCGCATCATCGATGGCGACTGGCGGATCCACCAGTATACCGGCGATCCCGACCGCACCGAGGTCTCCCACCGGCTGACGCTCGACTGGATCCGCGAGGCCGTCGATCGCGGAGCCGGCGAGGTGGTGCTCAACTGCATGGATCAGGACGGCGTGCGCGAGGGCTACGACGTCGGCCAGCTCGCCGCAGCGCGGGAGGCGTGTTCCGTGCCCCTGATCGCGTCCGGCGGCGCGGGGGCGGCGGAGCATTTCGCCGATGTCTTCAAGCGCGCCCGCGTTGACGGCGCGCTGGCGGCCAGCGTGTTCCATAAGGGCGTGCTTGCGATACCCGAACTCAAGGCATGGCTGAAAACACAGGACGTGGAGGTTCGGCTGTGAACCTGGATGCGAAGACCCTCGACTATGAAAAAGCCGGCGGCCTTGTCGCAGCCATCGTCCAGCACGCCCATACCGGCGAGGTGCTGATGCTGGGCTGGATGAACGCCGGTGCGGTCGAGGCCAGCCAGGCGACCGGCCATGTGACCTTTTTCAGCCGCTCCCGGCAGCGGCTGTGGACCAAGGGGGAGACCTCCGGCAACACGCTGTCGCTTGTGTCGATGACGCCGGACTGCGACCGCGATGCGCTGCTGGTCCGCGCGCTTCCAGCGGGACCCGCCTGTCATTTGGGCACGCGGTCCTGTTTCGGCGAGACGCCGGGGCCCGAGGCGGCGTTTCTTGCGCGCCTCGAGGCCATTGTGGAAAGCCGCAAGGGCGCTGCGCCGGAGACGAGCTACACAGCGCGGCTGTTTTCCAAGGGTATCAAGAAGATCGCTCAGAAGGTGGGCGAAGAGGGCGTGGAGTGCGCCATCGCCGGGGTGTCCGAGGACGACGCGGCGCTGACCGGCGAGGCGGCGGACCTGCTCTACCATCTGCTCGTTCTTTTGCGCGCCCGGGGGCTTGGCCTGTCGGACGTCGCCGCCGAGCTCGCGCGGCGTCATGCGCCGCAGACGCCGCCGGACGACGCCGGCGCGCCGCCGCCGGATGGAACCGACGACGGCGCCTAGGGCCTAGTAGGGGCTGCGCCGGCCCGGATCGCGGAACGCCTTGCCGAAGAAGATCGCATTCATCAGCACGCGCGACGTTCCGCGGGTGTAGGCGCGGAAATAGGGCGGGTCCGCAAACAGGATGACGGAGCCGGCCCCGACGCGTTCGGCGTGGACGAAGCCCGAGCCCGCCAGCTGCGACTGGGCGCGCTCGGAGGCGTAGCCCGACAACAAGCCTTCCGCGTCATAGCGCACGGGCGTGGAGAAGGGATTGTCGCCGGTCTTGAAGGCTTCCGTCCCCTGCACGTGGATCGGCAGCATTGCGCCGGTGACGCCGAAATTG
The DNA here is from genome assembly GCA_964561235.1 of uncultured Caulobacterales bacterium. Lineage (GTDB taxonomy): Bacteria > Pseudomonadota > Alphaproteobacteria > Caulobacterales > Maricaulaceae > JBCBSP01. Next base: position 15,936 of record CAZLOV010000007.1, read on the forward strand.
AGCGGATGGGCGAGATCGGCGGTCGCCGAGAAGATCGAGCCGGAGATTTCCTCCTCCGTCTCCCAGCGCTCCAGATCGGCGTAGCTTGTCGGAAGTTCGACCGCCGGGGCGTCTTCCGGCACGTTTGCGAATTCCGCCGACGCCACGCCGTTGTCGATCAGGAAGTTCGCCGCGCGCTCGATGCCGATGACGACGCCGCCGGCGCGCGCGAAATCGCGCAGCCGCTCCGCGCCGCTTTCGCCCAGCTCGCCATATCCCGCGCTCGGCAGGATGACGTGGGTATAGCGCGACAGGTCGAGCCGGGCGAAATCGCGCGGCTCGGCGAGGCTGACGGCCATCTCCATCTCGTGGTCGAGCAGATGCCAGAGCTCGCCCCAGTTCTCCGTCGAGACGCCTGCGTTGTAGAGCATCAGGATTTCAGGGGTCTCCAGCGGCTCAACCAGAAAGCCCCCGAGATCGGAGCCTTCGCGCGTCGCCGAGCCGACCGCCGGAAGCAGGGTGACGCCGTCCTCGCGCGCAAGCTCGCCCATCAGCGCGTGAATGTCGGCGGGCTCGAGGTCCTGTTGCAGCACGGGGATCACCACCGCGCCCGGCCGGGTGCGCACCTCGCCGCTTGTCGTTTCGACGGTCACCGCGTCGGGCAGCACTTTCGCGCGCAGCCCCGCCAGCAGGATGCGGTAGAGCGCCTTGGGGCTGCGGAAATGCGTCCAGTCGAGCACATAGGCGTAGGGCGCCGCTTCAAAGGCCGCTGAACGCTCAATGCTCTCGACGCGTTCGCCGACCAGATTGGCGCCGGCCTGACGGCGCGGGGCAGGCGCGTAGTCCATGTCCCAGGCCAGCGGCTGGGTCCATCCCGACACGTCATAGAAGCGGGTTTCCTCAGTGACGATGCGGGTTTCGAACCGGCCGCGGATCACCCGGTAGACCGGCTGGTCGAGCGGCACGATGAAGCTGTCGCCCGCCGGAAAGTCGACCCCGCCGAAGCGGGCGTCGCGCGCCAGGCGGTGCACGTCGACTTCGTGCACCTGAAGCATGTCGATGAAGTCGGCGAGCCGGCCGCGGTCATCCGAACGGAAGACGAAGCCGAAAAACTCGTCCTGTTCGGCGCGCCGGCGCGTTTCATTGGCGAAGTCGCGCTGGAAGGCGATCATCTCCGCGCGGCGCTGATGAGCGGACCGCACGAGCGCAAGGCCCGCATGAACCTGACCGGCGATCTTCAGGTCATAGCGCGCCAGGCCGTTTACGCTTTCCTGCACCAGGCCGCGCGCCGAGCTCTGCTCGAGCAGATAGGCGACCCCGCCCAGCAGGCCCGGATAGCTGGAGCCGTAGCCGAGATAGAAGTCGTCGAAGAACTCCTCGCTCACATAGAGCGTGCCTTCGCGATTGAAGCGCGCCTCGACTTCCTCGTTGATGCGCTGGTTTAGCGCGAAGCCCTCCGGGCTGAGCAGCGGATGCAGCTGGTCGAGCGGGCCGGGGGAAAAGAAATAGGTCGTATCCGTGCCCATCTCGTGGGAGTCCCCGGCGAGATGTGGGAGCCATTCATGCGTCGAGCGCACGAGCGCGCGCGCTTCCGGCTGGGTGACGGGAATCCACTGGCGGTTGATGTCGAACCCGTAATGGTTCTGGCGGCCGTAGCCCGCGTCGTGTTCGGCGTGCTGCGGGTCGGCGACCGGACGGGCGGCGCGATGCCGGTTGACGTTGGTCGAGAAACGGTGCGCTCCGTCCGGATTGATCAGGATCACCTGATGCAGGACGGTCTCCTCCAGCAGGCGGCGCGTGGCGTCGTCCTGGGCTGCGGCGAGATGATAGAGAATGCCGACCGCTGCGTCGTAGCCCGAGGCTTCCGCGCCGTGAACGCCATGGGTGAACTGCACGATCACCGGCTGGTCTTCAGGCGCTTCGGCCCGGCCGGGCTGCGAGAGCGAAAGATGCGTCTCGCGGATCTCGTCAATCCGGGCGTGATTGGCCGGGCTGGTGACGGTGAAGCGGATGATCGGCCGGCCGAAATGGCTCTCGCCGATGGTCTCCGCCGTCACCCGGTCGGACGCCTCCGCGATCGCCAGCGCATAGGACTGAAGCATTTCCGGGGGAAACACGATCTCGCCAAGCTGGTAGCCAACGACATCTTCCGGTTTCGGAATCGCGGGATCGTAGCTGACGTCCTCGCCGATGATTTCTTCAAGCGAAACAGGCGCATAGGGCTCCGCAAGCTGTGCGGCGGCGGGAGCGGCGGACAGAATGGCGAGGCCGAAAACGGCCGACAGACGTTGAAACATGCGTGAATGGCTCCCCAGCGGCGATACTTCGCCCGTTCGGACGAACATGTTGTTTTCACCACGGTAAGCGCGCTCCGGCCCCGGTCAAGCAACGCTGCGTTCACGGGGCTCCGTTCCGCAGGCGGTCGCGCTATATCGCGCAGCGACGAGACGTTCTGCGCAGGAAGGATCCGCCATGCCCGCCGCCCTGATCGCCGCCTTGGCGCAAGCTGCTGCAACGCCCGAGGTGATCGTCGTGACGACCGCCCGGGAAGCCCAGCCGCTGGGCGCGGAAGCCGTCGCGGTGCTCGATGCGCAGACGCTCACGCTGACGGGCGCGCAGCATATCGCGGAGGCGCTCAATCGCGCGCCGGGCGTCTACATCCATAGGGGAAACGGCGCGGAGCACCTCACCGCAATCCGCTCTCCGGTCCTGACCGGCGGCGCGGGCGCAGGCTCGTTTCTTTTCCTCGAAGACGGCGTGCCGCTGCGCGCGGCGGGCTTTTCCAACGTCAACGGCCTGTTTGAGGCTGTCGACGAGCTTTCCGGCGGCATTGAGGTCTTCCGGGGGCCAGGCCCGTCGGCCTACGGCTCGAACGCGCTTCACGGGCTGGTCAACGTGCTGACCCAGGACCCGGCCTCGGCGCCGACCGGAGTCGAGCTGGAGGCGGGCAGCTTCGGGCGCGTTCGTGGCGAGGCCCAGATCGCCGGCGAGACAGGGTTTGGCCACGGGTTTCTCGGTCTTGCGGGACGGTATGAAGACGGCTGGCGCGAGGACGCGTCGCTTGAACGCTACGCCGCCCAGACGCGGCTTGACGGCCGGCTTGGCCGCGCGGACTGGAGGTTGACGGCGAGCTTTGTCGATCTCGACCAGGAAACCGCGACCTTCATCTTCGGGGAGGACGCGTTCGAGGACGAGGCGCTCTCGCGCACCAACAACGATCCGGAGGCCTTCCGCAACGCACGCGCCTTCCGCGCGGCGTTCCGCATCGATCAGCCTATAAGCGAGAACTGGCGGTCATCGGTGACCGCGTTCGGGCGCTCCAACGACATGTATTTCCGCCTGCACTTCCTGCCGTCCGAGGCGCTTGAGACCACCGGTCACGACAGCGCGGGCGTACAGAGCCAGTTCACCTACGCCAATGGCGGATGGCGCGTCCGGCTGGGCGCCGACGCCGATTTCACCCGCGGCGAACTGATCGAGGATCAGACGCGGCCGACCTTCGGCAGTTTCCCGCAAGGCCTGCATTACGACTACACCGTGGACGCCCGCGTGGCCGCCGGATTCGTCCAGGCGCGCTACGAGATCAACGAGCGCGTGGCTCTGGAAGCGGGCGCGCGGCTGGAGAACACACGCTACGACTACGACACCAACATTCCCGCCGGCGTAAACGGCCGCTTTCTTGTGGTCGAGGACAGGCAGGACGATTTCACGACATTTGCGCCCAATGTGAGCTTTACGGCGCAAGCAACCGATACAGTGCAGCTTTTCGGCCGCATCGCCCGAGGCGTGCGAGCGCCGCAGACGGCTGAGCTTTATCGCCTCCAGCCCGGTCAGGAGATCGCCGGCATCGAGCCCGAGACCCTCGACAGCGCTGAACTGGGGTTGCGCTTCGCCGACGCGCGCGGCCTGCGCATCGAGCTCGCCGGGTTTGCCGCGCGCAAGGAGAACGTGTTCTTCCGAGACGCTGACGGGTTCAACGTCACGGACGGGGAGACGACCCATGCCGGCGTCGAACTGGCTGCCGAGTTGCCGCTGCACGAGACGCTGACGCTGGCCGCCTCGGCCACCTGGGCGGTGCATGAATACGCCTTCGACCGGCTCGTTGGAAACGCCTCGGAGGTCATTCTCGACGGGGCGCGAGTGGACACCGCGCCGGAGACGCTCGCCAATGTGCGCCTGCTCTGGAGCCCGCTGTCGCGCGTGCGCGGCGAGCTGGAATGGGTCCATGTCGGCTCGTACTTCCTCGATGCGGCCAACTCCGCCGAGTATGAAGGCCACGACCTCTTGAACCTGCGCGCACGTTTCGAGCTGACCGGCCAGGTCGAGCTGTTCGCCGCCGTGCGAAATCTCGCCGACACCCGATACGCCGAGCGTGCGGATTTCGCCTTCGGCAATTTCCGCTATTTCCCCGGCGAGCCGCGTGCTGTCTCCGGCGGCGTGCGCATCGTGCGTTAAGGCGCTAGGCTTGCGGCGCAAGCCTTGGGGAGCCTGTCTGCATGATCCGCCTTGCCGCCGTCTGCCTTGCCGTTTTCAGCGCGCCTGCTGCCGCGCAGAGCTATTTTCCGCCGCAAGGCGACGAGGCCTGGGAACGCATCGCGCCGGAGCAGGCCGGGTTCGACGCCGAGGCGCTGCAGGCCGCCGTCGCGTTCGCCATCGAAAACGAAACCCGGCATGGGGACGCGGAGCTTGAAGCGGTTTCGCCCGCACGCGATCTCACGGTCACCGTGCCGCTGACCTGGGCGTTTGAGCCGTTCTCAAGTCCTGTCGGCCCGCTCAAGCCCCGCGGCGAGCCTTCCGGGGTCATCCTGCGCGGCGGACGGATCGTTGCGGAATGGGGCGAACCCGAACGCGTCGACATGACGTTCTCGGTTTCCAAGACCTTCCTGTCTCATGTGGTGGGCCTGGCGGTCGACGACGGTCTGATTGCAAGCGTCAACGACCCGGTCTCGGCCTATGTCGAAGACGCGCGGTTCGCCACGGAACACAACGCGCCGATCACCTGGGACCAGATGCTGCGCCAGACGTCTGGCTGGTGGGGGACGCTGTTCGGCAAACCCGCCTGGGCCGACCGGCCGGGGCGCGACGATCCGGCGCGCGATCTGCGCCGCGGTCCGCCGGAGCCCGGCGCGTCCTGGGAATACAACGATGTGCGCGTCAACGCGCTCGCGCTGGCCGCCCTGCATGTGTGGAAGCGGCCGCTGCCGGACGTGCTGGACGAGCGCATCATGACACCGATCGGCGCGTCTGACGGCTGGGTCTGGCACGGCTACGAGAACTCCTATGTGGAGATCGACGGAGAGACGCTGCAGTCGGTTTCCGGCGGCGGGCACTGGGGCGGCGGCATGCAGCTGTCCGCCTATGACCAGGCGCGGCTCGGCCTGCTTGGGCTTCACCGCGGCCGGTGGGCTGACGATCAGCTCTTGAGCGAAGCCTGGTTCGACGCCTCCCTGAGCCCGACGGACGTCGCGCCGGGCTATGGCTACATGAACTTCTTTCTCAACACGGGCGGGGTCGGCGTCGAGGTCGAGAACGCCTTCGCCGGCGCCTTCGCCTATCTGGGCGCAGGCTCGAACGTGGTGTTCATCGACCCTGAGCATGATTTGGTCGTCGTGGTTCGCTGGATCGAAGGACGTGCGCGCGACGACTTCCTCGAGCAGGTCGTGGGCGCGATCACGCAGTGAAGCCGCCGTGCAGGGCGCCTAGGCAGCGCGCTGCGGAGCCGTGTATCCCGAAGCGGCCCGTTGGCTGGTGGAGAGATGTGCGCGATGTCGCGAAGTTCCGAACTGAAGAAGCGCACCGGCGCGCAGCATCTGGTCGATGCGCTTGCGGACAATGGTTCCGAGCTGATCTTCGGCGTTCCGGGCGAAAGCTATCTTGCGGTGCTCGACGCGCTGGTTGATGCCCCGGATCTGCGCTTCGTCACCTGCCGGCACGAGGCGTCTGCGGCGAACATGGCGGAGGCATACGGCAAGCTGACCGGACGTCCGGGGATATGCATGGTCACGCGCGGGCCCGGCGCCACCCACGCAAGCGTCGGCGTGCACACCGCGTTTCAGGACTCCACGCCGATGATCCTGCTCATCGGTCAGGTCGCGCGCAGCATGCGCGACCGCGAGGCGTTCCAGGAGGTCGATTACCGCCGCTTCTTCGCCGATCAGACAAAGTGGGTCGCCGAGATCGACGATCCCGCCCGCGTCCCCGAATACATGGCGCGCGCCTATGCGACGGCCATGAACGGCCGGCCCGGCCCGGTTGCGCTCGCCTTGCCGGAGGACATGCTCGCGGAGACCGCCGAAGCGGTGCGTTGCGGCCGCGTAACGCGCGCGCGCGCAGCCCCCGCCAAGGACGACATCGACCGGTTGAAGCTTCTCCTGCAAAGCGCAAAACGGCCGCTCGTCCTGCTCGGCGGCGGCGGATGGAGCCCGGAGGCGGTGCGCAACGCCAAACGCTTCATCGAGCGCAATGCGCTGCCCGCAGCCTGCACCTTCCGGGCGAAGGACTATCTCGACAACACGCATCCCAATTATGCCGGCGATCTGGGCATTGCTCCCAATCCGGCGCTGGCCGAGCGCGTGCGCGCGAGCGACCTGGTCATCGCGCTCGGCCCGCGGCTCGGCGAGATGACGAGTTCGGGCTATGCGCTCTTCACGCCGCCCGTCTGCGAACAGCCGCTGGTCCACATTCATCCCGGCGCTGAAGAGCTCGGCCGGGTCTACAAGCCCGACCTCGCCATCAACGCGACGATCCCGGAGGCCTGCGCCGCGCTCGCGCGCCTTCGCGTCGACAGTACAGCCTGGGCGGGAGAGGCGGAGGCGGCGAACGCGGCCTATCGAGCCTTCATCTCACCGGTTGCGGTCAATAGCGGGGTCAACCTGTCGGAGGTCTTTTCCTGGCTTTCCTCGGCCCTGCCGAAGGATGCGATCGTGTGCAACGGCGCGGGCAATTACGCCGCTTGGCTGCACCGCTTCCACCAGCACCGGAGCTACCGCACCCAGCTTGCCCCAACCTCGGGCGCGATGGGCTACGGCGTACCCGCGGCCATCGCCGCGAAGCTGGCTCATCCCGAACGCGTCGTCGTCTCCGTTTCAGGCGACGGCTGCTTCCTCATGTGCGCGCAGGAGCTCGCCACGGCTGTGCGCTATGAGGCCAACGTCATCTTTCTGGTGGTCGACAACAGCGCCTACGGGACCATCCGCATGCACCAGGAGCGCGAGTATCCCGCGCGCAAGTCCGGCACCGACCTGACCAATCCCGATTTCAGGAAATTCGCGGAAAGCTTCGGTCTTTATGCGCGCAAGGTCGAAACCGCCGATGCGTTTCCCGCCGCGTTCCGGGCTGCGAGGCGGGCGGGGCGGCCCGCGCTCATCTGGCTGAAGGGCGACGTGGAGGCGATCGCGCCGGGCAAGCGGCTAAGCGAACTTAGCCGCTGACGCGCCTGGTTGCGCGTCAGGCCGCGAGCCGGTCCCAACCCGAATAGGACCGGTGGAACTGTACGCCGACATCCTCCGAGCCGAGCCGGGCGACATAGCCCCCGACGGTCTGCCCGTCGGGCATCTCGATGGACAGCTGTTCGTCGGCGCGCGCGCCCTCGAAGCGCTCCAGACGCGCGCCGGTTTCGCTGACGTCCAGCATGGTCACCGAGCGCTTGGATCCGTCGGCGCGGACGACCACCGCGGCATGGGTGCGACGGCGCAAGGCCCGGCGGCGATTGTCGACATCGGAGGCGACCGCCTCGAGGAAGCGCTCGACTTCGCCCGAAAGCGTTGCGGAGACGTGGCCCAGATCATCGGAAAGCTTGCGGACGTCGGCGGCGACGCCTGACGTGTCGCCGATGGCTCGCGAAACGTCCTCCACATGGCTGGTGGCGTCATGGCTGCCGCGCGACGCCTTGGTGATCGACTCCGCGATTTCCTTCGTCGCGCCTTCCTGCTGGTCGACCGAGCCGGCGATCGCCTGCGTGAAGCTCATGATCTCCGCGACCGCCCCGCTGATGCTGCGGATCGCATCGACGCTCTCCTGCGTGGAAGCCTGCACGGCGGCGATCTGCTGGCCGATCTCGGTGGTGGCGTTCGCCGTCTGGCTGGCGAGCTGTTTGACCTCCTCGGCCACGACGGCGAAGCCCTTGCCGGCCTCGCCGGCGCGCGCGGCCTCAATGGTCGCGTTGAGCGCAAGCAGGTTGGTCTGGTCGGCGATGGTCCGGATGATCTCGACGACGGCCCCGATCTTCTCGGCGGCCTCCGAAAGGCTTTCAACCTTGGCGTTGGTGGCCTCGGTCATGCGGCTTGCTTCGTCGACAACGCCTGAGGCGCGCTGTGTCTGAGCCGCGATCTCACGAATGGAGGAGGCAAGCTCCTCGGAGGCGGCCGCCACGGACTGAACTTCGCCCGCAGCGCCGACGGTCGCCTCGCGCGCCTTGCTTGAGCGCTCGACCGCCTTGCCTGCGTTGTCCGACAGGGCGCCGGCGGAGTTGCGCAGGCTGTCGGTCGATTTCGACACCCCGCCGAGCGCCTCGGAGACGGTTTCGCGGAACTTCGCGATCAGGGCTTCAAGCTGGGCCTGCCGCTGCCGCTCGCGGTCCTGTTCCTGGGCCGCCTCGCGCGACAGCCGCGCGCGCTCCACTTCACCGTCGCGGAAGACAGCGACGGTGCGCGCCATGGCGCCGATTTCGTCATGTCTGTCTTCACCCGGCACCGTCTCGGTGATCCGGCCCTCAGCGAGGGTCTGCATCGCTTCGCGCAGGCGGTTGAGCGGGGCGGTGATGGAGCGGCTGACCACGAAACCGGCTGCGACGGCCAGTCCCACGGCGAGTATCAGCGTCGCCAGCGCGACGAAAACGAAGTTGCGCACGCTGGTCTCGACGTTTGCGCCGATTTCCTGGTTCGCCGCTTCCTGGTAGTCGATGAAGCGATTGATCGCAGCCAGCCAATCAACGTAAAGCGGACGCACCTGGTCCAGCAGGCGCTCGGCCTGGGCGACGTCGCCGGCCGCGCGGCTTGCGATGATCCGTTCGACGATCGGATCAGTGCGCTGCTTGATCGCCGCGATGTCCGTCAGCATCTCCCGCTGGAGAGCGTCAACGCCGACTTCCGCGGTTCGGGCCGCCATCTGGTCTTCGTTGACGGCGTAGTCTTCCGCCAGGGCCTCGATAAGGCGCACCTCGGCGGCGCGCGCTGCGGCGTCCTCGAGCATCACGACGTCGCGGACCGCGATGGATCGGTCATGGACGCTGCCCCGGAAATTGATCGCGTAGCGTTGGAGGACGCTGTTGACCTCGTTGATGGTCCGCAAATCCGTGTCGACGGCGCGCATCTGAGAGATCGCCACAAGCGTGAGCAGCGCCATGAGCACGAGCGGAACGGCGAAACCGAAACCGAGACGGACCGCGACCGGAAAACGGGAAAGCATCATCGGGCCTCAATTGGATCAAATTACAGCGAGGGCTGCGCCGACGTTCGGTCCGAAACGGCGTCATGTGCGGCGGCGAGAACCGGGCGGACAATGGCGCGCGATTCGTTAACCGGCTGTTGTCGCGCCCGTAACTGTCGCAGAGGTTGCGGCGAACGGTCTGTGCGCCTGCAGCGCGGCGTCTCAACATCGGACGCGGTCGCGCACCTCGCATTGTCGCGCGGCGGCGCGTCGTCTATCTCGGGCCGTGACCAGCACAGGGAGGCCGACATGGCCAAGGACGCGATCGAGGGCGGCTTCTACGCCCATCTCGCCGGCGAGCTGCAGCAGATCGAAGCGGACGGATTGTACAAGCGCGAGCGCATCATCACCTCGCAACAGTTCTCCGAGATCGACGTGGAGACGGCGGACGGTTCCGCTCATGTCCTGAATTTCTGCGCCAACAACTATCTCGGCCTCGCCAACCGGCCCGAGCTGATCGCAGCCGCCAAGGATGCGCTGGACCGCTACGGCTTCGGGGTGGCGAGCGTGCGCTTCATCTGCGGCGCGCAGGCGGTCCACCGTCAGCTTGAGGAGGCGCTGGCGCGCTTCACCGGTCAGGAAGACGCGATCCTCTATGCTGCGGCTTTCGACGCAAACGGCGGCGTTTTCGAACCGCTGCTCGGCCCCGAGGACGCCATCGTCTCGGATGCGCTGAACCACGCCTCCATCATCGACGGCGTACGGCTCTGCAAGGCCAAGCGCTATCGCTACGCCAATTCCGACATGAACGATCTGGAGGCGCAGCTGAAACAGGCCCGCGCCGACGGCGCGCGTCACATCCTGATCGTCACCGACGGCGTGTTCTCGATGGACGGCTATATCGCCAAGCTGCCCGAGATCTGCGACCTCGCGGAGCGTTACGACGCGCTGACCATGGTCGACGACTGCCACGCCCACGGCTTCATGGGCGCCAAGGGCCGCGGCACGCCTGAGCATTGCGGCGTCATGGGGCGGATCGACATCATCACCGGCACGCTCGGCAAGGCGCTCGGCGGAGCGATGGGCGGCTTCACGGCGGCGAAGCAGCCGGTCATCGACATGCTGCGCCAGCGCTCACGGCCCTATCTGTTCTCGAACTCGCTTGCCCCCTCGATCGCCGGCGCCAGCCTGAAAGCCCTCGAGATGGTCGAGCAGGGCGACGATCTGCGCGCGCGCCTGTTCGACAACGCCAAGCGTTTCCGCACCGGCATGGCGGAAGCCGGCTTCGAGCTTCTGCCGGGCGAGCATCCGATCATTCCGGTGATGCTGGGCGATGCGGCGCTTTCTCAGGAGATGGCCAACCGCCTGATGAAAGAGGGCGTCTACGTGATCGGCTTCTTCTATCCTGTCGTGCCCAAGGGCCAGGCGCGCATCCGCACCCAGATGTCGGCCGCCCACACGCCCGAGCAGATCGACCGCGCCGTCGACGCCTTCACGAAGGTCGGCCGGGAACTGGGGGTGGTCTGAATGGACGTCGGGGGATCCCCCTTGCGCGCGGCGAACAGCTTGCGGCGCTCCTGCCGGACGTGACCTTCCAGCCAGTAACCGGCGCCGGGCATTTGATGCAGGAGGATCGGCCTGAGGCGATTGCCGACGCTGCGCGCGGGTTCCTGTCCGGCTGAGCTCCGCTGACCGGAAAAACCAATCCGCCAGAGCCGCTGCGCCGCAGCTGCAACGCTTCACGCGTGAAATCGCCATGCCGGAGCGCCGCGCCCCTCTTCGCCGCGCCTCGCGTTTCGGCTATGTGACAGCGGAAACCCCAACGCCGCGGAGCGCCGCTCATGAAAGCCCTCGTCAAAGCCAAGCCCGAAGAAGGCCTGTGGATGCAGGACGTTGAAAAGCCCGAGATCGGGCCGGACGACGTGCTGATCCGCGTGCACATGACCGCCATCTGCGGGACCGACATCCACATCTACAATTTCGACGACTGGGCGCAGAAGAACGTGCCCGTGCCGATGGTCGTGGGTCATGAATTCGGCGGGGTGATCGAGGCGGTCGGCGCGGACGTCACCCGCGTCGCGCCCGGCATGCGGGTTTCCGGCGAGGGCCATGTGGTGGGCGAGCGCTCGCGCGCGGTGCGCGCCGGGCATTTCCACCTCGACCCGGAAACCAAGGGCATCGGCGTCAATCTGCCCGGGGCGTTTGCGGAATACCTGAAGCTGCCCGCCTTCAACGTCATCCCGCTGCCCGACGAGGTGCCGATGGAAATCGCCGCCTTCCTCGATCCGCTGGGCAATGCGGTCCACACCGCCACGCAGTATGACCTCGTGGGCGAGGATGTGCTGATCACCGGCGCGGGTCCCATCGGCATCATGGCGGCGGCCGTCGCCCGCCATGTCGGCGCGCGCCATATCGTGTTGACCGACATCAATCCCGACCGGCTGGCGCTGGCCAATGTGGTCGTTCCCACCGCGCGTACGGTGAACACGGCGAAGGAAGATCTCCACGACGTGCGGCGCGAGCTGAAGATGACGGAAGGCTTTGATGTCGGCCTTGAGATGTCCGGCGCCGAGCCCGCCTTCAACCAGATGGTCGACCACATGATCATGGGCGGAAAGATCGCCATGCTCGGCCTGCCGGCGAAGCCGTTCTCGCTCAACATGGGCTCGCTGATCATGAAGGCGATCACCTTCAAGGGCGTCTACGGGCGCGAGATGTTCGAGACCTGGTACAAGATGCTCGCCATGCTCCAGTCCGGGCTCGACGTGTCGAAGCTGATCACGCACCGCCTCCCCGCAAACGAGTTCCAGACCGGGTTCGACGCCATGCGTTCCGGCAAATCCGGCAAGGTCATCCTCGACTGGCGCGAGGTGGCCTGATGGGCGAGGAGGGCCGCGTTCCGCTCGATTTCGCGGAGCATCCGCCCGAGGCGATGCGCGCGCGGGCGGCGGAGTTTCTTGCGCGCATTCGCAAACGCCGCACCGTGCGCGACTTCTCCAGCCGGGCCGTGCCGCGCGAAATCATCGAGACGGCGATCCTGGCTGCAGGGTCTGCGCCTTCGGGCGCGAACCATCAGCCCTGGTTCTTCACCGCCATTTCAAACGCGGCGATGAAGACGAAGATCCGCGAGGCCGCCGAGGAGGAGGAGCGCGCCTTCTACGCGGGACGCGCCGGTGAGGAATGGCTCGCCGCCCTCCATCCGCTGGGAACGGACGACTGCAAGCCCTTTCTCGAAACCGCCCCCTGGCTCATCGCCATGTTTGCGCAGAAGAAGGGCGGGCCCGCCGCAGGCGAGGCGAAGAAGAACTACTACGTCACCGAAAGCTGCGGGATCGCGGCCGGCTTCCTGATTGCAGCCCTGCACGAGGCGGGGCTGGCCACGCTGACCCACACGCCGGCCCCGATGACCTTCCTGCGCGAAATCTGCGGCAGGCCGGGGAGCGAGAAGCCGTTCCTGCTCATCGTCACCGGCTATCCAGCCGAAGATGCGACCGTGCCCGAGCACGCCTTGAAGAAGAAGCCGCTCGACCAGATCGCCGATTTCCAGGAGTAGCCGCGCCCTGAGCGGACCGGCTCACGCCTCCCGCCAGCGGCGCTCTGCGGCGGTGCCGGACCAGATGAACGCGACGATCCAGCCGATCACCGTCCAGCCCAGCAGCAGGTTCGTCAGAAAGATCGCGAAGCCGTTATGATGACCGCGCAGAAGCGCGATCATCGTGGGGAGGAAGTGAAAAACCACCAGCAGGATGAGAATGGCAACGCCGTCCATGACCGTCTCCTTATCGTTTATCGATAAGTATGACGGCCCGGACGGCGCTTCAAGTTACAAGCCGTTCATGCGACGCCGGAACACGCCTGCGCCTGCGCCTGCGCCTGCACCGAGGCCGGGCAGGGGCGGCTTGCCGGTTTCTCGCTTCACTACTCCGCAGGCTCTTCCGCGGTCGGGAAGACATAGTCCTTGAACATCTCGCGGAGCTTGGTCTTCAGCACCTTGCCTGTCGCGCCCAGCGGCATCTCTTCGATGAATTCCACCGCATCGGGCAGCCACCATTTGGCGACCTTGTCCGACAGGTAGTCGATGATGCTCTGCGCCGTGGGCGTCGTGCCGGGGCGCGGCTGGACGATGAGCAGCGGACGCTCCTGCCATTTCGGATGGGGCAGGCCGATCGCCGCGGCGATGGCGACGTCGGGATGGCCCATGGCGGCGTTCTCGAGGTCGATCGAGGAGATCCACTCCCCGCCTGACTTGATGACGTCCTTGGAGCGGTCGGTGATGAGGAGATAGCCGTCCTCGTCGATGCAGCCGACATCGCCGGTTCTGAACCAGCCGTCGTCGGTGAACGCCTCCGCGCCGGCGCCGCGGAAATAGCTCTCGATGACCCAGGGGCCGCGCACCTGGACATGGCCCGACGTTTCCCCGTCACGCGGCAGCACGTGGCCGTCGTCGTCGACGGTGCGCATCTCGACGCCGAAGACCAGCCGGCCCTGCTTGAGCTTCACGTCGACCTGCTCGTCATAGGACAGGCCCTCATGCTTGGGCAGAAGCGCGCCGACGGTGCCGAGCGGGCTCATCTCCGTCATGCCCCAGCCCTGCTGCATCGAGACGCCGAACTCGCCCTCATAGGCGCGCAACAGCGCCTCCGGCATCGCCGAGCCGCCCATCAGCACGCGCTCGATCGTGTCGATCTTCTTGCCGTTCTCGCGCAGGTACTGGAGCAGGCCGAGCCACACCGTTGGCACGCCCGCCACGTAGGAAACATGCTCGCCCTCGATGAGTTCGTGCAGGCTCGCGCCGTCGAGCTGCGCGCCGGGCATGACAAGTTTTGCGCCCGCCATCGCGGCGGCATGGGGGATGCCCCAGGCGTTCACATGGAACATCGGCACCACGGGCATGATGCAGCCGTGCGCGCCGACCCCGATCACGTCCGAGGCGCAGCACGCCATCGCATGCAGCACGGTGGATCGGTGGGAGTAGAGCGCGCCCTTGGGATCGCCGGTTGTGCCGGAGGTGTAGCAAAGGCCGGCTGCTGCGTTCTCGTCGAACTGGGGCCAGTCATATTCATGGCTGCCGGCGTTGAGCAGCGTTTCGTAGGCGTCGGCCTTGTTCTTCATGTCCGGCCGGTGGTTTTCCCCGGCCAGGAAGACCCAGCGCTTGACGCTCTTGCACTCCTTCGCAATCGCATCGACCAGCCGGGCGAAGGTGACGTCGAAGAACACCGCCTTGGCCTTGGCGTGGTTGAGGATCCAGATGACCTGGCGCGGATCGAGGCGCGGATTGACCGTGTGCACCACGCCGCCGGCGCCGGCCACGCCGTAATAGAGCTCGAGATGGCGGTGCGTGTTCCAGGCGATGGTGGCGATCCGGTCGCCCGGCTTCATCTTGAAGTCGCGCACCATCACGTCGGCGAGCTGGCGCGAGCGATCATGACAGTCCGCCCAGCCATAGCGATGGATCTGGCCGGTCTCCGGCAGGCGCGTGACGATTTCGCGCTTGCCGTGGTTCTGACCGGCATGGCGGATGATGTCGGAGATCATCAGCTGTCGGTTCATCATCTGGCCTGGAAGCATGGCCGAACGTCCTCCCTCGCTTGGATCGGCGCCGCAGATGCGGTCTTGGTCTTGTTGAGCCTTACAAAATAGGCTCCGCTCCCGCTGCGCAATGGTTTTCAGGCCCGTTTGCAGGCGCACGCCGCCGGGAACCGGCGTTTTGTTTGGAGGAGGCGCATTTGACCGGGCATACGGAGACGAAAGACCCTTGCAGCATTGAGGATGTGCGCGCCGCCGCCGGCCGCATCGAGGGCCTCGCCGTGCGGACGCCGCTTCTCTCGCACCCGGATCTGGACGCCCGCGCCGGCGGCCGGGTCTTCCTGAAGGCTGAAAACCTGCAGCGGACCGGATCGTTCAAGTTCCGCGGCGCGTGCAACGCCGTCTTCAAGCTTTCCAACGCCCAGGCCGGCGCAGGCGTGACGGCGTATTCCTCCGGCAATCACGCGCAGGCCGTCGCCGAGGCGGCGCGGCTTCGCGGCGTGCCCGCCGCCATCGTCATGCCGGCCGATGCACCGGCGGTGAAGACCGCAGGCGTGCGCGCGCGCGGCGCTGAGGTCGTCGCCTACGATCGCGAAACGGAAAGCCGCGAGGAGATCGCCGCCGGACTGGCGCGCACGCGCGGAACCGTTCTGATACCCCCGTTCGAACACCCCGACGTCATTGCGGGGCAGGGCACGTGCGGGCTTGAGATCTTCGAGGATCTCGCCGCGCGCGGCGTCCGGGCCGATCAGCTCGCCTGCTGCTGTTCCGGCGGCGGCTTGATCGCCGGGATCAATCTTGCTGCAGAGGCGATGTCGCCGGACACCCGGGTCTATGCGGTCGAACCGGCCGGCTTTGACGACACCGCGCGCTCGCTGGAGGCCGGCGAACGCGTCTCGAATGCGCGCATGGGCGGATCGGTCCAGGATGCGCTGCTGACGCAGCAGCCGGGCGAGATGACGTTTGCGATCAACCGCCGGCGCCTTGCGGGCGCGGCGGCGGTCACCGACGAGGAGGCGCTTGACGCCGTAGCCTTCGCCGCCCGCACGCTCAAGCTGGTGGTCGAACCAGGCGGCGCTGCGGCGCTCGCCGCGGTGCTCTCCGGGCGGCTGGACACGGCGGGAAAGACGACTGTCGTCGTGCTCAGCGGCGGCAATATCGATCCGGCGACCCTGGAGCAGGCGCTCGCGCGCTAACGCTCGCTTTCCGCCTCCGATGGCGGTTCGTCTTCTAAGTCCGGCTCCTCGGGCTCAGCCGCGGCTTCCGCTTCCGCTTCGCTCTGCGCGGCCTCGGCGGCGCGCAGGAGCGCGTCGGCTTCTTCCATGGTCAGCGTCCGTCCGCCCGCGGGCTCGGACGCAGCCGGAGACGGCGCAGGCTGAGGGACGGGGTCTTCTGATGCAGGTTCGCTGTCCGCTGCCTGCAGGAGCGCGTCGGCTTCCTCGATGGAGAGCGCGCGGCCCGGCTCGGCCGGGCGCGGCGCGGGCTCCGGCGTCAACGTCGCTTCGGGTGCGGTCGCCTGCGCGCCGAGCATGCGTTCGGCGAGCGCGTCGGCGTCTTCGCCTGTGAGGATGCGGCTTTGCGCCGCCCCGTCGCCAATTGGACGCGGCGTTGAGGCGGGCGCGTCACTGGCCTCGGGACGAACCGATTGGGCTGCGGGCTCCGGAGACGGCTCGGGCGCGGGCTCTATACGCGTCTCGGCTGTGGCCGCGCGGGCGCGGGCGTCCGGCTGCAGGGCTTCCGCTCGCGCTTGCGGATCCACGGTTTCGGGTTCCGCCTCGGGTGAGGGGGCTGCGACAGGCAACGCCGGAGGCGGTGCGGTCTGCGCAGCGGCGGGAACCGGTGCGGCGTCGAAGCCGCGCTGGAACGGCGCGGGCGGCGGGATCAGCGCGAAGGCGTCCTCGGGAAGCCGGGGCAGGGCCTCCGCCAGGCCCGCTGCGCCCACCATGTCGCGCTCGATGAAAAGCGGTGCGTCGCCGTCCGCCATCCGGGCGCGATAAACCTGAAGGTTTTCAAGCACGCGCTGGACGTAGTTGCGCGTCTCGGAAAACGGGATGCTCTCGACCCAGTCGATCGGATCGATCTCGCCGGTGCGCGGATCGCCGTAATTGCGCACCCAGCGGCTCACGCGGTGTCCGCCGGCGTTGTACGCGGCGAGGGCCATGACGAGCGAGCCGTCATAGTCTTCCACGACCTCTTCAAGATGTGCCATGCCGAGGATGAGGTTGTAGTCGGGATCGTCCGTGAGCCATTGGAACTCGTAAGGCTGGCCCAGCTGGCGCGCTGTCGCCCGCGCCGTGGACGGCAGCATCTGCATCAGTCCGCGCGCGCCCGCGCCGGAAACCGCGCGCGGATCGAACTCGGTTTCCTGACGGATCACCGAATGCGTCAATGCGGCTTCCGGGAATATCGGCGCGTTCTCCGGCAGCTCGATGACCGGATAGGCGCGCTCGGCGAGCGAGACGCCCTGCATCCGGGCCGCCTTCG
>CAZLOV010000007.1:33300-36618 GCA_964561235.1 uncultured Caulobacterales bacterium
CGCGGGGGTGGGCATCCCCAAGACGGGCAAATACGCGCTCATGCACGCCTTCGCCGCCCGCACAGCCTGGCGGACCTGCAGGAATTCGATGGAGAGATCGACCAGAAGAGCCTGCTCGCGCGCATCCTCGAACAGATCGTCCATGTGGTAGCTGAAGACGCGGAAATAGTATCGCTCGTCCATCTCCGCGAGCAGACGCAGCGCCTGCACCATGGGCCGCGCCTCAAAGCGCGCGCGCACGGCGGGCGTGATCTCCGGATCGGGCGGCAGCTCGATCTCCGCGGCGTCGGGACCAAGCGCATAGCGCGCCAGCTGTCCGTAATACGCGGTCGAATACTGCGCCGCCGCAAGCAGCCGGCTTTGCGCTTCGGGGACGTCGCCCATGGCTTCCGCCGCCCGGCCCTGCCAGTAGAGCGCGCGCGAGACCGAGACCGGCGTCGTGACGCCCTGCTCGAGGCGTTCGAAATGATTGAGCGCGGCGGCGGGATCGCCCAGGTGAACCAGCGCAAGCCAGCCTGCGAGGAACTCCGCGTCGGCGAATTCGACGCCCTCGGTCATCCCGTTGGCGGCGGCGAGCTCATAAGCGGTCGCGTAGTCCTCGTCGCGCACGAGATCGAGGATCATCAGCTTGCGCTCGGTCCACATCGCTTCGAGCGCGCCGGCGTTTTCATAGCCGGCGGGGAGCTGCAGCAGGAGCGGCAAGGCGGCGTCGTCAAGCCCGGCGCGGCGGCGCCAGCGGGCGCGTTCGAACACCAGTCCCGGATGCTCGCTCAGGCTGTCAGGCACGGCGGCGACGGCGGCGTCGACGCCGCTGGAACGCGCCGCCAGCCGGATGCGCGCTTCGGCCACCCGCCGCTCGCCGGTGTCGAGCTGGTTGAGAAGGCGGCTGGCGGAGCTGCGCTGACCGTTCCAGAGCAGATAATCGACGCGGGCGGCGTGATCGTCCTGGGAGAACAGCGAGGCGTGTCGGCGCAGCACGTCGTTCTGGAAGCTGAGCCGCATGGAATGGTTGCGCCAGGCTTCGCGCAGCTCTTCGCGGCCTTCGTCCTCTCGGTTGAGCGCGATAAGCGCTTCGCCAAGCGCAACACGGCCTTCCCCGGTCAGAGGCGTGCGGTTTTCAAACCAGGCGACGATTTCGGCAGGCGAGAGCCCGCTGTCGCCGATCTTCCATTCGGCTTCGCGCTGGATGGCGTCCTCGCGCGGCCAGCCGGCGAGGACGGTGAGCGCATTGTCGAGTTCCGAGAAACGGGTTCGCGGATCCGACGTCGCGACGCGCCAGAGCAGAAGGTCGCGCGCAGCCGGGTTTTCGAGGCGCTGCCGGTCGGCCCGCACGGCGCTCCAGTCGTCCTCCTCCGCCGCCCGCAGCGCGCGGCGGAACACGGTGAAGTCCTCATCCGTCAGCAGGGCGGAGTGGTTGGCGACCGGCGGCTTGATGCGCGGTTCGGGCGTCTGGGCGAGAAGCGGCGGGGCTGCTGCGAGCCCGATCGCGACGGCCAGGATCAGCATGGCGCGTTTCGTCATGTAACAGACCTCGAGCCTCGCGTTCGGAACCCATCGTTGAGAATCACTGAACGCCGCCCGGCTGTCCACCATGATTGCAGTCTCTTGGTTTGGCGGGCCCGGGTCAGTATGGTCCGCGGCCCTGCAGCCACAAAGACGGATGCCAGCCCATGTTTCGCGGCGTCTTCACCGCCCTGATCACGCCGTTCAAGAACGGCGCCGTGGACGAAACGGCGTTTCAGCACCTTGCCGAGCGCCAGATCGAGGCCGGCGCGCACGGCCTCGTGCCGGTCGGCACCACAGGCGAGGTCCCGACGCTTACCGTGCCGGAACAGCATCGCCTGATCACGCTGTGCGTCGAGGTCGCCGGCGGACGCGTGCCGGTCATCGCCGGGTGCGGATCCAACGACACCTGCCAGGCGGCCGCCCATCTCAATCACGCCAAGAAGGTTGGCGCGGACGCCGGCCTCGTCGTCGCCCCGTACTACAACAAGCCCGACCAGCGCGGCCTGGAAGCGCATTTTCGCGCGCTCGCCGATGCGGTCGAGATCCCGTTGATCCTCTACAACGTGCCGGGCCGGACGGTGAGCGACATCAAGCCGGAGACTGTTGCGCGGCTCGCAGCGCATCCCAACGTCATCGGCATCAAGGATGCGACCGGGGAGATGGGCCGCGTGGCCGACCACCGGCTGGCGTGCGGGGCGGACTTCATTCAGCTCTCCGGCGATGATGCGAGCGCGCTCGCCTACAACGCCGCGGGCGGGGTCGGCGCGATATCCGTCGTGTCCAACGTGGCTCCGGGTCCGTATGCGCGCATGCAGGAGGCAAGCCTTGCAGGCCGGTTCGAGGAGGCGCGCGCAATCAACGACACGCTGCATGCGCTTCATGGAGCGCTTTTCGCCGCGCCCAGCCCTGCGCCGGCGAAGTTTGCGCTGGCCGAATTGGGTCTGTGCGAGCCGGATGTGCGCCTGCCGCTTGTCCAGCCCGACGACGCTGTGAAGACGCAGGTCCGCGCGGCGATGCAAGCGGCGGGTGTCTAGGTGGCCGCGAAGAAGAAGCCGGATTCGAACGACGGCGTCGTGGCGGTCAACCGCCGCGCGCGCTTTGACTACGAGATCGGCGAGACGTTCGAAGCCGGCCTGCAGCTTACCGGCACCGAGGTGAAGTCGCTGCGGCAGGGCCGGGCGAACATCGCCGAGAGCTATGTCAGCCCCGAGCGTGGCGAGGTGTTCCTGATCAACGCCGACTTCCCGCCTTACGAGATGGGCAACCGCTTCAACCACGAGCCGGGCCGCCCGCGTAAACTGCTGCTGCACAGAAAGCAGATCGCGACGCTGCAGGGCGCCGTCTCCAGGGACGGCTACACGATTATCCCGCTGCGGCTCTATTTTAACGAGCGCGGGGTCGCCAAGCTCTTGATCGGGCTGGCCAAAGGCAAAAAGGCCGTCGACAAGCGCGAGACGATCAAGGAGCGTGACTGGAAGCGCGACAAGCAGCGCCTGCTCAAGAACTACGGATGAAGTGCCCGGCGGCGCGGAAGACGTCGTGGAACATGGCTTCCGTAAGCCGGCCTGTGTTCGTGTTGTATCTCGAGCAATGATAGCTGTCGAACAGCCGCAACGCGCCGTTCGGCCCTTCGAGCCCGTGCGCGGCGCCATGCGCGAAGGGGTGGGCGGCGAGCCGGGCCCCGAGCGCGCGCAGGGTGTTGTCATGAGCGATTTTGCCGAGGGCCACGATTGCGCGGAGCTGCGGCAGCGCCGCGATGCGCGCGGCGAGAAACGGCCTGCAGGCTGACGCTTCCGCGCCGGTCGGCTTGTT
>CAZLOV010000008.1:0-7731 GCA_964561235.1 uncultured Caulobacterales bacterium
GACTCAGGGAAGCCCTGCGCACGGACGGTCCGCGTGTCGCCGCCATACGGGCGAACCCCTCCGCGATCGCGGGCGAGCACCTGTTGCGCGTCACCCTGACGCTCGGCGCGCTTGCGGGGTGCCCGGCGGCGTGCCTCATGATCGCCGGCGAGGACAAGCGCAAAGCGATGGAGGCGACGCTTCAGCCCGGTCCGGTCGCGGACCGGCCCGCCCGTGCGCTCTTCACCTTGAAAGGCCTCGCGCCCACGGTGTTCTGGAGCCCTTGAGACCGCGAAGGAGGTCGAGATGTCCGTCCCGCTCAACCCGACCGTGGAAGCCGTCACCGAGCGCATCCGCAAACGGAGCGCCGCAACCCGTGCGGCCTATCTGGACCTGATCCGCAAGGCCCGGCGCGACGGTCCGCACCGGCGTTCGCTGTCCTGCGGCAACCTCGCGCATGGCTTCGCCGCCTCCGGCGGCGACAAGCCGGCGCTCATGGACGTGACCTGGCCCAATATCGGCGTGGTGACGGCCTTCAACGACATGCTGTCCGCCCATCAGCCGCTGGAGACCTATCCCGCCCTCATCAAGGCGGCCGCGCGCGAGGCGGGCGCAACCGCGCAGGTCGCAGGCGGCGTGCCGGCCATGTGCGACGGCGTCACGCAGGGGCAGCCGGGCATGGAGCTTTCGCTCTTTTCCCGCGACGTCATCGCGATGGCGACGGCGGTCGCCCTCTCCCACGACATGTTCGACGCCGCGATCTGCCTGGGGGTTTGCGACAAGATCGTGCCGGGCCTGCTGATGGGCGCGCTGCGCTATGGACATCTGCCGGTGTTGTTCCTGCCGGCGGGACCCATGCCGTCGGGCCTGCCGAACAGCGAGAAGGCGCGCATCCGGCAGCTCTACGCCGAGGGCAAGGCCGGGCGCGACGAACTGCTCAAGGCGGAGAGCCAAAGCTATCACAGCCCGGGGACCTGCACGTTCTACGGTACGGCGAACTCCAACCAGATGTTCATGGAAATCCTCGGCCTGCACGTGCCGGGCTCGGCTTTCATCAATCCGGGCACGCCCTTGCGCGAGGCGATGATCAAGGCGACCGCAAAGCGCGCCGCCGGGTTGACGCATCTGGGCGCGGACTACCGGCCCATCGGCGAGAGCATTGACGAGCGCGCCATCGTCAACGCCGTCATAGGCCTTCACGCCACCGGCGGATCGACGAACCACACCATCCATCTGGTCGCCATGGCGCGCGCCGCCGGCGTCCAGCTGACCTGGGACGATTTCGAAGACCTTGCCCGGGTCACCCCGCTGCTCTGCCGCATCTATCCGAACGGGCAGGCGGACGTGAACCATTTCCATGCCGCGGGCGGCATGGCCTTCCTGATCCGCGAACTGCTCGGCGCGGGTCTTCTGCACGGCGACGTCATGACGCTGGGCGCAGACAGCCTTGCGGACTTCGCACGGGAGCCGAGGCTGGCTGAAGACGGCGAGACGCTCGCCTGGGCCGACCCGCCCGCGCAAAGCGCGGATCCCGAGGTGCTCCGCCCGGTCTCCGACCCGGTCGCCGCCGACGGAGGCCTTCGCGTGCTGGACGGGCCGCTGGGACGCGCCGTGATCAAGATCTCGGCGGTGAAGCCCGAGCATCGCGTCGTGGAGGCGCCCGCCATCGTCTTCCGGTCACAGGCCGAACTCATCGAACGCTTCAAGGCGGGCGATCTCGACCGGGATTTCGTCGCGGTGGCGCCGTTCCAGGGTCCGCGCGCCAACGGCATGCCCGAACTGCACAAGCTGACCCCGCCTCTGGGCGTGCTCCAGGACCGCGGCTTCAAGGTTGCGCTCGTGACCGACGGCCGCATGTCCGGCGCCAGCGGGAAGGTGCCCGCCGCGATCCATCTGACGCCGGAAGCGCTCGCCGGCGGTGCGATCGCAAAAATCCGCGACGGCGACATCATCCGCGTGGACGCCGCCGCGGGACGGCTCGAGGTGCGCGTGGATGCTGAGGAATGGAACGCGCGGACGCCGGCCGAACCGGATCTCTCGGATCACGCCGAAGGCTTCGGACGCGAACTCTTTGCAGGCTTCCGCCAGCTTGTGGGCGGGGCCGAGACCGGCGCCGTGACCGGAGCGGCGCTGGATCATGTCGGCGCCGCCCCCTCCGCCCGCCCGGAGCCCGGCGCCCCTGAGCCGAACCCCGTCTCGGCGGACGCATGAGCGGGGCGGAAAGGACGGCGCGGGTGGCGGTTGAAGAGGTTTATCTCGTCGCCGATGTCGGCGGCACCAACGCACGCTTCGCCACCGTGCGGGGCTCGGCGGCGTCCGGGTTTGCGCTGGAGCAGGTGCGCCGCTTCCGCAACGAGGACTTCGAGACCCTGCGCGATGCGGCGCACGCCTATCTGGAAAGCTGCGATGGCGTTCGGCCGAAGCGGGCTTGCTTTGCGGTCGCCGCGCCGGTCGCGGACGGGCCGGTGGCTCTGACGAATTCGAGCTGGCGGCTGGACCCGCAGGCCTTGAAGGCGGACCTTGGACTGGAGCGTCTCGCGGCGATCAACGACTTCGCGGCGCAGGCGCGCGGCGCCCCGCTCTGTCCGGAGGCCGACCGTGTGCTTGTGAGCCCGGGGGCGCCTCTGGAGAACGCGCCGATCTCGGTGCTGGGCCCCGGCACAGGGCTCGGCCTCGGCCTGCTCGTGCCGACGGCGCGCGGCTATCAGGTCGTCGCCACGGAAGGCGGACACGCGGGCTTCGCCCCGCGCAACGACGAGGAGATCGAGGTCGGCCGCTTCATCGCGCGCGAATACGGATTTGTTTCCTGGGAGCGGCTCCTTTCGGGCCGCGGGCTCGTCAACATTCACCGCGCGCTCTGCGCAATGGAGGCCGAGCCTTGGCCCGTCGTCAGGCCCGAAGAGATCACCGAGGCGGCGCTCGCCGATCCGTCAAGCCGGGCGGGCCGTGCCGTCATGGTCTTCTGCGGCGCGCTCGGCGCCTATGCGGGCGATGTGTCCGTGCTGACCGGCGCGCGCGGGGGCACGTACCTCGCCGGCGGAATCCTGCCGCGCATCCGCCCGCTTCTGGAGGCGAGCTGCTTTGAAGCGCGCCGCGTCCGCCGCGGTCCGATGAGCCGGTATGTCAAGGCCATTCCCGTCCACCTGATCCTGTCCGACGCCGCCGCCCTGCTTGGTGCGGCGGCCATCGCCGAAGCCGGAGGACTCGCCCCGTGACATCTCTCTCCACCGACATGCTGCTGGAGGCCGCGAGCGTCATCCCCGTCATCGTGCTGGAGGAGCGCGCAGCCGCCGCACCGCTGGCCAGGGCGCTTGCGGCGGGCGGGCTCAGGGTCGCCGAACTCACCCTGCGCACGGACGCAGCCCTCGATGCGCTCAAGGCCATGCAGGATGCAGCGCCCGAGCTGATCGTGGGCATGGGCACGGTGCGCACGCCCGCCCAGGCGGAGGCCAGCCGAAAGGCGGGCGCTGCCTTTCTCGTCAGTCCCGGCCTGACGCCGGCGCTCGGCATGGCCCTGCTGGAGACCGGCTTGCCCTGCCTGCCGGGGGCCGCAACGGCCGGAGAGGCGATGAGCGCGGTCGAGGCGGGCTTTTCGGCGCTGAAATTTTTCCCTGCCGAACCGGCCGGCGGCGTCGCCTATCTCAAGGCGCTGGCCGGCCCCCTTCCGGAAGTGCGCTTCTGTCCGACCGGATCGATCAGCCGCGAGGCGGCGCCGGCCTATCTCGCGCTCGGAAATGTCGCCTGCGTGGGCGGGTCGTGGCTTGCGCCCGCCGACCGGATTGCGGCGGGCGACTGGGAGGCGATCACCCGCAACGCGCGCGCAGCCGAAGCGATGAAGCGCCGCTGAAGGCGCTGCTGCGGCGTCTTCGCGGTTGGCGATGTCCGTGCGCCGGGCTGCACAGACGCGCGGGGTTCAGCTAGCCTCCGACGCGAAGCCGCCGCCGGAAACGTGAATGACCGATCCCGAGCCGCCCGACGATCCGCGTCACGCCCGCGTCGATCCGGCTCTGGCGGCCTGGCTCGGGGAGGCCCTCTGCGCGCGCGAGCGCATCGACACGCACGCAGCCAGCGTGTTTCTCGCGCCCGGGCGCGCCTACAAGCTCAAGCGGCCGGTCGCGCTTGGATATCTTGATTTCTCCACGCCCGATCGCAGACGCGCCGCGCTCAAGCGCGAGCTTGAACTCAACGCCGAGCACGCCCCGTCGCTCTATCTCGGCCTTGGCGAGATCAGCCGGACGGAAGACGGCGGCTTCGCGCTCGACGGCCCGGGTGAAGCGCTCGAACCGGTTCTGGTCATGCGCCGGTTCGACCAGGACGCGCTGCTTAGCCGGCGCGCGGAGGCGGGCGTGCTCGGTGAAACCGAGATCGAGCGCTTCGCCCGCGACATGGCGGCCCTGCACGCCCGC
Source organism: uncultured Caulobacterales bacterium (assembly GCA_964561235.1). Taxonomy (GTDB): domain Bacteria; phylum Pseudomonadota; class Alphaproteobacteria; order Caulobacterales; family Maricaulaceae; genus JBCBSP01. Next base: position 4,386 of record CAZLOV010000008.1, read on the forward strand.
GCGCCGGAGGGGCCGCGCGAGGGCGGCGCCGCGCGGCTCAGGTCGGTGTTTGACGGGGCGGCGGGGCGGCTTCGCGCGCCTACCGGCGCACTGGAGGCCGGGTTGGTTCGCGCCGCCCTTGAGGCGGTCTCGGCGCGTCTGGATCAGGCGGCGCGCGTTCTTGATGCGCGTGCGGCGCGCGGCTGCGTGCGGCGGTGTCACGGCGATCTGCATCTGGAAAACATTGTGCGTCTCGACGGCCGCGCGGTCGCCTTCGACGCCCTTGAGTTCGATGAGACCCTCGCCACGGTCGACATCGCCTACGACGCCGCCTTCCTGCTGATGGACCTGTTGCACCGGGGGCTCAAGCCGCACGCATCGCGCGCGCTCAACGGCTGGATGGACGGGTGCGATGCGCAGGATCTGGACGCGCTCGCCGTGCTCCCCTGTGCGATTGCGATCCGGGCGCTGGTGCGCGCGATGACGGCGGCCGATCGCGCCGGTCCTGGCGACACAAAAGACGCCGAGGCGCATCTGACGCTCGCGCGCAGGCTCGCCGCCGAGCCGCCCCGGCCGCGCCTGGTCGCGGTGGGCGGATTGTCCGGTTCGGGCAAGTCCACGCTGGCGCGCCGTCTTGCCCCGGCGCTTCCGGGGCCCGCCGGGGCGCTGGTGCTCCGCTCGGACGTGGAGCGCAAGGCGATGCTCGGCGCCGATCCCTTCGAGCGTCTGCCGGAGACGGCCTACGCCGCGGAGGTGAACGCGCGCGTCGCCGCGCGGCTGGCCGACAAGGCCGTGCGTGCGCTTGATCATGGCGGCGCGGTGATCGTGGACGCGGTCCATGCGCGCGCCGCCGAGCGGGACGCGCTGGAAGCCGTCGCCCGCCGGGCGCAGGCGTCCTTTGATGGCTTATGGCTCAGCGCCTCGGACGAACGCCTGCGCGACCGCATCGCGGCCCGGAAGGGCGACGCCTCCGACGCGACCGTGGCGGTGCTCGAGCGCCAGCTCGCGCGCGGCGCCGAAAAGCCGGCCTGGCCTGAAATCAACGCCTCAGCCGGCGCCGAAGACACGTTCGAGGCCGCCTGCCGCCTGCTCGGCCTGCCCCGTAATGCCGGGTGAGACGCTGGCGGTTTCGGGCTATTACGACGGATCGGCGGATGATTCCCTCAGTCTCGCCGTCACGGTGAACGTGAACTGCCTGACCGGCCCGACCGAGGCGGACCTGCGGCGCAGCGCCTAAGATCCCCCGCTAGCGGGTTTCCTCATACCCGGTCATCTCCAGATAGCCCCGCCCGGCATGGCTCCCGCGGATCGACACCGGCCCTTCCCAGTAGGGAAACAGCGTCGGCATCCAGCTTTGCGGGTTGAGCGCCTCGATCTCCACGTCCAGCCCGCGCGCGGGCAGCTCGACCCGCCAGCGGACCGGCGGCTCGCGCCCGGCGACGGGGGCGGTCTCCAGCGGTGTCAGGGTCAGCTCGCCGTCGCTGAAATGCGTCAGCGCGCCGTCCGGCGTGATCCAGCTCGCCGCCGTGTAGACGGTTCCGTCGGTCTGGCGGAGCTGGAAGCCCATGACCTTTTCGCCGCTTTCGAGGTGGAGCGACACCCAGTCCCAGCCGCGCTGGTTCTCGCTGAGCGGCTGGGAGGAGTATTCGCGGTCGAGCCAGGCCCGGCCTGAAACCTCCACCGCGCCGTCCGGCAATTCGAGGCGTCCCGTCACGCGGTAGAAGGGCTGTGAGAAGTAATAGCTCGCCTGCCCCTGGGCGGATTTCACCGAATAGCCGCCCTCGCCGTGGAAGACGAGCGGGCCGTCCGCGTCGAGGGAGAGCGAATAGGCGAATTCCTCGCCGCGGGCGTAAAGATCAAGCGCATCCAGCGCATCGCCGCCGGGGGCGATGCGTGAGACGGCGCTTTCCATGCGCCACTCGTCAATGAAGGCGCGAAACGGATCGCTCTCGGCGCCGGCGACGCCGAGACCTCCCCGCGCAAGGCGCTCGGCGTGGAAATGCGCTTTTGGCGTTGTCACGGCGGCATGGCCCATCCAGAGCTGCGGACTGTCCCAGCCGTCCGCCTCGCGCGGCTCGAGCGCGGAGCGGAACAGCGTCCATTGCGCGCCGTAGGATGCGCCGTCTGCGCCTTCCAGAACGGCTGTGAGATACCACCATTCGATGCGGTAGGCGGGATGCGCGCCGTGGTCTTGCGGAAAGGAGAACGCGTGACCCGGCTGCGGCTGGGCGAAGCCCTCCGCATCGGCTCCAAGACCGGCGAAGCCCTGGGCTGCGGCTGCGGCGGGCCAAAGTGTGGCCAGGACGAACCCAAGCATCGTCAGGCGCATGTCTTAACGCTCCTGGGCGAAGATCTGCAGGAAGGCGCGAGGCGGCTTGCGCGCCAGCGCCCGGGCGGGGAGCGCCGCGGCGACGAGCGCGGCGAGAACGGCGAGCGCTGCCAGCCTGAGCCAGTCGGCCGGAAAGAGATGCATCGGCAGGCGCCAGCCGAAGGCTTCGACATTGACCACCGCCAGGAGCGCCCAGGCGAGCAGCAGGCCCGTCGGCAGGGCGAGCACGCACGTCATCAGCGCGAGCGCGCCTGCCCGCAGGAGCTCCAGCCGGGCCAGCCGCGCGCGCGTCAGCCCCAGCGCCCAGACGGGCGCCAGCTGGGGCAGGCGCATGGAGGCCAGGGTCGCAAGGCTGGCGAACATGGCGAACGCTGCGACCGACAGCGTGAGCACGTTGAGCGCGCCGGTCACCGCGAAGGTGCGCTCGAAGACGGAAAGCGAAAACGCCTTTACCTGCGCCTGGTCGACGACGCCGTTGGCCGGCAGGTCGAATTCCGTCCGGATGCGCTGCGCCAGTCCGGCGGCCGCCTCGGGCGAGACCCGCAGGCCGTAGCGAAGGCGCGAGACCGCCTCGCCGTAACCCGCCTCCAGCGCGTCCAGCCCGATGATCGCCTGTGCGCGCGGATTGCCGTAGTCGGAATACGCCCCGACCAGCGCGGGTGATCCGGCCTCGCCCAGATCGACGGGCGCGCCAAGACGAAGATCGAGGCTGCGCCAGGTCTGTTCATTGACCAGGACGCCCTCGCCGGCGGCCACCGCGTCCCAGGCGCCGGGCTGAGCGATGATCAGCGGCCAGTGCTCGCGATAGGTTGCGTGATCGACGACGCCATAGACCTCGCCCGGCCGCCCGGCGATACGCGTTTCCGCGCTCCAGATCGGCAGAACCGCGTCAACGCGCGGCTCAAGCCAGTCGCGCAGCGCTTCCGACTGCGCCTCGTCGCGGGCGGTCACGTAAAGCTCCGCGGCGAGCCTCTGGTCAAGCCAGCCCTCGAAGGTCAGGCGGAAGCTCGAGACCATCGTGCCGACCCCGATATTGGC
>CAZLOV010000008.1:7741-27259 GCA_964561235.1 uncultured Caulobacterales bacterium
GTTGAGATAGAGCGCCCAATCTTCTCGCAGAACGGGGTGATCGGGATAGTAGGGGGCGACCTCCATCGCCTCCGGTTCGAGGATGTCCGTAAAGGCGAGCATCAGCGCCATGAGCGCCAGCGACAGGCCCGGCAGCTGCTGACGAGTGTCGGCGAGGAACCACTCCGTGACAGGCCCGCGCGCGATCGTCTGTGCGGCGCTCAGCGCGGCGGCCAGGGCAGGCGGCAGGATCAGGGCGGAGCCGAACAGGAGCGCCGCCAGCAGGGCGAAGCCGGCCACGACGCCGGAAAACAGGGCGGGGATGACAAAAGCGGCGGCAAACAGCGCCAGCGCGGCGGCGGCCTGCAATGCGAGGCGCCGGCCGGACGCCATGGCCCAGGCGCGCGGCTGGGCGGACGCCAGAAGGCGCATCTTCGCAGCCCGCCGGATCGACTGGCCCGTCGCGCCGATCGCGCCGAGGCCTGCGATGCCGAGGCCGGAGAGCCACCAGGCGGGCCGGATCGACAGCTCGCCCGAGACCTGCGCGCCGTAGAGGCCGCGCAAGGTGGCGGCGACATCCGGCAGAAGCGCGCTCGCCACGGCGTAGCCGAGCGCCACGCCGGCCGCGCCCGCGATGAGGGCCAGCGCGAGCGCCTCGAGCAGCAGGGCTCCGACCACGCTTGAAACCGGCGCGCCGAGCGCCCTTAGCGTGCGAAGCGTCGCGCGGCGTTGTTCGAAGGCCAGCCCGACCGCGGCGTAGACAATGAACAGGCCGACGGCGAAGGAGAGCAGGCCGAAGGCGGTGAGGTTGAGATGAAAGCTGCCGGTCAGCCGGGCGACCTCTCCGCCGGCGTTCCCGTTGCTTCGCTGGAGGCCGGGAGCAAGTTCTGCAAGCGGCGTGGCCCCGGGCCGGGCGCGGGCGTCGATGAGAATGGCGTCGACGGTGTCGCCCCGGCCGAGAAGCCTCGCCGCCACGCCGATGTCGGCGATGACCTCCCCGCGCGCCACCTCCGCGCTTGCGCGCACCGGCGGCAGGTCCAGGCCGGCTGCGCGAAGCTGGTCTGTGGTTTCGGGCGCCGCCAGCAGCAGGCCCGGCGCGGTCAGGAACTCGGTCTGCACGGTCTCGCCGCCCGGCGCAGCAGCGCGGCCGCCGCCGGGCGCGCTTAGCGGTTCAACGCCTGTAAGCGCGAACACCCGCCCTCCTGCAGCCAATTCGCCTTCAATCAGGGGCGAAGCAGCCCAGCCGTCGCGCCGGAGCAACGCCCAGGTGGTCAGCGGTATCCGCCCGTCCGCGGCGGTGAGGATGACGACCGAACCGCCGCCGAGCGCCGCGCTCGCCTCGTCATAGCTTGCGCGCGCCTCGGCGTTGATGGCCTGCACGCTCGTCCAGAGCGCAGTCGCAAGGGCGAGGCCGATCACAAGCGTGGCGAGCTGACCCGGCTTGCGCCGCCAGTGCGACAGCAGCGTGCGCAAAACCGTTCCGGTCATGACAGCCGCCCGCGGGAGAGATGCACGCGGCGCGCAAGCCGGCTGGCCGCGCGTTCGGAATGGGTCGCCATCAGCAGGGCGGCGCCGGCTTCGGAACAGAGCTCGAGCATGAGATCGAGCACGTCCGCGCTGGAGGCTTCGTCCAGATTGCCCGTGGGTTCGTCGGCGAGCAGAAGCGCCGGGCTGGCGGCGAGTGCGCGGCCAACCGCGACGCGCTGTTGCTGGCCGCCGGAGAGCTGTTCGGGATAGCGCTCCAGAAACGCCTCGAGCCCCAGCCGGCGGGCCAGCTCCGCGACCCGTTCGGGATCATGCGCGCCGGCAAGCCGGGCCTGAAGCGCAAGATTGCCCGCCACCGTAAGCGACGGCACGAGGTTGAACTGCTGGAACACCAGGCCGATGCGGTCGCGGCGCCGCCGCGCCCGGCCGGCGTCGTCCAGCCCGGAAACGGCTTCGCCGTCCAGCCGGATTTCCCCGGCATCCGGCGAATCGAGCAGGCCGGCGAGATGCAGGAGCGTGCTCTTGCCCGAGCCGGACTCGCCTGTGACAGCGAGGCTTTCGCCGCGTTCCAGCGAAAGATCGACGCCGTCGAGCACGCGTTGCCGCTCGGTGCCTTCCCCATAGGACTTGCTGAGATTTTCAATGACGAGAAGCATGGCGTGAGGTCTGACCGGGTCCTGCCGCCAATCTAGGGCCTGGATGCGCCGCTGACAGCCGCTCCGGCCGCGCGCCGGCGCGACCTCCCCCCCCGCGGCTCGACAAGGCCGCAGGATCGGGGCCAGTCTCTTCGAATGGAAAAGGACAGCTACAAGGACGAATTGCACGGCCTTCAGATCGGGCTTGTCGCGCTGCAGCGCCAGCTGATCGAGGAAGGCCGCCGGCTGCTGGTGATCCTTGAAGGCCGCGACAGCGCCGGCAAGGACGGGGCGATCAAGCGCATCGTCGAGCACCAGTCGCCGCGCGAGACGCGCGTGGTGGCGCTGGGCAAGCCGACCGAACGCGACCGCAGCAGCTGGTATTTCCAGCGCTGGACGCCGCATCTGCCCGCGGACGGCGAGTTCGTCCTGTTCAACCGCTCCTGGTACAACCGCGCCGGCGTGGAGCCGGTCATGGGCTATTGCTCCGGCTCGGATTATGCGCGCTTTCTCACCGATGTCGGCCCGTTCGAACGCCTGCTGGTCGATGAAGGGCTGATCCTGCTCAAATACTATCTCGACATCTCCCGCGAGGAGCAGGCGAGGCGGCTCGAGGACCGGCGCACCAATCCGCTCAAGCAGTGGAAGATTTCACCCGTGGACGCGGTGGCGCTGGAGAAGTTCGACGCCTACACCGAGGCGCGCGACGCGATGCTCGCCAGCACCGGGGATCCCGTGCCCTGGCGCGTCGTGCGCGCGGACGACAAGCGCCGCACGCGCCTTGAGATCATTCGCGACATATTGGCGAGCGTGCCGTCGAAGGGGCTGCCCGAGCCCATCGACCCCGCCGATCCGGCCATTCTCCGGCTCTGGCGCAATGGCGACCGGCCCGAGGACTTCCTCGCCCGCTAGGCCGGCCTCAACAACCCTTCTGACCGTCCGGTTGAAATGCGTCCGGCCCCGGTCTCCACTTCCGCTTCCTGTCCGTAGACGGAGACCATCCATGGCCGACGCCGACGCGCCCGCCGCCAGAGCGCCGCGCAACGCCTTCACGCGCTTCCTCGATTTCGTCGAGCGCATGGGCAATCTCCTGCCGCACCCGGTGACGCTGTTTGCGGTGCTGGCGGCGGGAATCGTTTTGCTGTCCGGACTGCTCGGCTTGTTCGGCCTGGCGGTGGAGGACCCGCGTCCGGCCGGCGCCGCGGGGGTCGCTGAAGACGGAATGATCCGCGCGGTCAGCCTGATGAACGGGGATGGCCTGCGGCGCATTTTTACGAGCCTGACGACCAATTTCACGAGCTTTGCTCCGCTTGGCGTGGTGCTTGTGGCCATGCTCGGCGTCGGCGTGGCGGAAAAGTCGGGCCTTTTGTCCGCCGCGGTCCGGGCCATGGTGCTGGGCGCGCCGCGCCATCTGGTGACGGTCGCAATCGTGTTTGCGGGGATCGTTTCGAACACCGCCTCTGAGGTGGGTTATGTCGTGCTGATCCCGCTTGCGGGCGCAGTGTTCTACGCGCTCGGGCGCCATCCGCTGGCGGGCATGGCGGCGGCGTTCGCCGGCGTGTCGGGAGGCTATAGCGCCAACCTGCTGATCGGCACCATCGATCCTCTGCTCGCCGGGATCACCGAGGAAGCCGCCCAGCTGATCGATCCGGACTACACCGTGAATGCGACGGCGAACTGGTATTTCATGTTCGTCTCGACCTTCGTGGTGACGGTGGTCGGATCGCTGATCTCCATCTTCATCGTCGAGCCCAAGCTCGGCCCGTACGACGCCTCCCGGGCCGACCCCGACGTGCTCGACAGGCGCATGATGGACGGCCTCGGCGCGGAGGAAAAAAAGGGTCTCGCATGGGCCGGGCTCGCCTTGCTCGGCGTGCTTGCGGTGATGGCCTACACGCTTTCGCCGGACTGGCGCGTTCCGGAAGGCGTGCCGCTCCTCGCCGGGGCATGGCTTTCGGAGATCCTTCCCGGTCTCGGCGTTCTGCGCGACCCCGACACCGGCAGCGTCATGCGCTCCCCCTTCTTCACCGGTTTCGTGGTGTGGATCCTCATCTTCTTCATCGTGACCGGCTACGCCTACGGGCGTGCGGCCGGAACCATGAAGACCGACCGCGACGTGATCGACGCCATGGCGACGGCGATCTCCTCGCTTGGCCTCTACATCGTGCTCGTGTTTTTCGCCGCGCAGTTCGTCGCGTTTTTCGGCTGGACGAATCTGGGCGCCATCACCGCGGTGTCGGGCGCGAATTTCCTGCAGAGCACCGGCATGACCGGACCGGCGCTTTTCTTCCTGTTCATCCTGATGTGCGCGGTGATCAATCTCTCGCTCGGTTCGGCGTCCGCGCAATGGGCGGTGACCGCGCCGATCTTCGTGCCGATGCTGATGCTCATCGGCTATTCGCCCGAGGTCATCCAGGCGGCCTACCGCATCGGGGACAGCTCGACGAACATCATCACGCCGATGATGAGCTATTTCGGCCTCATCCTCGCCTGGGCGACGCGCTATGACCGCAATCTCGGCGTCGGCACCTTGATCGCGATGATGCTGCCCTATTCGATCGGCTTCCTGCTGATCTGGTCGGGCTTTTTCTTCCTGTGGACGTTCGTGTTCGGCCTGCCGGTCGGGCCGGGCTCGCCGACCACCTATCCCGCGGGTTAGGCTCGCGGATCACTCGCGCTCGCCGCCGGGGGCCGGGCAGCCCTGCGCCCAGGCCTGGGCGCCCGCAGCCGCGAGGCGGCGCGAGACGGCGGCGGGCGTGTCGTCGCCCGCCTCCCAGGTCAGCGCCGGAACGCCGCGATCGGTAAACACCGCCTTGGCGTTGACCGGGTTGGCGGAGCGCGTCCGCCTCAGGCGCATGGCGTCCAGCACGCCTGCGGTTTCAAGCGCCGCGCGCCAGCATGCCATGCGGCCGGCGGCGGCCTCGGACATGAAGGCGTCCTGCGGCCAGTAGAGCAGGTCGCTGCGCGTTGCGTGGAAATCCGCCATCAGTCGCAGGCCTTCCGGTCCTGCGACTGCTTCGATCAGCGCGGCGGCGGCGCGGGTTTCCGGCTGGCTCAGCGCGGCCCAGTCGCGGTTGAGGTCGACGCCGGCGGCGTTGGTTCGCCAGTGACCGGCCTCAACCCCGTCGGGGTTGAGAAGCGGGATCGCGATCAGCCCCTCGCGCCACCGGCCTTCCGCGCGCAGCGCGAGCGCGGTCTCGAAAAAGCCGTCGAAGGCGTCCGCGCCGGGAAGCTCAGGCGGATGCTGGCGGCCGATCAGCACCACCCAGCCGGCGCCCGCCTCCAGCGGCGGGGCGACAAGCGCATGCAGCGGGCGGTCCTCGACCGAGCGCCCGAACACGCGCCATTCGTCCTGCGGACCGATTACGAGCGCCTCCCGCTCGCGGTCATAATCCTCGACGGTGCGCAGCGGCTGGGCCGCCAGCAGGGTGCGCCCGGCCTCGACGTTGAAGGTCAGGATCGCCTCCTGTCCGTCGCGCCGGGTGTCGGCGGCACCGGCGGGCAACCGCTCCCAGGCTCCGTCCTCATGCCGGATCCAGGGCGCATAGCGATGCGGCGCCTGCTCGTATTCCAGCGTCAGCCGGATTTCGCCTGCAACCTCCGTCTCGATGGCTGCGGCGTACCAGGGGCTGGGATTGGCCGCGCCCGGTTCGGGCGCGATGCTCAGCACGAAGCGCTCGCCGTCGCGCGTACAAGCCGATCTGGAGGCGCCGGGAAAGTCGGAAAGCACCCTTACAGCGCCGGTCTCACACGGCGCGGCTGCAAGCACGAGGGCGGCGGCGAGCTCAAGCATCACAGCGGATCGCTCTCGCGCGCCGCGCGGGCGGCGGCGATGACGGCGTCGGTCTGCTCTGCGGCGAGGCCCAGATAGGTCGCCGGATCAAGCAAGGCGTCGAGTTCATCAGCCGGAAGCGCCGCCATGATCTCCGGATCCGTTTCGAGCGCCTCGCGCAGGCCCGCCCCGCTCTCGCGCGCTTCGGCGGCGAGCTCGCGCAGCCGCGTTTCGGCGTGCTCGCGCCCCATGACCGGGGCGAGGGCGAACACCACGCGCTGGGAGAGGATCCAGCCTTGCGTCCGGTCGAGATTGGCCCGCATCCGGGCTGTATCGATCTCCAGCCGCGCGATCAGGCGCGAGGCGTCGCGAAGCTGCGCCTCAAGCTCGACCGAGACCGCCTCGAGCTGGGCGTTGGGCCGGGAGGTGTTGTCGCGCTCGAAGAAGTTGATCATGTCGTCGCCGACGATCTCCGCCTGGCGCGGGACGATGCGCGCGCTCATCATGAGCGCCTCGGAAAGCGAGGGATTGTTCTTGTGCGGCATCGCGCTGGAGCCGACCGCAGAGGCCGGGCGCGTTTCGACCAGTTCGGCGATGTCGGTGGACTGGAGCAGGAAAACCTCCTGTCCGAACCGGCCCCAACTGCGGCTGATCAGGCCCAGCACGGCGGCGTATTCCGCAAACACGTCCCGCGAGGCGTGCCAGTCGTCCTCATACGGCGCAGGGAGGCCGAGCTCGGCGGCCAGCGAGCGCTCGACCGCCATCGCCTCGGGGCCGAGCCCCAGATAGCTGCCGACGGCGCCTTTCATGATGACGGACCGCTCGATCCGACCGAGCAGGTCGGTCAGCCTGTCGATATGACGGCGGTTTTCGCCGATCCACACGCTGACCTTCTTGCCGAAGGTGATCGGCAGGGCGTGCTGGCCGAGGGTCCGGCCGATCATCGGTGTGTCGCGATGGGCCTGCGCGAGGGCGATCAGCTCAAGCTCGATCGCGCGCAGATCGGCGATGAAGGCGAGCGTCGCCTCCCGCAGCTGGAGCATGCGCGCGCTGTCATAGAGATCGACCGTGGTCGCTCCGTAGTGCAGGTAGTTCCCGGCCTCCTCGTCGAGCGATCGGCGCAGCACGTTGAGCAGCGCCACCATCCGGTGACGCACCCGGTCATACTCCCCCGCCAGCGCGTCGGCGGGCAGGTTTTCGGGTATCGCCGCCTGCGTGATCGCATCGGCGGCCGATTGCGGGATGACGCCATGACGCGCCTGGGCCCGGGCCAGCGCCGCTTCCAGGCTGAGCACATGCGCGTTCAGGCGGTCCGTCTCGAACGCCGCGGCGACCTCGCGTCCCGGGGCCGCCTGCGCCGCATGGGCGGCGGGCGCGAGCAGCATGGCGAGCGAGAGGAAGGCCGCGCGGATCATGGCCGCCGCTCCAGCCCCTGAATGATCACGTGCAGATAGTCCGAGGCGGCCGCGAGCGGTTCTTCCGAAAGGGGAAGCGGATTCATGCTGCCGGCCGCGGCGATCGTGTAGCCGCCATTGAGAAAGGCCGCGCTGGTCAGCACCTTCTCGATCAGCGAGGTGTCGACCTCGCGCGCGTCGCCGGCGGACACCGCCTCCTCAAGCGCGTCTCCCAGGCGCCGTGACACATTGCGCAGGCGCGCCGCGTGCCGCCGCTGGCGCGCTGGGGGCAGCGCGGCGACGAGTTCGGGCCGGATAAGCGGCGTCACCCCGGCCATCTGCTGATAGGCGAGGTCGAGCAGCGCGGCGTGAATCTGGTCGATGGCGGCCGGATGCGCAGCCTCCGCCCGGTCGAGCGCGCGTTCGACATGCTGCAGGGAGCGTTCGACGCACTGGTCGAGAAACTCGGATTTGTCCGCGATGTGATAGTAGAACGCGCCGCGCGTCACTCCGAGCGCTGCTGCGACTTCGGAAAGCGCAACCCCGCCGAACCCCTTCTGGTTGAAGAACCGCGTGCCGGTGCGGATGAACGCCTCGCGCTTCATGCGGTTGCGGGCGTCGCGATCGAAAATGGAGAGGTCGTCGCCGTCCTCGCCTCCAGCCGGCAGCGCCGGCGCGGGGCGCGCATCAGTGCGCAGCCCGCACCTGATCAGTTCCAGAATGGCGTCGCGCGCCGAGGCGATCTCCGCGGGCGAGCCGGTGACCCGGTGACGATCGCAAAGCCAGTCCAGCAGTCCCAGAATAAGCAGGGTTACAGGCTCCGGCCGGCCGACCGGCGCGTTATCCGCCCACTCGGCGACCAGCGCGTTGAGCCGGCCGACGCTTGCGGAGACCTGTTGGGCAAGGCTCAGGCGGGTCTCTTCGCCCAAGGCGTCGAGTTCGCGCAGGGCGGGGAGATAGGGGCCGCGTCCTGCGGCGGAGTCCACCAGCCGGTCGGCGTAACGCCGCACCGTGCCCGAGATGCGTTCCGCCGGCGTTTCGCCCTGCGCCTCTCCGGCGTCAAGCGCTTCGGCGAGCGCGCGTGCGGAGGCGTCATAAAGCGCGGCGGCAAGGTCTTCCTTGGTCTCGAAATAATAGAGGATGCCCGTCTTGGTCAGACCGAGATCGGCGGCGACGTCCTCCAGGCGGGCGGTGGCGAGGCCCTCGGCGTCGAAGCGGCGCCCCGCCGCCGACAACACCGCCTCGGTTTTCCGGCGGCGTTCATCGGAGCGGGAGAAGGCCGAGGCGTCTCCGGCGCGTTCAGGTCCCAGCGGCGGCATCAAGAGCGCTCCCTCATCGGCTCGACGTCACTTAAGCACGCCGCCGGGGCGTCTTGGCAACCTCAGGCGCCGAGAATTTGACCTGAGTGTATGTTTTTCGTTGACACTGCCGAACGCCCCGAGTGATTTGTGCAATTAACAAATATTCTGGGGAGGACATCGTGAATCTGAGAACCATTCTGCACGCGGGAGCTGCGCTCTCCGCGCTCGCCTTCGCCAACCAGGCCGCCGCGCAGGACGCTCCTGCCGAGCCGGCCCAGGACGAAGACGTGATCGTTGTGACGGGCACGAACATTGTCGGTGCGCGCATCAACGAGGCGCTTCCGGTCGTGGTCATCGGGGACGCCGACATCGCAGCCATCGGCGGGGTGGACGGCGAGGACCTGATCCGGTCGCTTCCGGCCCAGGGCGGGGTCCAGTTCCGCAACGACAACAACACCACGAACAACAATGTCCGCGGCGACATCGCGTCGATCAATCTGCGCTCGATCGGCTCAAGCGGCACGCTGGTGCTGCTCAACGGACGCCGCGTCGTGAACCATCCCTCGACGCAGGCGGAGCTTTCCACGCCTGTCACGACGACGAACGTCAACGCGCTGCCCGTGTCCGGCATCGCCCGGGTCGAGGTGCTCCAGGACGGCGCCTCGGCGATCTACGGCACGGATGCGGTCGCGGGCGTGTTCAACACGATACTCGACGACGACTTCACCGGGCTCGAGGTGCGCGGCCGGCATCTCTTCGCCACCGGCAACGGGCTCGACGAGCAGACGCTGACCGTGCGCGCCGGCGAGGACTTCAACGACGGCCGTACGAACATCTCCTTCTCCGCGCAGTATTCGCGCCGCGACGGCCTGTTCGCCAACGAGATTGAACGTTCCGCCAGCGAGGATCTGCGTCCGTTCCTCATCGGAACGAGCTTCGAGGGCGATGTCTCCTTCGACAATCGTGCGACCCAGACCCCCTGGGGCCAGTGGACGCTGGATACGACGTCATCAACCCGGGTGCGCCAGAACGGAACGACGCTGACGACGGCGTCCGGCGTGTTCCATATTCAGCCGACGAGTTTTCCCGGCTGCCGCGCGGACACGGGCGACGCCCTGTCCGTTCCGGGCCTGTGCATCGACGACGGCACGCAGGATCGCGATCTTCGCTATGACGGCGCGACGGAGCGCTCGATCATCTCCGACCGCGACCGCTTCAACGCCTTCGGTTTCCTGAACCACGACCTCGATAACGGCGTGCGGCTGTATGGCGAGTTCGGCTTCTATCAGGCCGAGACCCAGTCCACGAACGAGCCGCGCAACGGCATCACCGCGACGGGCATTTCCGTTCCGGCGAACTATTACTGGAACCCGTTCGGCCCGATCACCTTCTCCGACGGCACGCTCAATCCCAACCGGCTGCCAGGCCTGAGCAACGTGCCCGCGGAAGGCCTGCCGGTCTTCACCGACGCCGGGCGCTACCGCTTCGTGGACGTGGGCTTCCGCGACATCGAGGTCGTCAACCGCCAGTGGCGGCTGCTTGGCGGCGCGCGCGGCCTTGTCGGCGAGACCGGGTGGGATTGGGACAGCGCGATCCTCTACAACCGCGCCTTCGCCGAGGACACCGCCAACAATTCGATCTCGCGCACGCTCTTCCAGCAGGCGCTCTTCAATGAAACGCCCGAGGCCTACAACCTCTTCAACGGCGGCGATCCCAACAATCCCTCCGTGGGCGACGCGACGCCGAACCCGCGCAATCTGATCGAGCCGTTCCTCATCGACGTGGTGCGCAAGAGCACCTCGGAGCTTGCGCTGGTCGACTTCAAGGTCAGCAACGGCGACGTGTTCAGCCTGCCCGGCGGCGCGATCGGCCTCGCTGCGGGCGTGGAGGCCCGCTACGAGGCCTATGACGAGGACCGCGACGCGCGCCTCGACGGCACGATCACCTTCACCGATCTCGTCACCGGCGAGGTCAGCGAGTCCGACGTCTACGGCACCAGCCCGACGCCGGACTCCAACGGCTCGCGCAACGTGCTGGCCGGGTTTGCGGAAGCCTCCGTGCCGCTCGTCAGCCCGGACATGAACGTCCCGCTGGTGGAGACCTTCGACCTCCAGATCGCCGCCCGCTACGAGCATTACTCAGACTTCGGCGGCAGCGGCGTGAAGCCGCGCGTGGCCGCCGCCTGGTCCCCGTTCGAGAGCCTCAAGTTCCGCGCCGCCTACTCCCAGGGCTTCCGCGCGCCGAACCTGATTGTCATCAACGAAGCGGTGGACCGCTCCAACGGCCGGGAGGACAGCTATTTCTGCGAAGCCGGCGTGCGCAACGGGACCTTCCCGACCTTCGGCGACTGCGCAGGCTTCTCGGAAGGCCGGACGGAACGCCGCTCCGTCGCCGACGACATCGGTCCGGAAGACGATATCAACATCACCTACGGCTTCGTCTTCGAGCCGCGCGGGTTCGAAGGGGCGCTCAGCGCGCTGAACGGCCTGACGGTCACCGTCGACCGCTGGGAGATCCAGCGCCGAGACGTGGTCGGCGTGTTCGGCGCGGAAAACCATATCAGCCTGGACTACCTGCTGCGTCTGCAGGGCTCGTCCAATCCCAATGTCGTGCGCGCCGATCCCGACGAGGACGACATCGCCTTCTTCACGGCGGCGGGCCTCGCGCCGGCGGGCGACATCCTCTTCATCCGCGACACCTACGACAATAACGAGGACATCGACGTCGAAGGGATCGACTATGCGTTCCTCTACAACATCGACGACACGCCGCTTGGCGACTTCAACCTGAAGGTCAACGCGTCCTATCTGGACACGTTCTTCATCGCGCTCTCGCCGGGCTCCCAGCAGATCCGCGACGCGATCGACAGCGGGTTGATCTCCGACGAGATCACCGTGGCGCAGGAAGGCGACATCATCCTGCAGGACGGCCAGCCGGAATGGCGCGTCGGCGCCACGCTGACCTGGCGTCACCGCAGCGGCTTCGGCGCCGGCGTGCGGGCCGACTACACCAGCGAGTTCATCGACACCGGCGCAGGCCTCAACCCGGAAGGCGACCCGTTCATCGTGAGCGAGTGGACCCAGACCAACGCCTATGTTCAGTACGATGTCGAAAGCAGCGGGCCGCTCGACGGCACGCTGATCCGGATCGGCGCGAACAACATCTTCGACGAGGACCCGCCGCTGGCCGACGAGACCAACGGCTATGACGCGGCCTATCACAGCATTCGCGGACGTCAGGTCTATTTCGACGTGCGCAAGCGCTTCTGATCCCCGGCGGCGGAGGGGCGCTGCGTCAAGCAGCGCCCCGAACCCGTTCAGGCGCCGGATCGCTCGCCGGAGCGATGCGTTTCCGGCGGCCCCTAGGAAAGACGCGCCCGCCAGTTCATGATCCCCCTTCTGGCTGGGAGCGTTGATTTTCATGACCCTTTCGATCCTGATCGCCGTCATTCACGCCTTCGGGCAGCAGCCGGAGGAAACCGGGGCGCATCATTTTGACGCCGAGGGCCCGGGCGGCGCGACGCTGCCGGTCTACATGCACGTCCCGGCGGAGGTCCGCGCAGATGCGCCGGTGGTGCTGGTGTTTCACGGCGCCAGCCGGAATCCGGACGATTACCGGGATGCATGGAGCGAAATCTCGGAAGCCTGCGGCGCGGTGATCGCCGCGCCCGGCTTTTCTCGCGAGCGCTTCCCCGGAGCCGAGGGCTACAATCTCGGCGGACTTGGGACGGACGGGGAAAACGCCTTCGCCTGGGTCGAGCCTGTCTTTGACGCGGTGCGCGCGCGCTACGGCCTTCAGGCTGAACGCTATTACGCCTTCGGGCATTCCGCCGGTTCGCAGTTCCTGCACCGCTTCCTGTTCTTCACCCCCGAGACCCGGCTGATCCACGGCGTCGGCGCGAATGCGGGCTGGTACACCCGTCCCGACCCGTCCGTGGCCTGGCCGTACGGCTTCAAGGACGCGCCCGCTGATCCGATCCCGCTCGCCGCGGTGGCGGAGCTTCCTTTCGAAATCCATCTGGGCGCGCTCGACAGCGACCCGCAGGGGGAAAACGTCCGCCGGGACGCGCTTGCCGATGCGCAAGGCGACAACCGGCTCGCGCGCGGGCTCTCGATGGCCGCCCACGTCAACGCCATGGGCGCCGAGGCCGGGGCGGGCTGGCGCGTCGAGATCGTGCCGGCGGTCGCCCATGACAATACGCGCATGGCCCCGGCGGCGGCGCGGGCGTTGCTGCCGCCCGCCCTCCAGGCCCGGCCCGCGTGCGCGGCGCTTCTTCGCGGACCGGCGCATGAGTGAGCCTTCCGGCGGCGGCGCGCCGGCGCTGCACCAGCGTCTGGGCTTCATTCTCGGACCGGTCTCGGCGGTTCTGATCGGCCTGTTCTTCTCTCCTGAGGGTCTGCCTCGGGAGGGCGTGCTGGTGGCTTCGGTTGCGGTCTGGATGGCTATCTGGTGGGCGACGGAGGCGATCCCGGTTGCTGTGACGGCGTTTTTGCCGCTGGTGGCGCTGCCGCTTCTGGATGTTGCGCCGGTCAGAGAGATCGCCGCGCCGTATGCGCATCCGATCATCTATCTGTTTTTCGGGGGGTTTGTGGTGGCGCTGGCGATTGAGCGCTGCGGGCTGCACCGGCGCATCGCGCTTGGCGTGTTTGCGCTGGCGGGCGCGGATGCGCGCGCGCTTGTGGCGGGTTTCATGGCGGCGGCGGCGTTTGTGAGCATGTGGATCTCCAACACGTCGACGACGCTGATGCTGCTTCCGATTGCGGTTTCCGTCGTGACGGTGATCGGGGAGACGATGCCGGAGCTGTCGCTGCGTCAGCGGGCGAATTTCGGCGTCGCGCTGCTTCTGGGGCTGGCCTACGGGGCGACGCTGGGCGGGGTGTCCACGCTGGTGGGCACGCCGCCGAACGCGTTCATGGCGGGGTTCATGGCGGACACCTACGGCATGGAGATCGACTTTGCGCGCTGGATGCTGGTGGGCGTTCCGGTGACGCTTCTGCTGACGCCTGTGGCGTGGCTGGTTCTCACGCGGGTGATCTATCCGATCGACTTCAAGGCCTCGCGCGAGGCGATGGCGCATATCGGCGCGATGCGCAGCGGGCTTGGCGGATGGAGCAAGGCGGAGGTGCGCACGGCGTTCCTGTTCGTGTTCCTGGTGGCGGGCTGGTTGTCGCGCGGCTGGCTGGGAGATCTTCCCTTCATCGGGGAGGTCAGCGACACCGGAGTGGCGATGGTTGCGGCGCTGGCGGCGTTTGTGATCCCGTCGGGGCGCAACGGTCAGGCGCTGATGACCTGGGAGGCGACCGCAAAGCTGCCCTGGGCGGTGCTGATCCTGTTCGGCGGGGGTCTGGCGCTGGCGTCTGCGATCAGCGGGTCGGGCCTTGCGCTGTGGCTGGGCGGCCAGCTGGCGGGTCTGGGCGCGGTCAACGCGGAGCTTCTGGTTCTGGGCGCGACGGCGCTGGTGATCTTCCTGACCGAGCTGACGAGCAATCTGGCGACGACGGCGACGTTTCTGCCGGTGATCGCGGCGATTGCGGTTGAGACGGGTCAGGACCCGCTGGTGTATGTGATCCCGGTGACGCTGGCGGCGAGCTGCGCGTTCATGCTGCCGGTGGCGACGCCGCCGAACGCGGTGGTGTTCAGCTCGGGCCTGGTCTCGATCCCGCAGATGGCGCGCGCGGGGCTGGCGCTCAACCTCATCTCCGTCGCCCTGCTCAGCGCGCTCGCCCTGACCATCGCCCCCGTCGTCTTCAGCCGTTAACACGCCGTCCGGGGCGAGGCCGCGGCACGCCAGGGTTGGTGGGCAAGCTTTCGGGCGGGCTCTATGTCCGCGCAAGCCGCGCATGGTCCGGCGGCGCGCTTCGGGGGCGATCCTTGCCAGTTTCAATCACCACGGAGCACGAAAACCGCCTGACGGTTTGCGTTTACACCGGCGTCACCGGATCGGACGACGTGCGGGCCTTCGTGGAAAGCTTCCTGCGCGGCGATCATCCGGCAGAGTATGACGGCCTGCACGATTTCAGCCGCGCGGAGCGGTTCGAGTTCAATCCGGCCGACTATGTGCAGATCGCGACGATGGCGCGCGCGACCTGGCCGGAAAAGCCCGCGCGTCCCAAGCTGACCGCCGCGTTCGGCCATAACGAGACCTTCCGGCAGGCGTTCGACGCCTGGAAGGCCTTCTTCTTCGAGGACGCCGGGTATCGCTTCGAGGAGTTCGACACCGAGGCGCAGGCGCGCGCCTTCCTTTCGGCGAATCGGTAAGCCGCGCTTCAGCCTGGCGGTTTTTGCTCCCACAATGGCGGCCTGGGCGATCGGTGCGCGATCGAAAGCGGGGAGAACCGGATGAGCGAAATCTTCATCGGCGGCGCTGACGGGGCGGCTCAAACCCTGCTCTTGAACCGCGCAAACCGTCACGGCCTGATCGCCGGGGCGACGGGCACGGGCAAGACCGTCACCCTGCAGATTCTCGCGGAAGGATTTGCAAGCGCGGGCGTGCCCGTCTTCGCCGCCGACATCAAGGGCGACCTCTCCGGCCTCGCCGCGCCGGGCGATCCCGCCGGCAAGCTTCATCCCAAGCTGACAGCGCGTGCGGAGACGATCGGGCTTGCGGATTACGCCTACAGCGCCTTTCCGGTCATCTTCTGGGACGTTTTCGGCGCGCTGGGCCATCCGCTGCGCACCACCGTCACGGAGATGGGGCCGCTCCTGCTTTCGCGCCTTCTCAATCTCAACGAGACGCAGGAGGGCGTGCTCAACGTCGCGTTCCAGCTTGCCGAGGACGAGAACCTTCTCCTGCTCGACCTCGCCGACCTGCGCGCGCTGCTCAACCATGTCGGCGAGCGCCGCGCAGAGCTGAGCCGGATGTACGGCAATGTCTCGCCCGCATCCGTCGGTGCGATCCAGCGGCGGCTTCTCGTGCTGGACCGTGAAGGGCTTGACCATTTCTTCGGCGAGCCCGCCTTCGAGCTGTCCGACTTCATGCGCCGCGACGCAGACGGGCGCGGCATGATCAGCATTCTCGACGCGACGCGGCTGGTGAACAGCCCGCGGCTCTATGCGACGTTCCTGCTCTGGTTGCTGGCGGAGCTGTTCGAGGAGCTTCCGGAAGCCGGCGACACCGACAAGCCGAAGCTCGTCTTCTTCTTCGACGAGGCGCACCTTTTGTTCGACGACGCCCCGGACGCGCTCGTCGACAAGATCGAGCAGACCGTCAAGCTGATCCGCTCCAAGGCTGTCGGCGTCTATTTCGTCACGCAGAACCCCCGCGATCTGCCCGACAGCGTGCTCGCCCAGCTCGGCAACCGGGTGCAGCACGCGCTGAGGGCCTATACGCCCGCCGAGCAGAAGGCGGTGCGCGCGGCGGGTCAGTCCTTCCGGCCCAATCCGGCCTTCGACACCGAAGAGGCGATCACCCAGCTCGGCGTTGGCGAGGCGCTGGTCTCCACCCTGGACGCCAAGGGCGCCCCGTCCATTGTGCAGCGGACGCTCATCCGGCCGCCTTCCTCGCGCCTGGGTCCGATCAGCGCGGAGGAGCGCGCCGCCCGCCTCGCCGCAGATCCGGTCGCAGGGCTCTATGACGAACGCCGCGACCGCGAGTCCGCCTATGAGCTTCTGGAGGCGCGCGCAGCGCGGGCCGCGCAGGCCGCCCAGCGGCAGGAGGCGGCTGCGGCTCGATCCGCGCCGGCGCGCCGCAGCGCCGGCCGGCCGCGTTCAAGCGCGACCGAACGCCTTGTCGGCACGGCGCTCAGGCAGGCCTCGCGCAGCATCGTGCGCGAGCTGGTGCGCGGCTTTTTCGGCAGCGCCCGGCGCCGCTAGGGCCCGGCCTGTCCGTCGAGCTCGGCCAGGAGCGCGTCCACCGCCGCCTCCAGCGGACGGTCGCCGCCTTCTGCTGCAGCTTCGGGCGGATTGTCGACGCGGATGTCGGGCTGCAGCTCCTGGTTCTCCAGCGGGCGGTTCTGCTGGTCGAGCGCGGGCAGCTGCGGGATGCCGAAGACGAGATCGCCGCTGATCTGGGTTTCCCACCAGACCGCCGTTGCCGTGCCCGGCACCGGCATCCCGACAAGCGGGCCGATGTCGAACAGGTCGTAGGCGTAGGGGAACATGTGGGCGTTGGAATAGTTGCCTTCGTTCATCACGACCGCAGACGGCTTCGTCCAGCGTTCTTCCGGCGCGCCCGGCACGATGCGCCCGCGCGGGCGGAGGTTGAAATAGGGCTCCCCGCTGAGCAGCGTGATCAGGTCGTCATGCAGCCAGCCGCCGCCGTTGAAGCGCGTGTCGACGATCACCGCCTCCTTGTCATAGTTCCGGCCGAACAGCTCCGCAAAGGCCTGCCGGAAGCCGAAATCGTCCATCGAGCGGATGTGGAGATAGCCGATCCGCCCGTTCGAACGCGCCTCGACAATGGCCCGCCGGCGCTCGATCCAGCGTTCGTAGAGGGCCTGGTTCTCCTCGCCGCGTGAATAGGTGCGCACGGTGATGGTGCGGTCGGGATCGCGGCGGCCCTGTCCGGCGACGGTCAGGCGCACGCGGTCGCCCGCCTGCCGGTTGAGCAGCGCGAAGGGGTTGGCCGCGGGGTCCAGCGGCTCGCCGTTGATCGCGATGATGCGCGCGCCGGCCGAGAGCCCGAAGACGTCGCGGTCAAGCGGCCCGTCGGGCAGGATTTCCGCAATCGCAAGCCCCGGCGCGCCGTCCAGGGTGAAGATCGCGCCCAGCGCGGCGGTGTCGTCGTCGCCGCTGTCGCCGCCGGGCCGGTAGCGCATGCCGGTATGGCTGGCGTTGAGCTGGCCCAGCATCTCCGACATCAGGATTGCAAAATCGCGATTGTTCGAGACGCCCGCGACCTTGGGTTCATACGCCGCGCGCATGGCGTCCCAGTCCACGCCGTGAAAGGCCGGGTCGTAGAACTTGTCGGCGACCTGCCGCCAGGTGTGCTCGAAGATGTAGGCGCGTTCCGCATCGGCGCGGAGCATCATTTCGGCGGAGACCTCCACCGGCTCCGGGCTGACGTCGTCGCCGAGTTGGGCCTTCATGAGGCGGCCGTCGGCGAGGATGACGATCATGTCCTCTCCCGGCACGAGCTCCATGGAGGCGCTGTCCGCGTCGAGCGAGGCGACCTTGCGGGTCTCGTCCTCGTTGAGATCACGCCGCCACAGATCGTATCCGCCCTCGAACGCGGCGAGATAGTAGAGCGCGGACAGGTCGTCGGTCAGGACGGCGTCCGCAAGATCGGAGGAGTGGATCGTCAGGCGCGCGGTGCGATCCTCGATCGCGCCGAACTCGATGCGCACCGGATCGTCCTCGCCGCGGGCGGGGGCGAGGTTCAGGAGCGCGTCGACGTCGATCGCGGGGCCGTCGCGCGCCTCGGCGTCTTCTTCTTCCTCTTCGTTCGCGCCATGCTCCTCAAGAAGCGCGCGTTCCTGGTCTGTCAGGTTGAAGCGGGTCCAGGCCGCTTCGGTGAGAAAGGCGGCGACCACGTCGCCCTCCGAGCCCCAGGAGCCGTGCGTGCGCTCCCCGTAACGGTCGGTGAACCAGAAGATCACCTCGCCGCCGGAATGCCAGACCGGCCCGCCGTCCTGATAGCCGTTGAGCGAGATGTCGCGCGGCGGCGCCGACCCGTCGGCGGGCGCCACGCCGATATCGGTGTAGAAATAGTATCCGCGCGGAGAGTATCCCGCCGCCAGCCAGGCGCTGTCGGGCGACCAGGCGAAGCTGATGTCGCCGTCGGAATACGAATAGTTGAACTCAGCCGGGAAAATGGTGCGCGGGTTCGCGCCCGACCGGTCGATCACGCGGATCGCGTCGCGGTTTTCCAGGAAGGCGATGCTGCCGCCGTCGGGGCTGTAGAGCGGCTGGAAGGCGTCCCCGCCCTCGACGGAATAAAGGCGCCGCTCCTCGAACGCGGTGGCTGCGGAGAAGCGCGGCTCATTGGCGTCCGCAAGGCGCGTCTCGTAGAGACCCCAGCCGCCGTCGCGCTCGGCGGCGTAGAGCAGCGCCCGGCCGTCAGGGGAAAACGAGACGGAGCGTTCCTGCTCGGGCGTGTCGGTGATGCGCACGGTGTCGGAGAAGTCCGCGTCTGTGACGAACACCTCGCCGCGATAGATGTAGGCGATGTCGCTTCCGTCCGCTGAAACGGCAAATTCGGTGATGCCGGCGTTGGCGGCGACGGGCTCGGCGGCCTCCGCCAGCCGGTCGGCGGTGACCTGAACCGACAGGGCGCGCGGGGCCTCGCCTTCGCGCAGGGTGTGGATCACGCCGTGATAGCTGTAGGCGATCAGCCCGTTTTCGCTGACGGAAGCGCTGCGGGCGGGATGCGGTCCGTGATCGGTGAGCGGCGTGCTTTCCCCGGTTTCCAGATCGACCCGGCGCAGATTGAACGCGCCGCCGTTGATCTCGGACTGCATGTAGAGGCTCGCGCCGTCTGCGCCCCAGGCGGGTGCGTGATCGCCGCCGGGATTATCCGTCACCTGGCGGTGCGCGCCCGAGGCGACGTCGTAGATCCAGATGTCGCGCGCGAACGCGCTGACGTCGCGCTGGCGCCACTCGTTTTCGTAAGCCTTCTCCTCGCGATAGGCGATGCGCGCGCCGTCCGGGCTGTAGCGCGCCTCGCGCGCCGGGGTGGTGAACACCATCGCCGGGGCGCCGCCGCTCACCGCAACCTCATAGAGCTGCGGCAGGGCGCCGGTCGGAAAATAGCTCGATGCGGCCGACTGCATGCGGGCGGAAGAGAACAGAACGCGCGATCCGTCGGGCGAGAAATCGCTGGGAAGATCATCGGCTTCGTGATGGGTGAGCCGCCTCAGCCCGCTTCCGTCCGCGTTCATGACGAACACGTCGAGATCGCCGAACCGGTCGGAGGCGAAGGCGATCCGGCGGCCGTCGCGCGACCAGACCGGATGGCCGTCCCAGGCGGCGTCCCGTGTCAGGGCCGTCGCCGTCCCGCCGCTTGAGGACACCCG
>CAZLOV010000008.1:27269-35545 GCA_964561235.1 uncultured Caulobacterales bacterium
CGCCAGAGATCGCCGTGGGCGGAGAAAACGATGGCGGAGCCGTCTGGCGAGAGCGCCGGGTCGCGATGCCAGCTTGAGGCGTCCTGGGCGGAGGCGGAAGCGGCGGCGAGCAGGGTGGCGGCGATCGCCGCGCCGGTGCGCGTGAAGGGCATGCGGATATCTCCCCGAAATCGTTAACGTGAGTATGTCGCCATGCCGGGCGGGCTTCAACCAGGGCCCGATCGGCTCGCCGCGGGCGGATTTCGAGATACTTCGACAAGGGCAGCAAGAAGGGAGGCCGCCATGCCGGACCCCGCCCGCAAAGGGCTGCGCCTTCGCGACCGGCCAGAATTCGACCGCAAGGCTCCGCCGCTCACCTTTCCCGCAGACGCCCTTGTGAAGGACGCCGTCGCCGAGATGGCCGCGCGCGATTACGGCAGCGTCGTCATCGTCGACGCCGACCGGCGCGTCGAAGGCGTCGTCACCGAGCGCGACATCGTCAAACGCCTCGTGAACAAGGGGCTGGACGCATCGACGGTGACGCTTGGCGAGATCATGACAAAGGATCCGCGCACCGCCCGCGCCGACGACGACATGCTCAGCTGGCTGCGCATGATGTCCAATGAGCGCTTCCGCCGCCTTCCGGTGGTCGACGACGAGGACCGCCTGATCACGATCCTCACCCAGGGCGACTTCGTCAGCTATACTTGGCCGGACCTCATCGGTCAGGCGCGCGAACTCGGACGCGCCACGCTGATGCGCAATCTGCCACTGGTGCTGATCGTGTCCGCGCTCGTGATCTATCCGCTCATCGTTGCGCTGGTCTTCGGTCTGATCGCCTGAGGCCGCACCGCGGTTGACGCGACAGGATGCGCACGCAGGCCTTGCCGGAGCCTTTCCGCCGCCTCAGGCGTCGGCGCGCGCCCCTGCGGCGGGCGACGGCCGGTGCGTCAGCGCATCCGCGAAGCGGTGGTTGACGTCGCGGTGACCGGCCTCGTCCTCGCGGACCTTCAGCACCACGTCGCGCAGGCGCGCATCAGCGGGCAGCGACCAGTATTCGCGGGCGATGGCCGGCGCGGGCGCGTTCTCAAGCTCGCCCGCGTCGATGGCGGCGAGATAGTGGGTGTAGCTGATGACGGCTTCTTCCTCGAGATAGGCCACGAAACGGTGGGCGGTGCGCGGCGCGAACAGGTAGAGGAAGAAGTACGCGTTATAGAAAATCGCCTGCGCGATCATGATCACGCCGCGCTCGAACACGCTCGGCTGGGCGATCTTGATGAAGGTCATCAGGTGCATGCGCTCGTTCTCGGCCTCGTCGAGCAGCTCGCGGATCCAGCCCTGATCGTCGCGGATATGGCGCAGGCTCTTGAGATGCTGCAGCAGGCCGCCGACCATGCCGGGCACGGCTGCGACTGTCTCGAGCACAACGGCGCGGTGGCCGTAGCGGCGGCGGAAGAAGGCGTCGGCAAACACCCGCATGGTTCTGACCATCCCGAGCGCGATCCGGTCGCGCAGTCCCTCAGGGGCGCGGCGGGCGGTCAGCCGGTCTTCGGCGGGGCGGCTCATGGCGTGTCTCCATCCACACATGTCGAACTCGTCCGGACAGAAATTAGGCCGGATTTCCCCCGGCCAAGAGGACGGTCGCAAATGCCGCAGGCGGCGCGGGGGCTCAGGCGGAGGGCGCGTCGCGGGGCGTGATGGAGATCGCAAACCGGCACGCCGGCGCGCCGTCGTGACAGCACGCCTCGTGATCGATCCGCGCACGCGCGCTGACGAGAGCGCGGAACAGCGTCTCGATGACGCCCGCATGCCAGGCGCATTCCGGCATGGCGAGCGGATTGGCCGCTATGCTCAGGCGCGCCGGCTTGCCCGGCTGCGTCGTGCAGACGCCTGAACCCGCAAACGTCCAGGCGTGACGCTCGACCGCGCTCAGCAGCAAGGGGGCCGCAAGCCGTGGCGGAAGCCGTTTGAGCAGAGCGCGCGCGAGCCGCGGTATGCGGTTTTCCAGGATGTATTCGCCCGTGAGTTCACCCGCATGACGGGCGATTTCAAGCGCCTCACCGCGCGGGAGCGCCTCAAACAGCGCGCGAAACAGCGCCTGCGGCACGGCTTCGTCGATCATCGCCCCAGGCGGCTCGCGCAACAGCCGGATCAGCCCGGCGCGGGCGAACACCCGTTCGGCGAGGGCCGCGCCGCCGGCCTCCCTCAGGGCGGCTTCGGTCTGCAGGACCGCGTTCGGCCCGATCACCGCCGCCGGTGCGGCGGGCGGATCGGCGAGGATCGCAGCCTCCGCCATGGCGGCCTCAGCGCGTGTCGATGAGCGTGGCCGCGCGGTGGGCCTCGTCCATCTGGCCGTCGCCGCCGCCGCATGCCTTCACCGGCTCAGGGTTTTCCGACAGCCGCCGAGCGCGTTTGATCGCGGCCTTGTCGCTGGCGGCCTGCCAGTCGTCGAGCTGGGCGGGCGCAATCGTGCGCGTCCGGTCGAAGTTGAAATTGACCGTCTTCTTCGATTGCGGCCCCCAGTATCCGGCCTTGCCGAGATCGTAGAACTGGCGCTTGAAGCCGGCCTTGAGAAACGCCTTGAGACAGCCCAGCAGATAACGTCTGCGGAAGCCGGTGCCGCGCCATGGGTAATGGAACAGCGCCTTTTGCATGTAGAAGCGCCGGTAGTTCTTCATGACCCCGTTGAGGAGTTCGCCGCGCTCCATGGCGGCGGGTTTCATGATCGGGGTGACGAAATTGTATTTCTCGAAGTCGAACACCTCGACCTTGTCGCCGAGCGCCTGGAAGAGCGGGGTGAACGGCCAGGGCGTGTACATCGCCCAGTTGGCGAGATCGGGCTGCCAGTCCCACGCCATCTTGTAGGTCTCTTCCAGCGTCTCCTCGGTCTCATTGTCGAGCCCGACGATGAACTGGGCCTCCACGAAGATGTCCGCCTCGCGCAAGAGGCGGATGGCCTCCTTGTTCTCCTCGACCTTTGTCTCCTTGTTGAACTGGTCGAGCTTGAGCTGGGCTGCGGCCTCCGTGCCGAGCGAGACGTGGACAAGGCCCGCCTCGCGGTAGAAGGCGAGGAGCTCCTTGTCGCGCATGATGTCGGTGACGCGCGTATTGATGCCCCACTTGATCTTGTCGGGCAGCCCGCGGTCGATCAGCTCCTGGCAGAACTGCACGAATTTCTTGCGGTTTATGGTGGGTTCCTCGTCGGCGAGGATGAAAAAGCCCACTCCATGCTCGTTCACGAGATGCTCGATCTCGTCGACGACCTTCCGGGGATCGCGCACCCGGTAATCGCGCCAGAATTTCCATTGGCTGCAGAAGCTGCACGTGAACGGACAGCCGCGAGCCATGTTGGGGATGGCGACCTTCACGCCCAGCGGCACGTAGATGTACTTGTCCCACTCCAGCAGCGACCAGTCCGGCTCCAGCGAGTCGAGATCCTTCACCGTCGGGGCGGCCTCGGTGGCCACGATGCGGTCGCCGTCGCGGAAGGCGAGACCCTTCAGCTCATAGCGCTGCGCGGGCCATTGGCGCTCCGAGATCATGGTGATCAGGTTGAGGAAGATCTCTTCTCCCTCGCCGCGGACGATCACGTCGATCCACGGCGCTTCGGAGAGCACCTGCTTGTACATGAAGGTGGCGTGGATGCCGCCGAGCACGCGCACGGCCTCCGGGACCGCCTCCGAGGCGATGCGCAGCACTTCCTCGGCCTTGTAGATCGAAGGCGTGATCGCCGTCGTGCCGATCACGTCGGGCTGCAGCTCGACCATCTTCGCGCGCAGGTCCTCGTCGCTGAGATGGTTCGTCATCGCGTCGACGAAGTGGATGTCGGTGAAGCCGGCCTTCTTCAGCGGTCCCGAGAGATAGGCGACCCATGCCGGGGGCCAGCTTCCGGCGATTTCCGCTCCGCCCGAGTGATAGTTCGGATGTATCAGAAGAATGCGCATGGCCGCCCCGGTGTCCAGATAACCTTACAAAATTTGTGTCAATCTGGATTTACGCCGATCGCCCGGGGTGGAGCGAGGCGGCATTTGGTCACGGACACCGGGTCAGCGCGGACGCACCAGCACGCGGGCGTGCGACAGCAGGGCCTCCGCGGCGTGCGCCGGCGCGTCGACCATAAGAGGAACCGTCGTGTCCATGGGCGGGCCGGCGTAGAGGAGGGCGGTTCCCTCCGCGCCGAGGACGATGTCGCGCCCGGCATAGCGAAGGGATGCGCCCGAGGCGGCGTCCGGCGGATAGACGAGCACCAGCTCATGATCGGTGTTGCAGCGCTGGCGCACGGAGATGACCGTGGCGGACAACGCGCGCGCGTGCGCCTCGCAGCTGACCGGCACATAGCCGCGGATCGTCATGCGGGCTTGAGCCGGCCCGGCTGCGTGCGCGGCCGGGCCGCCAAGCGCGAGGATCAGCGCCGCTGCGGCGGCGGTGCGGCGACATGCGGCCATGTGCGGATCTCCTGACCGGGCCGCCCAAGCTGGCGCACGGGTCTGAAGATCGCGTCAGGAAACACGGTTTCCAGCCGGTGAACGGCGCTTGGCGCGCGCCGCCGATGCCGCGATCAGCTCTCCTCGGCGATCTTTTCGTGCAGCCAGGCGGCGTGGCGCGGCGCCTTCTTGGTCGCCGACCATTCCGCCAGCATCTCGCCCGCGACGTCCTTGAGGGATTTCATCTGCTCGGGCGTGCCGATGTCGGCGGCGAGCTCGATGCGGTGGCCGTTCGGATCGAAGAAATAGATCGACTTGAAGATGCCGTGATGGGTCGGGCCGAGCACGTCGAGGCCAAGACCCTCCAGATGCGCCTTCGCCTGCATGAGCGCATCCAGCGAGCCGACGCGGAAGGCGATGTGCTGGACCCAGGCCGGCGTGTTGCGGTCGCGGTCCATGCCCTCCTTCGTGGGCAACTCGAAAAAGGCGAGGACATTGCCGTTTCCGGCGTCCAGAAACACGTGCACGTACGGGTCCGGCTCGCCGGTGGAGGGCACCTTGTCCTCCGCGATGGCGAGCTGGAAATCCATGCCGAGCGTCTTCTGGTAGAACTCGACGGTCTCTTTCGCGTCTTTGCAGCGATACGCGACGTGATGAACGCCCTTGAGCGCGGGAGCCGTCATCACGCGTCCTCGCCCACTTTGAGCACGCCGCGATTGATCTGGTCGCGCTCGATGCTCTCAAAAAGCGCCTTGAAATTGCCTTCGCCGAAGCCGTCGTCGCCCTTGCGCTGGATGAACTCGAAGAAGACCGGCCCAAGGCGCGTTTCGGAGAAGATCTGCAAGAGCAGCCGCGGCTGACCGCCTTCCGTGGAGCCGTCAAGCAGGATGCCGCGGGACTGCAGCCCCTCCACTGTCTCGCCATGGCCCGGCAGGCGCTCTTCGAGCATTTCATAGTACGTCGCCGGCGGCGCGGTCATGAAAGGCGTGCCCGCTTCCTTCAGCTTGTCCCAGCAGGCGTAGATGTCGTCGCAGATGAAGGCGATGTGCTGGATGCCCTCGCCGTTGAACTGTTCGAGGAATTCCTGGATCTGGCCCTTGCCGCCTTCGCCTTCCTCGTTGAGGGGAATCCGGATCTTGCCGTCGGGCGCGGTGAGCGCCTTGGACGTCAGGCCGGTATATTCGCCCTGGATGTCGAAGAAGCGGATTTCGCGGAAGTTGAAGAGCGTCTCGTAATAGTCCGCCCAGTAGGCCATGCGGCCCTTGTAGACGTTATGGGTCAGGTGATCGATCCGCTTGAAGCCGGCGCCTTCCGGCCATTTCTCCGTGTCCGGAAGATATTCGAAGTCGATGTCGTAGATCGACAGGCCGTCCTCGCCTTCATCCGCATATCGGTCGATCAGATAGATGATGGCGTTGCCGATGCCGCGGATGGCGGGAATGCGCAGCTCCATCGGGCCGGTCTGGGTTTCCACCGGCTCGGCGCCCTGATTGATCAGATGCTCGTACGCCTTGCGCGCGTCGCGGACGCGGAACCCCATGCCGCAGGCGGCCGGGCCGTGCTCGCGGGCGAAATACCACGCCGCCGAGCGCGGTTCGTAATTGGCGATCAGGTTGATGCCGCCCTGGCGCCAGAGCTCGACATCCTTGGTGCGGTGGCGGGCGATCCGGGTGAAGCCCATGGTTTCGAACACCGGCTCGAGCACGCCCTTTTCCGGCGCGGAGAATTCGATGAACTCGAAGCCGTCGAGCCCGGCGGGGTTTTCAAACAGATCAGCCATGATGTCCTCCGGAGAATCTGGGAAAGCGGCCTCAGCGCCGCCGCGCGGCCCGAGCCGCACCCTCTTTAGTTACATATGTAACTAATTCGGGATTGTCCGCGGAGCAAGGGGCTGGGCTCCGCATTTTGCTGGACGAACCCGCGGGTTTGCCTGATAGACAGAACGCAAGCGGCGCGTCCGGCGCCCCTTGAAGACGCTGCAGGCCGGATGCGCGCCGCAGCGCACGACCTCCGCGCAAGGCCGGAAGCCCCAAACGGACCCTGAACCCCGCGGCGTGACGCGCGCCGCGGCGGCCCTCTTTCTTTAGCGGGCCGGCTTGCGCGTCTCTGACGGTCAACGCGCGCACGCGCAGAAGGAGCCAATAAACTCAGAATGGACCAGATCCCCAACCGCAAGGCCGAGCTGCTTTCGCACCCGGTCCGGCATATCGACGTCACCGCGTTCGACGGCCGCCCCCTCGTGGACGCCTGGGAAGGTATGTCCTTCACCTCCCGTGACGCCGCGCGGGCCGCGCGTATCCTCCAGACCATGCTTGAAGACCGCGACTGCACGGTCATTCTCACGCTCGCAGGCTCGACCTCGGCGGGCGGCTGCATGCATGTCTGGCGCGACATGGTGCGCTACAACATGGTCGATGCGATCGTCGCCACCGGCGCCTCGATCGTCGACATGGATTTCCTTGAGGCCATGGGCTTCAGCCACTACCAGGCGCGCGAAATCCCGGACGACCGCACCCTGCGCTCGCTCTACATCGACCGGATCTACGACACCTACATCGATGAAGAGGAGCTTCAGGCCGTCGACCACACGATCGCGGAGATCGCCGACAGCCTGCCGGAAGGACCCATCTCCTCGCGCGCCTTCATCGCCGCGATGGGCCGCTGGCTCGCCAACGGCGGCGCGAAAAAGGAAGGCTCGCTGATCGCGGAATGCCACAAGCACGGCGTGCCGATCTTCGTGCCGGCCTTTTCCGACTGCTCCGCCGGGTTCGGTCTCGTGAAGCACCAGGTCGAGCGGATGAAGGCGGGCCGGGGCCATGTGTCGATCGACAGCGTGGCGGACTTCCGCGAGTTGACCGAGATCAAGATCGAGGCGGGCTCGACGGGCCTGTTCATGGTTGGCGGCGGCGTGCCGAAGAACTTCGCCCAGGACACGGTCGTGTGCGCGGAGATCCTCGGTCATGAGGATGTCGAGATGCACAAATACGCCGTGCAGATCACCGTGGCGGACGTGCGCGACGGGGCGTGTTCCTCCTCGACGCTCAAGGAGGCCTGCTCCTGGGGCAAGGTGGACGTGACGCTCGAGCAGATGGTCTTCGCCGAGGCGACGACGGTCGCGCCGGTCATGGTCTCGGACGTCTATCATCGCGGCGCCTGGCGCAATCGCCCGCGGCGGAGATTCTCGGACCGGTTTGCAATCTGAGCGTGCAAGGCCGCAAAAGGCGCTTTTGAGGCGCATTCGCTTTTGCGGCCGCGCCCGCTGTCTAGATTGTCCGCCGGGAGGTGCGCCGCGTGGGGAACAATCTGCTCAGCTGGATCGACGGCGAACCGTTGATCGCGCTCATGCGTGCGCAGGGCGAGCGCAACGACGAGACGGCGAGAGCGGTCGCGCGCCTGCTGGAAAGCACGATGGCCGAACGCCGCTGCCGGCGGCTGATGTTTGATCTGACGGCTGCGGATTTCATCGAAGACGAGTTCAGCGTCATGCGCGGCGCGTCGATCATCGCGGTTTCGATCCCGCGGCCGTCGCGCGTGGCGCTGGTTGCGCTCGACGGACAGCGCGATGCGGCCCGGGTTGCGGAATCGATGTTCCGTCACGCCGGGCATGCCGCACTGACATGCGATCTGGCCGAGGAGGCGATCCGTTTCCTCCGTCTGCCCATCGGCGAAGAAAGCGCCTAGCGGTCAGTCCTGGAAGGGAAACGACGTCACCGCGCCCTCGCTCGCCGAGGCGACAAGGGCTGTATATTTCGCATAGGCGCCGGTACGATAGACGGGCGCGGGCGGGGTGAAGTCCTGCAGGCGGGCAACAAGGTTCGCATCCGTATCAATTCGGCGCGCCTCCACGTCGATGGTGATGCGGTCACCGTCCTC
>CAZLOV010000009.1:0-14846 GCA_964561235.1 uncultured Caulobacterales bacterium
GTGCTGGCAAAGCTGTGTCGAAGGATGTGGGCTGTGAAGTCAGGAAGCTTGTCGCCAGCGAATATCCTGTTCCACTGATTGGGGAAGCTTCCGAAAGTCTCCGATCCGCGAACGCCCGGAAACACGAACTCACTCTCTACTGACTTGCGCCACTCTTCGAGCAGTTCGATGACCGGTAGGCCAACCGGTCTTGTCGAGGCACCTTCCTTTGAATCCGCAAGGCGCAAACAGCTGTTCTCAAAATCGACTTCGCTCCATTTAAGACCGAGTATCTCGCCCCGCCGGCAGCCGGTAAGCGCGAGCAATCGCGTGATGGCGATGGTCGGCGTGAATTCGGGGTCTTCGCTTGCCTCGCGGAGCATCTTGCCGAGTAGGCGATATTCGTCCTCGCTCAGACGCCGATCCCTTACCTGATCCTTCGGCTTTCGTATTCCATGGGCAACGTTGTGCTCGATGATCCCCATGCTGATGGCATAGGTGAGCATCGATCCAGTGAGGCCGACACATTTGCTCGCCGTCCCACGGCCGCCGCGCAGGACGGAGACGCCGCGCTTTTTATCTGTCTTCCGAACGGCGGCCGTCTTCCCGGCGATCACATCGTTCATCATCTTCGTCACATCGGCCTTCGTTAGATCCTGGACCCGGCGCTGCCCGATGAGCGGTATGATGTGGCCGTTCAGCGCGCCGATGTTTGTGTAGATCGTTGACGGTCGCTTCGGACGCCCGCCTTTCCCCATTATCAGCCCCGCTTTCATGGCGTCGACGTATTGTTCGGCCAATTCCTTCACGGTCATCGCTTTGCGATCGAGCTGGCGCTCTTCAGCGGGGTTCTCTCCGCGGGCAACCTTTCCGAGTTGCGCCATCGCTTCCCGGCGCGCGGTTTCCGGGGTCCAGACGCCGTGAAGGCCGATCGAGTAGCGACGTGAACGGCCGGCCGCACGATATTGAATGACGTAGCTGCGCTTGCCCGACGCGAAGACTCGCAAACCGAAGCCTGGCAGATCGTCGTCCCAGACGACGTAGTCCTTGTCGCGGATTTCCACGGTGTCGACGAAGCGTTTGGTGAGCTTTGCCATCTGAAGGCGGACCTTTCCGATCGGCCTCCAACCTCGCCCCTCACGTAAGCACTACGTAAGCAGCAGGAAGAAAGCTGCGACCTGTTTCTGGATAGAAGCTTCGGAGCGACGATCTGAAAAGGCAATGCAGATCAGTCGGTTATCGTGCTCCGTCGCGCTCTATCGTGCACTTAGGAAAGGTATCAGTAGCGCCTCCGAAGGCAGAGGTCATAGGTTCGAATCCTATCGGGTGCGCCACTCCTTCGTTTTGTCCTTCGCCTCCGCTCAGCCGATCCTCGCTGACGCTCCGAGCGGCCGCCCTTGCGAGGGCCGCGCGTTCGAAATGCCTTCTTCAAGGCGCGCCTCATTTCCGTGTGCAGACCGCGAGCCCGCCCGCGGCCTAGCCCGGCTCGGAGACGGCGGGCGCGTCCGCGAAGGGGCGGATGCCGAATTCCGGATAGATCTCGCTTGGGAAATAGAAGCGGCCGTCAGCGGCGGTCATCGAGATCGCCTTGATCGCCTTGAGATCCTGCGTGGGATCGCCGGCGATCAGGAAGAAGTCCGCCTCCTTGCCGGGCGAAATCGAGCCCAGCCGGTCGCCCGCGCCGAGATAATCCGCCATGCCCTGCCCGGCCCAGGCGAGGATCTCCGCCGGGCTCATGCCGATCTGCTGGTAGAGCTCAAGCTCGCGATGCAGGGCGAAACCGCCGCCGAGATCGGTGCCGGGGACCATGAACACGCCGCGTTCGCGCATCATGCGCAGCGTCTCGACAAGCTGGTCGTAGGCGCCGCGATAGGCGGCGTCCTCCTCCGGCGTGGAGATCGCCGCCCAGGCGCTGCGCGCCCGGCGCTGGGCGTCCACGGGCAGATGGTCGATCACGTCCGCCGACCCCGGGCTCACCTCGCCGTTGCGGGAGAGCAGAAGCGCCTCGTGAATGGCGAAGGTCGGATCGATCGCAACGCCGTTCTCCACCATCAGGCCGAGCGTGCGCGCCACCGCCTCGCCGTCGAGGCTCAATGCGGGCAGACGCTGGAGCGCGGTCAGCCGCAGCAGCGTACGGGTGTCCTCGCCGTCCTCGAGCACCCAGCCGAGCATGACCTGGTTGATATGGGTCATCTCGTCATAACCCGCTTCGATCATCGCGTTGGCGTTGGTGAAGGCGGGCACATGCCCGGTCACGCGCAAGCCGCGCTCGCGCGCCCGTTCGATCATGGCGGGCACCCAGTCGGGATTGATCGAGTTGTAGATCTTGATCTGGTGGAAGCCGCCCATGTCGGCGTAGGCGTCCACGGCGGCGACGGCGTCCGCTTCGCTCTCCACGACGATGCCGCTATTGGAGTTGAACGGGCTGCGGCCCTCGATGAAGGCGCTGCGGAACACTTCCGGGCCGGCGATCAGGCCGGTGTCGATATCCTCGATCAGATCGGCGAGAACGGCGTTGTCATTGCCCATGTCGCGCACCGCCGTCACGCCGGCGGCGATGTTCAGGAAGGCCGCCTGGCTGCCCAGGTGCGCATGCATCTCGAACAGGCCCGGCACGAGCACGCCGCCCGCCCCGTCGATGATCACCTCCGAAGCCGGATCTCCGGCGCCGGGCGCCTCGACGGCCTGGATGAGGCCGTTTTCGACCAGAACGGAGACCGGCTCGGTCAGCGCTTCGGCGTCCGGATCGAACAGGCGCACGTCGCGCACGCGCACCGGCGCGTCCCATTCATGGGCGACGCGCGACTGGATCTCCTCATACCGGCTCACCGCATACCCCTGCGCGCGCTCGCGCAGATGCGCCTCCTCGCCGGTGAAATCTTCCGCCACGACGGCGAAGCTGGGCGAGGCGAAGCCGAGGAAGTCCTCTCCGATCATGAAGAAATAGCTTGGATTATAGCTCGTCCCGGACAGCGCCCAGGCCGTCGCCGGTGCGGCTTCGCCCGCACTCGAACGCACTTCGAAGGTTTCCAGCTCATCAAGGCGCAACGTGCCGCCGGGCAGGGCCGGCATGGAGCGGTCGGGATCGGCCAGAAGCGCCCGCGCAGTGATCGCCAGCGCATAGGGGCTCGCATTCTGAGGCACATAGATCGACGGCTCGGCGGGCCGGGCTTCGCCGTCGCCTGTGGAATCCGTCCAGCGCGCTTGGCCGTCCTCCATCACGAAGCGCTCCGCCACCGCGTTGCCGAACGTCGTCGCTCCGTCGATCGTCCAGCTCGCGGGAAGGCCTGCGTCATCCAGCACGATGGTTTCGTTCAGGGTCGGGCCGCGGCCGTTATTGCGATACTCGTAGGCGATCTCATAGCCGCCCGGAGCCGCAGACACCTCCGCCGCCCCGACCGGCGTGCCCTGTACGAGCACGGTGAAGACGTCCGGCGCAGCCGGCTGCGCTGCAGGGCGCGTTTCGGCGGCGGGTTCGCCGCAGGCGGCGAGCGAAAGAACAAACGGCGCCGCCAAGGCTGCGCGGATCATGATGGTCATGGGCCCCTCCCCGGGCGGACATGTCTCGTTTTTTTGCAGACCAACGCCTAGCACGCGCCGCGGGGACTGTCCCGTTCCGGCGCCAAGCCGCGTTAAGCTCAACGTTTCCCCTACGTCATAATGAGAAAATAGAAACATATTCGGCGCGATCCTCTTCAGGCGCGGGCGTGTGGGCGCCGGCGCGGAAGAAGGGTCGAACATGTCCGTACTCGCCGCCGCCCTGGGCGCGCTGCCGCTTCCGGCCGCGCTGCCGCAAGCCGTGTCCGATCTCAACTGGTCGGGCGATGTCCGCTACCGCTACGCTGCAATTTCCGACGACGCCTTCGACGCGGAGGCGCGCGCCTCCACGCTGCGCCTCACCCTTGGCGCGCGCACCGAGCCGATCGCGGGCTTCTCCATCTTTGCGCAGGGGCGTACGGTCCAGCCTCTGGGCGCGGACGACTACAACTCCACCGTAAACGGGCTGGATGACTTTCCCGTCGAGCCTGACCCGCGCGCAAGCGAGCTCTCGCAGGCTTTCCTGGAATACGAGGCGCCGCGCCTGTCGGCCTGGGCCGGCCGGCGGCAGGTCAGCTGGGGCCATGAGCGCTTCGTCAGCGCGTATGACTGGCGTCAGCATGGCCGTTCCTTCGACGGGCTCGGCCTAGAGGCGCAGCCCGTCGCAGCGCTGACGCTTCGCTATCAATACGCCTTCAACGTCAACCGCGCGGTTTCCGATCGCAACGAGGACGGCAATTACAACGGCGACTTCCACTTCGTGGACGCAACCGTGCGCGCGGGCGAACGCTGGGGCTTCAACGCCTATGCGTTCGGCCACGATTTCAGCGAGGCGTTCGCACAGGCGCTCTCCGCGCGCACCTTCGGCGCAAGCGCCGCCGGATCCGTTCCGCTGGAAGGCGGCGTGGACGCGCGGGTTCATCTCGAACTCGCCCATCAGAGCGAGGCGGGCTCCAACCCTGAGACCTTCAGCCATCTCTATCTGCGCGCGGAAGCCGGTCTGCATCGCGGCTGGGCGGGCGTGCGGGCCGGCTTTGAACACCTGGGCGGCGACGGCGAGAGCGCGTTCCAGACGCCGTTCGGCGACCTGCATCGCTATAACGGCTTTTCCGACCGCTTCCTCGACACGCCGCCCGACGGGCTCGAGGACCTCTATGTCGAAGCCCGCGTGGAAGCGGGAGACTGGGCGCGGCCGGTTTTCGACGGGGCCGCCTTGAGCGTGGCCTATCACGCATATTCCGCCGCCGAGGGCGCCCAGGATTACGGGACGGAGTGGGAGCTCGAGGCGAAACTACCGATCACCGCGCGCGTGGAAGCCTCGGTGAAGGCCTCGATCTATGACGCCTCGGGCTTCTCGACGTCCGCGACAGGCTTTTCCACCAGCCGCAACGCGGTCTGGGCGAGCCTGCGCGCGCGCTTCTAGCGGGCTATTCCACCCAGACGAGCTGGAAGGTGATCGGCACGTCGATCACAAGCGTCTCGTAGGGAAGCTCTTCGGGAATGCGCGGCAGGCGGCCGACCCGGCGGGCCACCCGTTCGATCTCGCTGTCGAGAATGCGCTCGCCGATGGGCTGGCGCAGCTCCCATTCGAGCACCCGGCCGCGCCGGTCGACCCGCAGGCGGAGGATGCCGCGGCCCTCGAGCCGCTCGCGCTCGGCGCGCGGCGGATAGCGCACCTCGTTCACATAGACGAGCCGCACTTCGCGCAGATAGGCCACGAAAATGGGATATTGCGCCGCGGTGAAGCGCGGATCGCCTGATCCTTCACGCGCCTGGGCCGTCGTCGAGGCGCGGCGCACGGGCGCGTCGTCCGGGTCGGCGACCCGCCGGTTGGTGATCTCGGAGACCTCCGGGGCGGCCTGGGCGCGTTCCGCCAGCACCTCCGGCTCCGGCGGCGGCGGCTCGTCGGGCAGCTCGATATCAGGCGGCGGCGGGGGCGGGGGCGGCGGAGCGGCCTCTTCCACCGGCGGCGGCCCCGGCGGGGTCAGCAGGACGGCGATCTCGTCCTGCTCAAGCGCGGGCGCGGTGAATTCCTCAATCTCGGGCTCGGCGAAATAGAGGATGACGGCGATTGCATGCGCCGCGACGGCGGCCAACGCCATGACCCCCCAGGCCGGCGCGCTGAGCGCGGAGGAGCGCACGCGTCCCTGCGCGCCGGGCGGATCCAGCGGCGTGTCGAGCGGCAGCACGCTCATGGCGCGGCCTCCTCGCCGAGCGATTGCGGCGCGCCGCCGACCGAAATCAGCACGACGTACTGCGCGCCGGCGAGGCGCAGCAGCTCCATGATCTCGATCACGCGCACCGCTTCGGTCTGGCCGTCGGCCTTCACATGGATCAGCACGTCAGGCTGGATCGAAAGCAGGTCGGTCACCTGGCGGGACAGGCGTTCGTCCGTCAACTGACGGTCCTCGACATAGATGTCGCCGGCGGGGTCCAGCGTGATGATGTAGTCCTTCGCCTCGTCGGCGTCGGAGAAGTCTGTCGAGCCCGAGACCGGCGGTTCGATCGCGATCGGGTCCGGCCGCTCGATCGCGCCGGCCAGCATGAAGAAGACCAACAGGATGAAGACCACGTCGATCAGCGGCGTGATGTTGACGAGTTCGCGTTCGGGCTTGTCGCGAGGGATCTTCATGACGCCCCCTCCGGCCGGGGCGGCGAAAAGGACACGACCAGGGCTCCGGATTCGCGCGCGACGTCATAGGCGGTGACCGCACGCTGCAGCTCGACGCCCTCTTCCGGGCGCACAAGGAAGCCTCGCAACGGGTCCACCGCGATGATCGCAGCGACGGCGGCGTCGAGATCCTCGGGGCGGATGGGGTCTCCGTCGAACTCCACCCCGCCGTCGGCCTTGAGCAGGATGACGACCGCGCCCTCCTGGGTCTCGCTGATCTCCGTCTCGCGCGGGGTCTCGACGCCGATGAGCCGGTACTGGGCGAAGCTCGTCGCCAGCATGAAGAAGACGAGCAGGATGAAGACCACGTCGATCAACGGCGTGATGTTGAGCAGATTGTTCGGCCGCTTGGGCTTGCGCACCAGCATGAGCGGGCCTCCCGCCTCCGACCTAGCGTCCTAGCCCTCGGCCTCGCCCGCCGGCTCGGCGCGCGCGTTGAACAGGTCGACGGTGAAGACGCGCGTGGCGGCGTCCTCCATGCGCTGGGCGACGACGTCGACCGTGCGCTGGAGCCAGGTGAAGAAGGCCGCCGCCGGAATGGCGACGGACAGGCCCGCCGCCGTCGTCAGAAGCGCTTCCCAGATGCCGCCGGACAGGATCGCCGGATCGACGCGGTCGCCGGCGCCTTCAAGCTGCTGGAAGGCGTCGATCATGCCCAGCACCGTGCCAAGCAGGCCGAGCAGCGGAGAAATGGTCGCGATCAGGCTGAGATAGGGAAGCCCCGCCTCCATGCCTTCAAGCTGGCCCTGGGCGATGCGGGTGACCTCCTCGCGGGTGGTCTCCTCCTTCGCGCCGAGCTTGCGCCCGCGCACGGCGGACTCCATGACGCGCGCCACCGGGCCGCGCTTGTTCTCAAGCAGGCGCAGGGCGCGATCGTCCTGGCCGTTTTTCAGGAGCGTCCCCACGTCCGCGATGAAGCGCTTGGCGGATACATCAAGCAGGATGAACTGGACCACCTTGGCGAGAATGATGGTCAGCGAAATCAGCGAAAGCACCGCCAGGATCGCGATGATCGGACCGCCCGCCTCGTAAAGGCGCATGACGCCGTCAAGCGCCCCGCCCGAGCCCGGCTCCAGCGGCCCGCCGGCGAGCGCCGCCGCGCGGCATGCTTCATCGCCCGGCGCGCAGCTCAGATACTGCTCGACGCAGGTCGGAACGTCAGGGGAGCAGACGCGCGCAGCGTCGCCGTGCTGAAAGCCCTCAAGCGGACCGGACGCGGCGTCGAAGCCTGCACGCTCCGGCTCCGCCGCAGCCGCGCCGGCGGCGAGATCCGCGGCGGGTTCCGCAGCCGCCGCATCCTCGGCGGCTTCAACCGGCTGCGCCTCGGCTTCGCCTGCGGTTTGTTCCTGATACGCCATGATGCGCCCCCGTCATGCCCGCCGCGCGTGAGCGCAGCCTTGCGCCGCCCCCTCCGGCGGAACGCGTTCATGGGGATTTGTGCACCTGCGGTGTGACATCTCCATAACAAGCGTGCGTCCATTTCGCCGCAGGCGCGGCCCGGGTGCGACCGATGCGCCCGCCCGGCTGAATCCGTTCGGTTTGTCGCACGGCCGACATGCAGGCGTCCTAGCAATTGAGACGATCCTGCTCCGCGTCCCGCCGCGGAGCTATTTTGCGTGAGCGAGGCGGACCATGAACGTGCATGCGCGCGAGATCGATCTGGCGCAGGGGCTGAGCGAGGAGGAGGCCGCGCGACGGCTCGCCGAGACCGGGCCGAACCGGCTGCCCGAGCGCAAGGCGGCGAGCCTGCCGGTGATCTTCCTGCGGCAGTTCCTCAGCCCGTTCATCTACATCCTGCTCATCGCCGCCATCGTCTCGTTTGCGGTCAAACAGCTGCCGAGCGCGGTCTTTATCGTTGCGGTGCTGCTCATCAATGCGAGCATCGGCGCAGCGCAGGAGTTCACGGCGGAACGCTCCGCAGCGGCGCTGAAGAACCTGGTGCGCGGCGTCGCGCGCGTCGTGCGCGGCGGGCGCGTGGTGCGCATCGACGTCGAGAACGTGTTGCCCGGCGACCTCATCCCTCTGGCGTCCGGCGACCGGGTGCCCGCCGACATCGAGCTGATCGAGCACGACGATCTGACCGTCGACGAGTCCATGCTGACCGGTGAGAGCCTCGCCGTTCTCAAGGACAGCCGCGCGCGCCCCGAAGAGGACGCGCCGCTCGGCGACCGGCCCAACCAGTGCTTCGCCGGCAGCGTCGTGACGCGCGGGCGCGGGCGCGGCGTGGTGACGGCGACCGCGCTCGACACCCAGATCGGCGCGATCGCGAGCCGCGTGAGCGGGCGGCGCGTCTCCAAACCGCCGCTGATGATCCGGATCGAGCGCTTCACCTACCAGGTCGCCGGCGCGATCCTCATCGCGATCCTCGCGCTCGTCGCCCTGATGCTCTGGCGCGGCGGCTACGAGCTGACCGCCGTCATCATGATGGTGATCGGCCTTGCGGTCTCCACCATCCCGGAGGGACTGCCCGCCGCGCTGACCGTCGCGCTGGCGATCGGCATGCGCCGGATGGCGCGGGAGAACGTGATCATCCGCAAGCTGGTGGCCGTCGAGGCGCTGGGCTCGTGCACCTTCATCTGCTCGGACAAGACTGGCACGCTGACCGTCAACGAGTTGACCGTTCACGCCGCCGTCCTGCCGTCCGGACGGCGCTACCAGACGACCGGCGCCGGCGTCGGGCCCGGCGAGATCAGCGGGGAGGCCATGGAGCGCCTGTCCGAGCTGTGCGTGACCGGGGTTCTGGCCAATGAAAGCCACCTTGATTACGCAGGCGGCCAGTGGGCGGGCGACGGCGACATCGTCGACCTCGCCTTCCTCGTGTTCGCCAAGAAGTTCGGCCTGTCGCTGCACCAGCTCGAAAGCGAACACGAACGCAAGAAGCTCATCCCCTACGAGAGCGAGAAGGCCTTTTCCGGCAGCGTGAACGTGGAGAACGGCCAGCCCGTCCTGCACGTCAAAGGCAGCCCGGAGAAAATCCTCGCGGCCTCTTCCCACATGCTGGATGACGGCGAGATCACGCCCATCGACATCGCCCGCATCGAAGCCCAGTTCGAAGGGCTGGCGCGGGAGGGCTACCGGGTCATCGCGCTGGCGCGGAAGCCTTCAGCGCCGGAGACGCTGACCTCCGAAACCGCCCTGGACGGGCTGGTCTTCCTCGGCCTCGTCGCCATGATCGATCCGGTTCGGCCGGAGGCCAAGGAGGCGATCGCGCGCTGCAAGGCCGGCGGCATCGAGGTCGCCATGGTCACCGGAGACCATCCCGCGACCGCCCGCGCGATCGGCGCGACGCTGGGCCTTTGCGGGCCGGAGGACGCCGTGGTGACCGGCGCCATGATCAAGGCGGCCGAAGCCGAGAGCCCTGATGCGGTCAAGCGGCTCATCCGCCCGGCGCGCGTGTTCGCGCGCATCGAGCCCATGCAGAAGGAAACGATCGTGGCGACCTTCATGGGCGAGGGGCATTTCGTGGCGGTCACCGGCGACGGCGTGAACGACGCGCCCGCCATGCGCCGGGCCAACGCCGGCGTGGCCATGGGCCGCTCCGGCACGGACGTCGCCAAGGAAGCCGCCGACCTCATCATCACCGACGACAATTTCGCTTCGATCGTCGCAGGCGTCGAACAGGGCCGGATCGTCTACAACAATATCCGCAAGGTGATCAGCCTGCTGACCGCCACGGGCTTCTCCGCGCTTCTGCTCTTCTTCCTGACGGTGCTCGCCGGCTTGCCCATGCCGCTCACGGCGGTTCAGCTGCTCTGGCTCAATCTTGTCGCCAACGGCATGCAGGACGTCGCGCTGGCCTTCCAGCCCAAGGAGGGCGACGAACTCGAGGAGCGACCGCGCAAGCCGTCCGAACCGATTTTCGAGCGCCACATCATCGAGCATATCCTCGTTGCGGGAACCGCGATGGGTGCCATCGCCTTCTGGGTCTATCAGGACGCGCTGCACCGCGGGCTCGATCACGCCGCCGCGCAGAACCTCACCCTTTTGCTGATGGTGCTGTTCGGGAACATGCACGCCCTGTCGAGCCAGTCGGAGCGGCGCTCGCTGTTCCGGATTCCGTATACGACCAATCGCTTCCTCGCGATCGCCACGCCGGCGGCGCTGATCGTCCATCTGCTCGCCATGCAGACGCCGGGCCTGCGCGACGTGCTCGGCTTCCAGCCGGTCGGTCCGTACGAATTCCTCGAACTGCTCGCGGCGGCGCTCATTTTCCTCGCGATCGAGGAAGGCCACAAATTCACGATCCGGCTGCGTCACCGCCGCGCCCGAATGGGCGCGGCGGCGGCCTGAGGCGGGCTTAGGGCATCCGCACGTAGTCGCCCGGAGCCGCGGGCAGTTCGCCATCGGCGGGAAGGGTCGAGGCTGCCGGGAGCGCTGCGCGCTGCGGCGTGCGGGCGGGAACCTTCGCAGCGTCGGCGCGCGCGTTCATCCAGGCCAGCCAGCTAGGCCACCACGAACCTTCGAGGGTGGGCGCTTCACGCATCCACTCGTCAGCGTCGGCGTACCGGTCGAGATCGGCGCGCGTTGCGATCTGGTGGCTGCGGCGCGGATGGCCGGGCTCGGAGACGATGCCGGCGTTGTGCCCGCCCGTCGTCAACGCGAACGTCACCTCGGTGTCGGCGAGCTGATGGATCTTGAAGACCGATCGCCAGGGCGCGACGTGATCCTTGGTGGTGCCGACCGCAAAGACCGGGCAACGCACATCGGAGAAGATCACCGCGCGGCCGTCCACCTTGTAGGCGCCGCGCGCGAAATCGTTGTGCAGGAAGAAGCGGCGCAGATACTCCGAGTGCATGGCGGCGGGCATGCGCGTGGCGTCGGCGTTCCAGGCCATGATGTCGACAGGCAGGCGCGAGCGGCCGAGGAAGTAGTCGTGGACCATCCGGGTCCAGACGAGATCGTTGGAGCGCAGCATGTGGAACGCGCCCGCCATCTGGCGGCTGTCGAGATAGCCGCGCTCGTCCATGAGCGCCTCGAGCATGGCGATCTCGCTCTCGCCGATGAAAAGCTTGAGTTCGCCCGCTTCGGTGAAGTCGAGCTGCGCGGCGAAAAGGCTCAGGCTCGCCAGCCGGTCGTCGCCGTCGCGCGCCATCGCCGCCGCCGCCACGCCCAGAAGCGTGCCGCCCAGGCAGTAGCCCGCCGCGTGCAGCCTGTCGGCGCCGCTGGCGTCAAGCGCTGCGGTGACCGCATCCATCACGCCCAGACGCCGGTAGGCGTCGAAGGTGAGGTCGCGGTCATCCTCGTCCGGATTGCGCCAGGAGATCATGAAGACCGTCTTGCCCTGCGCGGTCAGCCACCGCACGAGCGAGTTCTCCGGGGACAGATCGAGGATGTAGTACTTCATGATCCAGGCCGGCACGATCAGCACCGGCTCGGCGTCGACCTCCGGGGTCGCCGGGTCATACTGGATCAATTCGATGAGATGGTTGCGGAAGACAACCTTCCCGGGCGTGCAGGCAACCTCTTCGCCGACCCTGAAATGATCGTCGACATCCGGCGGCGTTCCACCGGAGGCGGCCGCCATGTCGTTGACGAGCGTCTTGAGCCCCTTCACCAGGTTTCCGCCGTTCTGGGCGATGGTCGTTTCGAGCACTTCCGGATTCAGCCAGGGCTGGTTGGCCGGGCACATCGCATCGAGCGCCTGCCGAGCGAAGAAGCGCGCCTTGTCGGCGTGATCTCGGTCCATGCCGGGCGCTTCGGACGCCATCCGGTCCCACCAGGCTTCGGTCAGCAGAAAAGCCTGCGACATCAGCGAATAGGGAAACCGGTCCCAGCTTTCGGAATGGAAACGCCGGTCGTGCGGATCACGCGGCGCGGGCTGCCGGACGGAGGCGGGCGCCGCGAGGCTTCCAAACGCAAAATTCGCAAGCGCTGC
Source organism: uncultured Caulobacterales bacterium (assembly GCA_964561235.1). Taxonomy (GTDB): domain Bacteria; phylum Pseudomonadota; class Alphaproteobacteria; order Caulobacterales; family Maricaulaceae; genus JBCBSP01. The sequence continues at coordinate 12,063 of CAZLOV010000009.1, forward strand.
TGAATTCTTGAGCCCCTGCAGCGCCATGTCGGCCATCAGGCCGGGCGAAGCGGCGGCGTGGACCGCCCAGTCGGTGGCCGCCACGGTCAGCGCCGGCAGGGACAAGCCGCCGGTTGCGCGCGCCATCGCCGCACGGGCGCGCTGATCGAGCTGGATCGAGCTGAAGCCGCGCCCGGTGCGGTCGACCTCGCGCTGGTCGATGCACGACCGGTCCTCGCCGCCTCCGGAGAGATCCGCGGCGTTTTCATTGGCGGGCCGCAAGCCGTCCCCGCGGATCTTGGCGTCGAGTTCCGGGTTGGCGGCGAGGATCAAATCAGGCGGGATCACGAGGCGGTCTCCAGTCTGGACAGGCGCGCGAGCGCGCGCGCAGCGGCGGTCTCCACACCCTCGGGGTCGTCGCCGGGCAAAGCGGCGGCCCCTGCGGAAGTGAGGCGGAAGGCGCTGGCGGCCGCGCCGCCAAGCTGATCGAGCGTTTCCGCGAGAAGGTGCGCGATCGCGGCCTCCGCGCAGCGGATCACCTGCGGGCCGTCCTCGCGCGCGCAGGCGGCGAGCGCATCCGGCGAGGCGTCCGCCGCGCGCAAGGGATCAAGGCCGGCGGCGCGCGCCAGCGGCTCCCACGCAGCCTGCGGGCCGCAGACGAACAGAAGCAGCCCGGGCGCAGCGGGCGCGTCGACCAGCCAGGCCGCACCTTGCGTCTCGCCGGACTCCGGCGCGTCAGGACCATCTGCAAGCGCGAAAGCGGCGAGCCGTTCGGGCCGCTCGTGCAGGCGCGCATCCGGACGCAGCGGCTCCGGAAGCGAGAGCGCGTCCCCCGGAGCGAGCACCTCAGCCTCGCCCGTAATCGCTGCCTTGCCGTCGGCGGCGACCTCGCAGTCGAACACCACGCGCCGGCTTGCGGCGTCGACGCTTTTGACGCGAACGCAGGCCTCCACGGTCTGACCGGGTTTCACCGGCCGCCGGAAGCTCAGCGTCTGGCTGAGATAGATCGTGCCGGGGCCCGGGAGCTTGACGCCGAGCAGGGCCGAGATCAGGCCCGCGCCCCAGAGCCCATGGGCGATGACGCCGTGAAACAGGGTGTCGTTGGCGTAGGCCGGATCGAGATGGGCGGGATTGACGTCCCCCGTCGCCGCCGCGAACAGGGCGATGTCAGCGGCGGTCAGCGTGCGGGTCAGGCGCGCCTCGTCGCCGGGGCTGAGATCGCGCGCAGGGGTGGACTGAAGACGCGCGCTCATCGCCTAGGCCATCACATTGTAGCCGGCGTCGACGTAATGCACTCCGCCGGTGACGCCGGAAGCCGCGCCCGAGACAAGGAAGGCGGCCAGCGCGCCCACCTCGTCGATGGTGACGAGACGCTGTTCGGGCGCGCGGCTCGCCGCCTCATCCATCAGCGCGTCGAAGAACGCGATGCCGGACGCTGCGCGCGTTGCGATGGGGCCGGGCGAGAGCGCGTTCACGCGCACGTTCCGCGGCCCGAGATCGGCCGCCATGTAGCGCACGCTGGCCTCCAGCGCCGCTTTCACCGGGCCCATGACGTTGTAATGATCGACGACCTTTTCCGCGCCGTAATAGCTCACGGTCAGGAGCGAGGCGCCGGGCCGGAGCAGGGGCAGAAGCGCCTTCGCCGTGCGGATGAAGGAATGGCAGGACACGTCCATCGCCTGGGCGAAGCCCTCCGCCGAGCAGTCGATCACCGGGGCGTGCAGGTCGTCCTTCGGCGCGAAGGCGACGGAATGCAGCATGAAATCGAGCCCGCCGAAACGGTCCGCGACCGCCTCCACCAGCGCGTCGAGCTGCGCGGGCTCGGTCACGTCATACGGCAGCAGGGCGTCTGCGCCCACCGATTCCGCAACGGGGCGAACATGCGGCTCCGCCTTCGCGTTGAGATAGGTCAGGATCTGCCGCGCGCCGGCGGCGTGAAACGCGCGCGCACAGCCGGTGGCGATCGAGGCGGTGTTGGCGACGCCGATGACAAGCCCGGTCTTGCCGGAAAGGTCGAGAAGCGCGGGCATGAAAGGCGCGGGACTCCGGCATGGCTTCTTTCGCTGAACGGATTTACGGGCGGCTTTTGACGGCGGCGTGACACCCGGCTGCGACATGGCGCCGCTTCGGCGGCGCGCTCAGCCCATCGCCGGCGGCGCGGACGGCGCGCCCAGCCGCACCCGGGCGTCAAGCGCGAGAACGCCGTCGGGATTCGCCCAGAGCGGGTTGATGTCGAGCTCGACCACCTCGGGAATTGCAAGCGCCATCTCGCCCAGCCGGACAAGCACGCGCGAAACCGCGTCGATATCGGCGGGCTTGCGGTCGCGATAACCCTTCAGCAAGCGGTGCACGCGGGTGCGCGAGAGCATCTCCTCGACCAGTCCCGCATTGAGCGGCGGCAGGCCCAGCGCCTTGTCGTCAATGACCTCGACGGCGGTGCCGCCCTGGCCGAACAGCACCACCGGGCCGAAAACCCGGTCGGCGACCAGCCCGACGATCAGTTCGTGACTTCCGGGCATGGAGGCCATCGGCTGCACGGCGAAGCCCTCCAGATGCGCCTCCGGCGCGCGCTGCGGGATGACTTCGAGCATGCGCGCGGCAGCCGCGCGCACGGCCTCGCGGTCCTTGAGATCGAGCGCAACGCCCCCGGCGTCGGTCTTGTGGGAAAGATCGGGCGACACGATCTTCACCGCAGCCGGATACCCCAGAGCCTCGGCGATCTCTGCGGCTTCCTCCGGCGTCGCGGCGACGCGCGTGGGCACGACGGGGATCTCGAAGAGATCAAGCAGGCTCTTGGCCTCGAAT
>CAZLOV010000009.1:14856-23147 GCA_964561235.1 uncultured Caulobacterales bacterium
CGCGTCATCGACCAGCTTGCGCGCCGCCTCGATGCGCTCCGGCGCCACGGTCGGGCCGGCCGAGGGCGCATGCTGCATGGCGGCGAGCGCGCGATGATGACGCGCCAGCAGCGAGAAGGCGCGCACAGCCTGCACGGGGGTTTCGTAGGTGGGCACGCCGGCGGCTTCGAAGCGCTCGCGCGCCGGCCTCGCCGCGCCGTCGCCAAGCCAGCAGGTGATGAGCGGCGTGTCGCCGCGAACTTCCAGCAGGGCGCGCGCAGCGTCGTCGCTGTCGGCGATGGCGGTCGGACAGTTCAGCGCAAGCACCGCGTCCACGCCCGGATCCGCCTCGAGAAGGCGCAGCGCATCCGCGTAGCGCTTGCCCGGCGCGTCGCCGATGATGTCGACCGGGTTTCCATGGCTCCAGGTCTTCGGCAGCACGCCGTTGAGCTTTTCAATCGTTGCGGGCTGGAGATGCGCAAGCTGCCCGCCGCGGTCCATCAGGCTGTCGACCGAGAGCACGCCCGCCCCGCCGCCATTGGTGAGGACAGCCAGGCGCTCGCCGCGCCAGCGGATCTCGCGCGAGAGGATCTCGGCGGCCTCAAACAAGCCGTCGAGCGTCTCCACGCGCAGCACGCCCGCACGCCGGAAGGCCGCGTCATAGACCGCATCGGCGCCCGCCAGCGCGCCGGTATGCGAGAAGGCCGCCTCGGCGGCTTCGGCGTGCCGGCCGGGCTTGATGGCGATGACCGGCTTGAGCTGGGCCGCCTCGCGCGCGGCCGCCATGAATTTGGGCGCATCCGTGATCTGTTCCGCATAGATCAGGATGGCGCGCGTCGCGGCGTCCTTGGCGAGCCAGCTGATCATGTCGCCGAAATCGACATCCGCCATGGCGCCCATGGAGGCCATCACCGAAAAGCCCACGCCGCGATCGGCCGCCCAGTCCAGCACCGAGGTCAGAACCGCACCGGACTGGGACAGAAAGCCTATCCCGCCTGCCGGCGCGTGGCGGTGGGCGAAACTGGCGTTGAGCGACGAGCCGGGCGCGATCACGCCCATGCAGTTCGGGCCGATCAGGCGCATGCCGCGGCGCTGGGCGATTTCGAGCGTCTCCTTCTGGCGCGCGCGCCCCTCTTCGCCGGCCTCGGAAAAACCGGCCGAGATGATGACCGCCGATCGGCACCCCTTCGCGCCCAGCGCATCGATCACGCCGGGAACCGTGACCGCTGGGGTGCACACCACCGCCAGATCAGGCGTAGCCGGCAAGCGCTCGATATCGGGATAGGCAAGCACGCCCTCGATCGCCTGGGCGTGCGGATTGACCGGCATGACCGGCCCCTTGAACCCGCCGCCGAGCAGATTGCGCATCACGACCGCGCCGACACTTTTCGGGTCGCGCCCGGCGCCGACGACGGCAACGGCGCGAGGCGCAAACAGCGTTTCAAGACCGCTCAGATCGGCGGCGGACGGACGGGCGGCGGCGTCGGGCACGGGCGGGCTCCTCAAAATGTCCGTGTGTCAGGCCAGGTGATTGCAGGGCGGACATCCGGCTTCAACCTCAAGAGCATGACGCCCGGGACCCTGCGGCGATCCGCAGCAGCCTCACGCATACGTGCGAACGGCTTGCTTTGACCTCGATGGCGCTGCGGCCCAAAGGGAAGCGGCTGGGACACCATCAAGGGACGCATCATCCATGGACATGACGGGCCTCCTGCTGCTCGGCGCGGGCCTTCTGGTCTTCGCCAGCGTCTCGAAACGGATCGAAGGGGGCGTCCTGACCGCGCCGATGATCTTCAGCGCTTTCGGTATTTTCGCAGGCCCGCCGGTTCTTGGCTGGATCGATCTCGATCTGGATCATGGCGGCATCCATCTGCTTGCGGAGATCACGCTGGTGCTCGTCCTGTTTTCAGACGCAGCGAAGATCGACGTGCGCAAGCTCAGGAGCGAATACGCCCTGCCGCTTCGCATGCTGGGCGCCGGCCTTCCGCTCACCATCCTCGCGGGCACGGGCGCCAGCCTGCTCCTGTTTCCGGAGTGGACGCCCTGGGAAGCGGCGCTGCTGGCCGCCATTCTCGCCCCGACCGACGCAGCCCTGGGACAGGCCGTTGTCACAGACACACGCGTTCCCGAGCCCGCGCGCACCACGCTGAACGTCGAAAGCGGGCTCAATGACGGGATCGCCCTGCCGGTGGTTTTGGTCTTCGCCGCGTTCGCCAGCGGCATGTCGGGCATGGACGGATCCCGTCCGCTGGGCGAATGGCTTGCCTTTGCAGGCCTGCAGGTCACGCTCGGTCCGCTTGCGGGGGTTGCCGCCGGGTTTTCAGCGGGCCGGCTGATCGAGTTCGCCTCGAAGCGCGACTGGCTTGCGGAAGACTATGAAGGCGCGGCGATCCTTGTCGTGCCGCTTATGGCCTTCTCGCTGGCGGAAGCGATCGGCGGCAACGGGCTGATCGCTGCATTCATCGCCGGCATGACGATCGGCTCGATCATCGGCGAGCGATGCAGCGGCCTGCTTCGCTTCATGGAGAATGAAGGCCAGGCGCTGGTCCTTGTGACCTTTTTCGTCTTCGGCGCGGGCCTGTTTGCTGAGGCTTACGGCGCCTTCACAGCTTTCTGCTTCCTCTATGCGGTCCTGTCGCTGACGGTGGTGCGGATGGTCCCGATCGGACTGTCGCTGGCGGGATCGGGCGTCCGGCTTGAGACCGCCGCCTTTTTTGGCTGGTTCGGCCCGCGCGGGATCGCCTCGATCCTGTTTGCGCTTCTGATCCTTGAAGAGGCCGAGATCGAGCACAAAGCCCAGCTGCTCCCGGTGGTGGTCGCCACCGTGCTTCTGAGCGTGCTGCTGCATGGCCTCACCGCGGCGCCCTGGGCCAGAGGCTATGGGGCGCGCGCGGCGAAGGCGGGGCAGATCTAGGCGATCAGGCGGCGGACTGGACCGCCTGCGGCTTCGGGCGCCGGTTGCGCCGGCGCTTTTTCGCGCCGTCAGCCTTGACCGGCGACGGCCCCTTGCGATGGGGCTTCTTCGATGACGTCTGCTGGCCAGGTGCGTCCGGAGACGGCTTCGGCCCGGATTGGGCGGCGGCATGGCGCGCAGGGCGGCCCTGCCCGCTGCTTCGGCCCTTTTTCTTAGGCTTCGCGGCGGCCTGGGCGGCGCGCAATGCGTCCTCGTCAGGCTCGCCGATCGCCTCAAGCCGGAAGCCGATCAGGCGCTCGACATCCTTGAGCAAAGGCAGTTCGGCGGCTTCGCACAGCGTGATCGCAACACCGTCCGCGCCTGCGCGCGCCGTCCGTCCGACGCGGTGGACATAGACCTCAGGCACGTTGGGCAGCTCGAAATTGACGACATGGGACACGCCGGACACGTCGATGCCGCGCGCCGCGATGTCGGTGGCGACGAGCACCGGCGTGCGGCCGGCCTTGAAGGCGTCAAGCGCGCGCTCACGCTGGTTCTGGCTCTTGTCGCCATGGATCGCAGCGGCCTTTACGCCTGCGCCGTCGAGATGACGCGCAACCCGGTCCGCGCCGCGCTTGGTGCGGGTGAACACGATCGCGCGCGTGACGCTGACATCCGCCAGCAACTCGACGAGCAGGGCGCGCTTGTCCTCGCGCTCGGCGTGGATGACCGTCTGGTCGATCCGCTCCACAGGGCGGGAGACAGGGTCGACGGCGACCTCCGCCGGGTCCGACAGGAAAGAGTCCGCAAGTCCGCGGATTTCCTTCGGCATGGTCGCCGAGAACAGGACTGTGCGGCGCTGCTTGGGCAGGGACGACATGATGCGGCGGATGGCCGGCATGAAGCCGAGATCCATCATCTGGTCGGCTTCGTCCAGCACCACGCACTCCACGCTGTCGAGGCTGAGCGCGCCTGAGCCGGCGTGATCGAGAAGGCGTCCGGGCGTCGCGACGAGAATGTCCACGCCGGGAGCCATGGCTCGTATCTGCGGCCCGGGCTTCACGCCGCCGACGACGACAGCCATCCGGCAGCGCATGTTCTTCGCGTAGGTCTTCGCATTGTCCGCGATCTGGGCGGCGAGCTCGCGCGTGGGCGCAAGGATCAGCATCCGCGCGCGCTTGGGCTTCAGCGGCGCGGGATTGGAGGCGAGTTCGTGCAGCATGGGCAGCACGAAAGCGGCGGTCTTGCCGGAGCCTGTCTGGGCGATGCCGACGAGGTCGCGGCCGGAAATCAGATGCGGGATGGCCGCCGCCTGGATTTTGGTGGGCGCTTCATAACCCTGGGCGGTCACCGCGCGCAGGACGGGCTCGGCAAGGCCGAGATCGGAAAAACGGGTCAAGGAAATCGCTTTCATGATCCGCATGGGCCGGATGGCCCTTGCGGCGCGCCGCGCGTGCGCGGCGTCTTGATGTCGGGGGAGGCCCGCGTAGAGCGGCATCCGGTGAGGGACCGCAGCCTGAGGCCGCGTCGGGACCGGCGTTGATGCGCCGTCCAAGCCCGCCGCGAGCGCGCATCCGCTATTGCAGGGGACGCGAACCGTCTACGCCGGCCGGGCGTTCGGTCGAGACCATACAGCAATGCTGCGCCTGCGCAATCTGTTTCATGGCGGCTGCGCTTGCGCCCGTTGCGCGGCGAAAAGAAAAACCCCGCCGGCGGACCGACGGGGTTTTCCCTCTGCGAATGGAGGCCGCGACTAGAACTGCTTGCGCAGGGTCACACCATAGGTGCGCGGCTGGTTCGGATAGGCCGAGAAGGAGCCGCCCTGAAGCGTCGTCGGGAACCCGGAGGTGTAGTACTCGTCATTGTTGAGATTTCGGGACCAGACAAGAACTTCCAGCCCGTTATTGAAGTTCACGCCGCCGGACATGTTCAGCGTGCTGACCTGTCGGGTGATCTCCTCAGGCAGGTTTTCCAGCAGGCGCACTTCGGATTCATACTGGAAGTCGCCGCGGATGAAGGCTTCGCCGAACGAGGTGTCGCGGCGGTACTCCGCCCCGAACGATCCCGAGAACGGCGCGATTCCGGCCACTTCGGCGCCGGAGAGGTCGCCGATGCCGTTGGCCACGCCGTCGGCGAGATCCACCGCGCTTCCGGTGACCACCGGCGCGCCGGGGAAGCTGTCATACTCCGCATCGATCCAGAGACCGGAGAGGAAGAGCGAAAGGCCGGGGATCTGCGGCGGGGTGATGGTGCTGTCGAACTCGACGCCCAACGAGCTTTGCTCGCCCGCGTTGATGACTGCAAAGCCCGCGCCCTGGAAGACCGACGACTGGAAGTCCTCGATCTTCTGATCGAAGATCGCCAGATCCAGAGAGCCCCACGAAAACCGCGTCTTCAGGCCCACTTCCAGCGTCGTCGTGATCTCCGGCCGTGCGAAGCGCTGATTGCCGGCCACGCCAAGCGCTTCCGCCGTGGTGACGACCGTCGGAAGACCCAGCGCGTTGTCCGCGGCCAGTTCGCCCGAGGCCCGCAGCGCGGCGATGTCGGCGCTGTCCGGACGGGTGTCCGGCGTGAGGTTCCAGGACGAGGCCTTGAAGCCGCGCGCATAGGAAACGTAAACGTTCGTCCGGTCGGTCGCATCCCAGGCGAGACGCACCGTGTACGGGGTGTCGCTGTCGCTCGTCTCGCCATCCTCCACCGAGTTCGGGAACGGCGTCAGAGCACCAAGCGGCTGCAGGCCCTGCTGGAAGAAATCCAGAAGCGGGTTGGCCAGCGGCAGGCCGGTGTTCGGATCGACGACGACGCCGTTGACGAGAACGCCGCCATTGTTGAGCGCGGTGGTGTTGAAGGTCGTCGAGGCGTTGATGAAAGCGTTGAAGATCGCCGGCTGGGCGGCGGCGAACGCACCCACCTGGGCGGGGTCGTTGGGATTGACGCCCGCGCTCTGCAGGAACTGGCCAAGGCCGAGCTCGACCAGGTTGAGGTCCGAAAACGGATTGGTCCGCGTGACGTCGGTGAAGTCGACTTCCTTGTCCGACTGGAAGTATGCAATCCCGCCCGTGAGCACGAGGCTGTCAGTCAGGCTGATGTCGAACTGTGAGAAGAGCTGGAACTGCCGGTCGTCCTGCTCCGCCTCGAAGCGGGTGCCGTTTCCGGCCGCGTAGAAGGTATTCGGCGCAAAGCCGAGCGGCGTCTCGAACAGCGCCAGCGCGCCGCCCGTGAGGATGTCGACATAGGCGCGCGCGTCTTCCCCATAGATGCGCGCGTCTTCCACTTCCATATTCTCGTTGGAGTAGAAGCCGCCGATCAGATAGTCGACGCGGTCGTTCCAGTTGCCGACGAGCCGGAGCTCCTGGGTGAAGGTGCCTACGTCGAGCCCGCGGACGTTTTCGCCAAGAAGCTCAAGCGTGGTGAAGTCGCCTTCATAATCGATGAAGTCGTTGTACTCGCGATACGCCGTGATCGAGCTCAGCGTCATGTTGAGGCCGAGATCCCAGTCCGCCTGAAGCGAGACGCCCGAATTCTCAACGCGGTTCTCGTTGGCGAAATCGGTGGCGATCACGTAGTCGAAGTTCGAGCCGGACGTCTGCCCGCCCAGAATGTCCCGGATCACCGGGCCGGCGGGCCCGTCGATGACCCGGTCGGTGCCGCAGCACTGCTCGTTGATCTCGTCATAATCCGCGATGAAACGCAGCTCGAGATTTTCCGTCGGCGCAGCAAAGATCTGGCCGCGGATCGCCCAGCGGTCGCGGCCGTTGAAATCACCGCCTTCGCCGAGGTTTTCAAAATAGCCGTCGCGCTGGTTGAAGCTGCCGGTGACGGAGAAGGCGACGTTTTCGCTGATCGGACCGGTCAGCCGGCCGCGCACGATGTTCTGGCCGTAATTGCCGAAACCGACTTCAGCCGTGCCGCCGAACTCGAATTCGGGCGCCTCGGTGACGATGTTCACGACGCCTGCGGTGGCGTTCTTGCCGAACAGGGTCGACTGCGGGCCGCGCAGGACTTCGACGCGCTCGATCCCGATCAGGTCGGACAGCACCGACCCGGCGCGCGGACGGAACACGCCGTCAATGTAAACGGCAACGGAGGGCTCGATGCCCGGGTTGTTCGCGCCATTGCCCTGACCCCGGATGATGAAGGTCGTATTCGAGCTGCGCTCGAGCTGGCTGACGCGAAGCGACGGCACCACGGACTGCAGGTCCAGGGCGTCCACGATCTGGGCATCGGCGATGGTCTCGGCCTGGATGACCGACACCGCGATGGGCACTTCCTGAAGGGTTTGTTCGCGCTTTTGCGCGGTGACGACGATGACGTCCTGCTGGGCAGCGGCGACGCCGGTGAATCCCGTAGCGATGGCGGACGCGCACAGCGCGGCCGACTTGAACGAATGCTTCAACTGTACCTCCCCGGTCAGACGCGGCATCTCATGCGCCGGCGCCTTGCTGACAGCACGACATTAATATCGTGACGTTATGTTGTCATGATTAATGGAACGCGAAGCGCGGCGAGGCGCCAGCTTTCCCCCGGGGTATGGCCAAGATGTCGCATAGTCGTCTTAGATTTCGCGCCCGGACAGGCTTCGACGCCCGCGTCATCGTCTTCGAAAAGCCGCGCGCCGGCGCCTCGCCGGCGTTCAGCCGAAACTGAGGATCAGGCCGGTCGCCGGTGGAATCTCGCCGCGCGCCATGGCGGCGTAGGCGTCTCGCACCGCCTCGGGGCCGGTTCGGCGCTCGATGGCGACATGTTCGCGCGCAGAGGCGGCGAGTTCGGCGAAGGCCTGCTGTCCACGCCGTTGCGGTTCGCCGCGGCCCCAGTCCGTCTCCCGCTTCATGATCTGGGCGGGGGCGAAGAAGAATTGCGGTCTCGGTCCGGGGAGGTCCTGTCCTCCGGCGAAATCGTCCCAGTGCGTCGCGCCGACGGCGATGGAGGCCTTCAGCGCATCGCCGAGCCGGTGATGCACGGCGCTGCGGATCGCCGCGGAGCCCGCCATGTCGACGAAGACGCTGGCGACGCCCGCTTCCAGCGCGTCGATGTCGTCGTAGACGTCGACGCGGTCGAAATAGCCGAGGCTCTCGGTGAAGGCGCGGTTTCCAGCAGAGGTCAGGCCGATGCGCTCCACGCCCTTGCCCGCGAGATAGGCGCCCGTGCCGAAACCGGTCTTGGACGAGGCGCTGCCGACGATCACGCGCTCTGCGCCGAAAAAGCCGTTATCCTCAAGGAAGTCCGCCAGCACGAACGAAGTGAAGAAGAGCGGCAGCAAAAGCGAGCGCTCATCCGCCAGCGCGGCGAGGGCTTCGGGCTCCGCTGCGGTCAGGGCATAGTGGTTGTAGGGCGCGGGCAGTTCCCGCCGGTGCGGGCTGTCGTCGACGAAGCCGTTACGGGTGCGCGCGCCAGGCCTGAGAATGGTGCGCTCGGCCAT
>CAZLOV010000009.1:23157-34019 GCA_964561235.1 uncultured Caulobacterales bacterium
GAAAGCCCCAGAACCGCTCGCCGGGCGAGAACCGTTCATCGAGCGACCGCACCACTTCGGCGAAACCCCAGACTGGAACGATCCCCCATGCCTGCGCATCGCGCGCGGCCGGATAGAACTTCCAGTATCCGATCATCTCACCGGATGCGGCGTAGGTGACATTGTTGGCCGTAAGCGCGAAATCCCGCACCGCCACCTCGATCTCGCCGGGCTCGAGCGCGCGTTCGGGCCGGGCGCCGAGCCGCGCCTCGCCAATGCCGGCGCGGCGCACCTGGACTTCCTGGATCATGGCGCTTCTCCCCTTGCAACGGCGGCGTCAACGGTTCGCGCAAGAGTGCGGCTTCTTCCCGCGCGCACAACCCCTCCGTCCGCCGCGGCAGCCAGCGCGCCGCATTGCGTTCCCGCCGCGAGCCCGTCCATAAGCGCGTCATGCGCCCGGCTTATCCCGCCACAAAAGACCTTGTGCTCATCGGCGGCGGTCACGCCCACGCGGTGATGCTGCGCCGCTGGGCGATGCGGCCGCTGCCGGGCGCGAGGCTCACGCTGATCAATCCGGGCCCGGCCGCGCCCTATACAGGGATGCTGCCGGGCTATGTGGCGGGCCATTACACGCGCGCACAGCTGGAGATCGATCTGGTGCGCCTGGCCCGGCACGCCGGGGCGCGCCTGATTCTGGACGAAGCCGTCGGGCTTGACCCCGATCTGCGCACGGTCGCGCTTGGAAGCGGGCGCGTCATCGCCTTCGACATCGCCAGCATCAATGTCGGCGTGACCAGCTTCTCGCCCGCCGGCGGCTTCGATGCGCCGGTGCGCGGCGCCAAACCCATGCCCGCCTTCGCCGACGCCTGGGACGCCTTCATCAGGGAGGTCGAAGCCGGAAAGCCGCCTGAAGCCGCCGTCATCGGAGGCGGCGTCGGCGGGTGCGAACTCGCCCTCGCCATGGCCTACAGGCTCAAGCGGGCCGCCAACGGCCGCGCCGTGTCCGTCAGCGTCGTCGAGCGCGCCGACCGGGTTGCGCCCAAGGCGGCCGGGGCGCTGGGCGATGCGCTGGAGCGCGAGTTGACGCGCGCCGGCGTGCGGGTGATCACCAGCGACGGTGCCGCGGGCTCCCAACCGCGCGCGCTGCTTCTGGCCTCCGGCGGATCGGCGCCTGCGCGCTTCATCGCAGCGGCGGCGGGCGCAAGTCCCCCGCGATGGCTCGAACAGACAGGCTTGGCGCTTGAAAACGGCTATGTGGCGGTTGCGCCTACCCTGCGCAGTCTTTCGCACGAAGCGGTCTTTGCTGCAGGCGACGCAGCGGAGATCGCGGGCGCGGCCCGCGAGAAGGCCGGCGTCTTCGCCGTGCGTGCGGGCAAGGCGCTGCATGGAAATCTCCGCGCCGCGCTCGCAGGCCGGCCGCTACGGCGCTTCCGGCCGCAGCGCGACTATCTCAAGCTGGTCAGCCTCGGGGGCAAGCGCGCCGTGGCGGAGAAGTGGGGACTGGCCGCAACGGGCGCCTGGGCCTGGCGTTGGAAGAACGCCATCGACGAGAACTTCATGCGGCGGCTGAACGAACCGCCCAAGATGGACATGCGCCTCAAGGCTCCGCGCGAGGCCGCTTCCGGACTTTCCGATCTGCTTGAGGGCGCGCCGCCCTGTGCGGGCTGCGGCGCGAAGACGGGCGAAGCGATGCTGCGCGGGGCGCTCGCCAGGCTTCCGCGGGCGCGCGGAGCGCATGTGGAGACGGGTCCGGGCGATGATGCGGCGGTGCTGCGTCTGCCCGGCGAGCCGGTTCGCCGCCAGGTGGTCACGACGGATCATTTTCCCGCTTTCTCGCTGGATTACGGCCTCGTCGCGCGCATCGCCGCAATTCATGCGCTGGGCGATGTCTGGGCGATGGGCGCCGAGCCGCAAACCGCGCTGGCGCATCTCATCCTGCCGCCGCTCTCTGCGGAGCTGAGACGGCGCACGCTGGATGAAATCCTCGACGCCGCCTCGCAGGTGCTTGCAGAGGAAGGCGCCGGCCTGATCGGCGGTCACACCAGCCTAGGCGCCGAGCTCACGCTTGGCTTCACCGTGCTTGGCGGTCTGGACGGCCGCGATCCGGTGCGGCTCTCGGGCGCTCTGCCGGGCGACGTGCTCATCCTGACCAAACCGCTTGGAACCGGCGTGCTGCTGGCGGGAGAGATGCGCGGGCAAGCGCGCGGGCGCGACGTCGCCGCCGCGCTGACCTCGATGGAAACAAGCTCGGGGCCCGCGGCGCGCGTACTCGCGCAAACGGCTGCGGCCATGACCGACGTGACCGGCTTCGGACTGGCCGGCCACCTTGCAAGCCTGGCGGAGGCCTCCCGCGGTTGCGCGGAGCTGGCCGTCGACGCGGTTCCGCTGCTTTCCGGCGCGCCTGAGCTCGCTGCGGCAGGCGTGCGCTCCTCGCTGTGGCCGGAAAACGCCGCCCGCCTCGCGCAGGCGGAAGCCGACGCCGACCTCGCAGGCGATCCGCGCGTGGACCTCCTCGCGGATCCGCAAACCGCCGGCGGGCTTCTGGCTGCGGTTCGCGAGGATCAGGCGGCGGCCGTCCTGGACGCGCTTTCGGCAACGCCGACGCCGGGCGCGATCATCGGTCGAATTCTGCCGGAGCGGGGGTCGCGGCTCATTCTGCGGCGCGCGACGAATCAAGGCTGAGCGCCGCTGAAATCACCCGCGCGGCGAGCGCGGGCAGCGCGTCGGGCGCGAGCGTTTCGGCGCGGATGGTCTGCGCCGGATTGAAATCGGAACGATTGCGGGCGCGCGCATAGGCCGGGTCATAGTGCTCCTCGATCAGCGCGCGCGCGAAGGCTTCCAGCTCGCCTGCAGCGGCGAGCGCCGCCCAGCGCTCGACGCACTGTCGGCCGTGGAGCGGGATCAGCGGTTCAAGTCGGGCGGCAAGCATCTCGGGATCGCCGGCAATGTCGCGATAGCTCGCCACGGCGTGACGCGCGCGCTCGGCGACCGGCGCCTCGATCGCCAGGCGCGGCGCGGCCTGCATCGCCGCCCAGACGCTGGCGGGAATGACCCGCCGGCCCAGCTTGTTGCTTTCCGCCTCCACCAGCACCGGAACAGCCGGATCAAACCGCCTCAGCTCGTCGAAGAGCGCGCTTTCGAAACGCTTCTGACCGGGCTGCGGATCGGCCTCGAAATGCCCGAGCGCGGACCCGCGATGATTGGCCAGCCCTTCCAGATCGAGCGTCTGCGCGCCCTGGGCCCGCGCCTCGTGCAGGATGGCGGTCTTGGCCGAACCGGTGTCGCCGTCCAGCAGGATGAAGCGATGCGCCAGCGGCCGGTCATAGAGCGCGGCGCGCACATGGGCGCGATAGGCCTTCCAGCCGCCCTCGATGACCCGCACCCGCCAGCCGACCTGTGCGGCGACATGGGCGAACGCGTTCGACCGCATGCCGCCGCGCCAGCAGTAGACGACGGCGGAGAAGCCGGGCGGCTTGGCGCTCAGCGGGCCTTCGATCGCCCGTGCGATGTTGCGCGCCACAAGCGCCGCGCCCATGCGCCGGGCCTCGAACGGAGAGAGCTGCTTGTAGACGGTTCCGACCCGGGCGCGCTCGTCATCGTCGAGCACGGGCAGGTTGATCGCGCCGGGAATGTGGTCCTCGGTGAATTCCGAGGGGCTGCGCACGTCGATCACGGCGTCATGCGCGTCCGGCAGATCCGGGGAATAGTTCACGGGCTCAGGCCTCATGGTTTCAGGCCTGTAGCACGAAGGGCGGCCGCCGCGGGAGGCGGCGGCCGCAGAGCCGTTCTATTCCTGAGCCCGGGCGGCTGCGTTTTCTTCCAGCTGAACGGCGGCCAGCCGGGCCGCCTCGCACATCGGCTCGATGACCGCGCGCTCCTGCTGGATGGTGCAGTTGCCGCCGTCGCGCGCCGTAAAGAAGCCGCTCGTCAGCCGGTCGTCGGCGCGGCGGGCGTTGTGACGGATGAAATCCGCCATGGCGAAGTCAAAGGCCGTGCGCTGGTCGAGCGTCAGCTGCGCGACCGGAACCACCCAGCTTTCGCGCTGTCCGTCCAGCGTGCAGGCGGCGCGCACGATCGCGTCGGCGCCGCGATAGACGAAGCCGGACTCGGCGGGTACGGCGGCGAGGAAATCGCCCTCCACCGGCGGCTCGGCGTTTCGGCCGTCCGAAACCGCCTCGCATGCCGCGCGCGCGGCCATGTTGAGTTCTTCATTGTCCTGGCCGCGCACATTGTCCGGCCCGGAAGCGGTTGCTTGGGCGGTCTGAGCGCCCGCCTCGCCCGCAGGCTCGGCCGTTGCGGTCTCGGAGGCCTCAGGCGCGCCGCAGGCGGCGAGAACAAGCGCCGAAGCGCCGGCGCAGAGCAAGCTGAACGTCTTCATGGGAATGTCCCCTTCCAGTACGCCATGATCGCAGCGCCCGTTTCCGGGCGATTGCTCTGTAGACGAAGGCGGACCCGCTTCAAAGCGCGTCACGGAAGCTTCACGCTCAGTCGTTTCCGCGGAAGAAGACTTCGACCTCGCGGATGAGGCTGGCTTTGGCCGCCTCCACGATCCTTGCGCCCAGCTCGGGCGTCGCCTGCGACGGATCGGAGCCGATGCGGCCGTCCGGGAAGTTACGGCGATAGTCCGCGGCGTCTGTGAAGCGGCCCTCCGGGGCGATCTTCGGGCTCATCTCGACGCGCTTCACCGCGTCAGGATGCGCATAGTACGTCACGGCAACCTCCGAAGCCGTCGCATGGCTGCCGTCTCCGACCGGGAAAATCGAGCGGCAGACCTCGCCGACGCCGGGGAGTTCCCACCAGTTGCGCTGGCGCAGCACGTAAGGGCACGGCTCGGCGTCCAGCGACCAGTTCGCGTAGCTCTCCACGAAGGCGGCGTCCATCGTGCTGATGTTTCCGCCATGGCCGTTGAGGAAGTAGATCCGGGTCAGACCATGACGCGTCAGACTGTCGATCCAGTCGTTCAAGGCCGCGATCATGGTCGAGGGCCGCAGCGTCATGGTGCCGGGAAAGCCGAGATGATGCTGGGCCGATCCGACATTGAAGGTCGGCGCGACGAGAAAGCCCGCCTCCGCCCCGGCCTCCCGGGCGATCACTTCGGGACAGATCGCATCCGTGCCCAAGAGGCCGTTGGGCCCGTGCTGCTCGGTGGAGCCGATCGGAACGACGACGCCCTTCGCGCGCTCGAGATAGGCTTCGATTTCAGGCCAGCTGGCGGTGTGCAGCAACATGGGGCGGGTCCTTCGGCTGAGCGGCTCGGCGTTACGTAAACCTCCGCGCGCCGGGCCGCCAGAGTGCGGCGTAGCGCGCGCGCCCGGCGTTTTGTATCGTTCAGCCTCGGACAGGCGCGGCGCAAGACCGCGGATACAGCCTCGGGGGAGGAGCCATGACCATCCAGTTGAAGACCGCCGCTTTGGCGATTTGCGCGCTTGCGCTGGCGGCGTGCGGAAACGAACCGCAGACGCGCGACGTCTCCGGGGCGGACCGGGACTACCAGGCGGTCCTGATGAACGCGCTGCTCGACGCCGAGCCGGGCGACGTCATCGAGATCCCCAAAGGCGTGTTCCTGATCGAGCGCGGCCTGTCGCTCACCGTCGACGGCGTGACCATCCGCGGACAGGGCGCGGACCGCACGGTGCTGTCCTTCGCCGCGCAGCGCCAGGGCGCGGAGGGGCTTCTGGTCTCGGGCGCGGACGACTTCACGCTGGAGAACCTCGCCATCGAGGACACGGCCGGCGACGCGGTGAAGATCACCGACGGCGAGAACATCGTCATTCGCGGCGTCCGCGTTGAATGGACGAATGGTCCGTCGACCGAAAACGGCGCCTACGGGCTCTACCCCGTCCAGACGCGCAATGTGCTGATCGAGAACTCCATCGCCATCGGCGCGTCGGATGCGGGCATCTATGTCGGCCAGTCCGACAATATCGTGGTGCGCAACAACCGCGCGGAGTTCAACGTCGCCGGGATCGAGATCGAGAACTCGAACAACGCCGACGTCTACGGCAATGTGGCGACCAACAACACCGGCGGCATCCTGGTGTTCAACATGCCCAACCTGCCGCGTCCCGGATCCGGCACGCGGGTGTTCCGCAACGACATCTTCGAGAACAACACCGCGAATTTCGGGCATGCCGGCACGCCCGTGGCCAGCGTGCCGGCGGGCACGGGCATCATCATCAACGCCAACGACGACGTCGAGATCTTCGAGAACCGCCTTGCGCGCAACCGCACCGCAAACGTGATCATCGCCTCTCTGCACTCCGCTGGGTTTTCGGAACTGGGAGTCACGGAGGATTTCGACGCCTATCCAGAGCGCATCCACATTCATTCCAACGCCTATGACGGCGGCGGCGGCAATCCCGACGGCCTCGAACTGCAAGCCCTTCGCATCGCCATGTTCGGCCCCGCCGGACGCATTCCGGACGTGCTCTGGGACGGTTATGTCGACGAGGCCAAGCTGGTGGACGGCGCGCTGCCCGCCGACATGCGCCTGTGCGTGACCGACGCCGAGGTGCTCAACGCCGACGGGCCGGGCGGCTTCTCCAACCCGCGCGTCGTCACGCAGGATCACCAATGCAGCCATGAACGACGGCCGGCTGTGGAGCTGGAGCTTTGATCCGCCGCCCGCTGGCGGCTGCTGCGGCGCTTTTCGCGGCGGCCTGTTCGGCGGAGACGGCTTCTCCGCCGCCGTCGGCCTTCCTCGAGGCGCCGCCTGAGACCCTCTCGGAGTGGGGCCAGCTTGTGCGCGTCGGCGGCCGGCTTGAGCTTGCCGAAGGGGTCACGCCCTACGACCTCAACACCGCGCTGTTTTCGGATTACGCCCTCAAGCTGCGAACGGTCTGGACGCCGGACGGCGCGGCTCCCGCGGCGTACGCCGAGCGCGACGCCTTCGACTTTCCGGTCGGAACGGTGATCACCAAGACCTTTTTCTATCCGCGTGCGGCGGGAGGTTTCGATCACGTCGCGCGAAGCGGCCGGTTCGAGGACCATTTCGACGGCGAAGGCCTCGATCTGGACGCGGTTCGCCTGATCGAGACGCGCATTCTGGTGCGCGCGGACGGCGGCTGGGAGGCGATGCCCTATGTGTGGAACGAGGCGCAGACCGAGGCCGTGCTCCAGCGTGCGGGCGCATTTGTCGACCTGATGCTCGTCTCCGACATGGGCGAGGCGCAGCCGCTCGCCTATCTCGCCCCGAACATAAACCAGTGCGCAGGCTGTCACGTCACCGACACCAACGCCGGCGGCCTGCGCCCGATCGGTCCCAAGGCGCGCCATCTCAATCGGACGTTCGCTTACGCGTCCGGCCCGGAAAACCAGCTCGACCATTGGCGGGCGGCGGGCCTTCTGAGCGGCGGTCCCGACGCCGCGGACGCCCCGCGCGCCGCCGCCTTCGACGGCGAGATCCGCGTCGGCGCGCTCCTGGAAGGCCAGGCGCGCAGTTATCTCGACATCAACTGCGCCCATTGCCATTCGCGCACCGGGCCGGCGGACACGTCAGGCCTGTTTCTGGAACCGTGGACGCCGGCCGGGCCCCAGCTCGGCTTCTGCAAGCCGCCGATCGCAGCAGGCCGCGGCACGGGCGGGCGGCTGCACGGCGTCGTCCCGGGAGATGCGCAAGCGTCGATCCTGGTGCACCGCATGGAGAGCGACCGCGCAGACATCATGATGCCCGAGCTCGGCCGGGCCGTGGCGCACGAGGAGGGCGTGGCGCTGATCACCGCCTGGGTCGACGGCCTGCCCGGCGCGGGCTGCACTTGAAAGCGGCCGCGACGGAATATCATTGGTCCGCCGTTTGCGTTAGGAGAAGCGGCGGCGCAACGCGGCCGCCGTTTTTGTGCGCGAGGGTGTGAGCATGCGCCGAACTGGTCCGATATCCGCCGCCGCGGTCCTGACGGGGCTCGGGCTGTCCGGGTGCCTGTTCCAGCCCGAACCCGCCTGCCGCGACGCCACGCCGGAGGAGCGCGCGTTGTTCGGCCTGATTGTCGCCCATGACGAGGAAGGCCTCGCCGACGCTCTGGCGCCGGAAGCGGCGGAGCTCGCCGGAGCCCTTCGCGATCTCGATCCGGACCTCGCCGACGCCCTTTTTGGGCGCCGGATGGGCGATGAAGCCGTGCGCACGGTGCTCATGCAGCCGCCGCTCTGCCTCTATGACCGGTCGTTGAGCCGCGATGAACGCATCACCTACGTGCTGCCGCGCGGCCGCTTCGAGGGTCTCCAGGACCCCTCGAGCCGGGGACCGGAACTGGGCGATCCGCTGCGCGATCACATCGCCTGCCGCTTCCGCCGCGGAGAGGACGGGGTCTGGCGGCTGCTCGACGCCTGCCTGCCGCCCGAAGAGGCCGAAGGCGCAGCCTAGGCCGCGGCTTCGAGATCCCGGCGGAATTCGTCGAGCGCGGCGTTGAGCCGGCCCGAGGCTCCCTTGAGCTGCTCGGAGGCGCTGGCGAAGCTGCTTGCCACAGTCTCTGTGCGTCCGGCCGCCTGACCCACTTCGGCGCTGCGCTCGCGCACTTCGGCGGTGGACTGGGCCGCGTCAGCCGCCAGCCGTGCAATTTCATCGGTCGCACTGGCCTGCTCGGAGAACGCGCCGCGGGCGCTCGAGGACGCGCCGCGCACGTCGCCGATCGTCGAAGCGATCTGGCGCAGTCCGCCGTCGGCCTCGTCGGCGGCCTGACGCATGGCGTCGATGCGTGCGCGGATGTCGCCGGTGGCGCGCGCGGTCTGGTCGGCGAGGTCCTTCACCTCAGAGGCCACGACGGCGAACCCTTTGCCGGCCTCCCCGGCGCGGGCGGCTTCAATGGTGGCGTTCAGCGCGAGCAGATTGGTCTGTTCGGCGATCTGTGAAACCAGCGTGGCGATGTCCTCGATCTCGCGGGCGGCTTCGCGCAGCTGCGCCATGGAGCCGCCGGCCTTGCCCGCTTCCCCTTCGGCGCGCTCCGCGACCTGATCGGCGGAGGTCAGCGTACGGGTGACTTCCTGGATCGAGGCGGCGAGCTCCTGAGCGGCGGAGGCGACGGCTTCCACATGGCCGCGGGTGTCGTCCGCCCGGCTTGTCGCGGTTTCTGCGCCGCTGTTGGTTTCAGCCGCATCGCTTCGAAGCTGGTCGGCGAGCGCGTCCATCTGACGGGCGGCTTCGCCAACCTCGACGAGCACGCCGCGCAGCGTCTGCTCGAAACGGTTGGAGACCGCTTCGATCGCCTGGCGGGAGGCTTCGGCCTTCTCCTGGCGCTGGAGATTGTCCTTGTAGAGCTGGTCAGCCTTCGCCTGGGCCCGCTCGGCCTCGATCAGCGCCTCGTCCGCGCCTGTGAGGGCTGAGGCGATCGCATTGGTGATGTAGATCAACGCGCCGGTCTGAGCGACCACCACGACGGCGTGAAGCACCACGCGCAGGAAGCTGGGCCCGTCAGGGAAAACCGCGTAGGGCAGCAGGAAGTTCAGTGACAGATGGTGGAGCGCGATGGCCCCCGCGGCGAAGAGCAGCGCGCGCCAGCACACCAGAAGCGCGGCGAAGGAAAGCGCGGCGAAGAACGTCATGTGCATGTCGAGTTGCCACTGCATGCCGCCGAGCGCATAGGTCAGCGCCGCGGGCAGGCCCGCGCAGGAGGCCGCCAGCGTTGCGCGCGTCAGCAGGCTGTCCGGGGCGCTTCGCCAGGCCGCCAGCGACAGGCCCGCCAGCCCGCCCAGCAGCAGCGTTCCGACAATGAGCTTGTCCGGAGAGCGAAACACCGCGACGAGGGCGTAGAGCGGGATCGCCGCAAACAGCAGGATCACCAGCAGGCGCGAGGAGTTCGCACGCAATTGCTCAAGACGGGTCATGAGACGCTCCGTGAATAGGCCGCGCCGGGGGCGGCGGCCTGTGGGTCTGTTGAAGTGAAGCAGCCGCCGGCGAGAACGGGATCGGCGACAAGCCAGGCGCCCGCTGCGCGGAGCCGCGCCTGTGCGGCGGGATCGGCGCTGACGACGACAAGGCCCGGCGCGGCGGCGTAGCGCACGAGACGGGCGTCGGCCTCCGCGACGGCGGAAAGGATGCGGGTCTCGTTCCAGGTCGGCGGAAAGGCGACGGCGGCCTGGTCGCCCGCAGGGGGCGACAGCGCGACAGCCGCAAGCGGAAACCCGCCTACAAGAGCGAGCGCCAGAACGGCGGTCAGTTTCGAGTGTCCAGCCAAAGTCCCCACCGCGTGAAGCCTGTCAGCGGCAAGGCGTGGCACGGATGCGGTTAACCCCAGGTGAAGCGTGGCGCCGATTCAGTGAGTTAGCAGCAACCTGCTAGGCGGGCTGAGCGCCCCGTCCGGCGGCGCGGCGTTCGCTGGCGCGGAGCTTCCGGCTCTCGGAGCGCAGCTGGCCGCAGGCGGCCAGGATGTCGCGACCGCGCGGCGTCCGGATCGGGCTCGCGTAGCCGGCGCGGTTCACGACCTCGGCGAAGGCCTCGATCGTGTCCCAGTCGGAGCATTCATACGGGCTGTCCGGCCAGGGATTGAAGGGGATGAGATTGATCTTGGCCGGCACGCCCCGAAGCAGGTTCACCAGCGCGCGCGCCTCCGCGAGGCTGTCGTTGACGCCCTTGAGCATGACGTACTCGAACGTCACGCGCCGCGCATTGGACAGCCCGGGATAGTTGCGGATCGCCTCCATCAGCTCGGCGATCGGATAGCGCTTGTTGAGCGGCACCAGCACGTCGCGCAGCGGATCGTTGGTCGCGTGCAACGAGATCGCCAGCATCGCGCCGGTCCGCTCGCCAAGCGCCTGCAGCTTCGGCACGACCCCGGAGGTCGACACCGTGATGCGCCGGCGCGAGATGGCGATCCCGTCGCCGTCGGAGATCACGTCGATGGCGTCCGACACGCTGTCGAGCGCATAAAGCGGCTCGCCCATGCCCATGAACACGA
>CAZLOV010000010.1:0-31737 GCA_964561235.1 uncultured Caulobacterales bacterium
GCGCGGCGAGGGTGTCGGTGCCCCGCTTTTGACGGATCTGCTTCGGCGTGCGCTTGATCATGCCGTGGCGCTTGCCCGACTGGGCGGCCACGACCTTGCCCGTACCCGTGAGCTTGAAGCGCTTTTTGGCGCCGCTCTTGGTCTTCATCTTCGACATTTTGCTCTCCTGATCATGCGCCGCATGGCGCGGTCCGATCCCTTGGGATCGAGCGTTCTGGGTCGGAGGGCATGTCGAAATGGCCCGCCTGACCCGGTGAAGGGCGTGCAATTACAGGCGCGGCGCGGCTTTGGCAAGCCGCGCCGCTCAGCCAAGCCTACTCCTCCAGCGGCCGCGGGCGCTCGGAAATCGTCAGCGCAGCCGCTCCGCCGTCGTCCTCGCCGTAGGTGCCGAGATAGATCGCGTAGCGCCCCGCCGGAGAGGGGCTCAGCGTCACGCCCGGATCAAGGCCGAGATCGTCGTCATTGCAGGACCATGCGCCGTCCGGGCCCCGCACGAGCAGCGTGGTGTCGGTCTGCGAGGCGGCGTAGACGTGCAGAGAGCCCTGCGAACCCGGCCAGTCGAGCGTGAGGGTCGGCGCTGCATCCACATAGCCGCGGCAGCGCGGATCGGTCAGGCCGACCGGCGATCGCGACGCGTCGATCGAACCGCCCGCCTGGACCTGCCGCTCTCCGAGCGAAGGGTCGAAGCCGGGCGCAAGCGACAGGGCGCCGTGGTTGGCGGGAGCGTCCGGATCGAGCGCCGCATCGCCGGGCTTTTCCCCGAAGCCGCGCGTCGAAATGAAGAGGTCCGCGGCTTCGCCTGCGCTGCTCGCGCCGTAGGCGCCGACATAGATGTCGTAAACGCCGGGTTCGGCGTCAGAGAACACGATGCCGGGGTTCAGGTCTCCGGCCCCGTCGTCGTCGCACCACCAGCCGCCGTCGGGCGCATTGACCATCAGCGTCAGGTCGCTGGCCGCGATCGCGGAGAGGAAAAGCGGTCCGCGGCTGTTCCAGTCGAGTTCGAAGCTCGGCGCGCGGGTCACGTAGCCGGTGCAATAGCCCGAGCTGACGACGCCCGGCAGCATCTCCTGCTGGACGCGCACCGGCCCGCCGGCCTCGAGCCGGACGGCGAAGGGATCGGGCGACATGGGCGCTTGCAGCCGCTCGCCGCCGAAAACGGCCGGCAGCAGAACGTCGAGCGAGTTGTCCTCGCCCAGCAGCCCGCGTTCGGAAATCAGCAATTCGGCCGGCTGACGGTCGCCGTCGGAATAGGTTCCCGTCCAGATCAGGTATTCGCCCGACTGGGGTTCGCGAAACGCGACGCCGGGATTGAGATCGCCCGCGCCGTCGTCGTCGCAGACATAGCCGCCGTCGGGCGTGCGCACGATCAGGGTCGTGTCGCCCTGGCTGCGCGCGGCGATGTAGAGCGGATAGCCGCCCGCCTCGTAGTCAAGCGCGACGTCCGGTTCGGGATCGGCGTAGCCGGCGCAGAAGCCTTCCGTCGCCGCGATCTCCGCGCGCCCGCCCGCGCTGACGGTCAGCGTGCGCGGATCGTCGCGGAACCCGGCGGACAGACGCAGGCGGGTTGCGGCCTCGGCGCCGGGATCAAGCGCGATGCGGTAGGGGTTCTCGCCCGAGAAGCCGATCTCGGAGACCGACAGCGTGGCCTCCGGATAGCCGACGCCCGCCCCGAAAGTGCCAAGCCAGACGTCGTAGCGTCCGCTTTGCGGATCGGTGATCTCCACGCCCGGGTCGAAGCCTGACTGGTCGTCATTGCAGGCATAGCTCCCGTCGGGCATGCGCACGATCAGCGTCGTATCGTCGCCGGAGACGGCATAAACATAGAGCGGCAACGCCCCGGCGGCGTAATCCACCGACAGCGTCGGCGCATCGCTGATGAACCCCGAGCATGCCGGGTCGAGATCATAGGCGCTGATCGCTCCGCCTGCGCGCACCCGCACGGCGCGCGGGTCGTCGGCGAAACCGGCGTCAAGGCTCAGCATCCCGTAGGACGGGGCGGATCCAGGGGTCTGAAGTGCGGCGAGCAGCACGGCGGCTGCGGCGGCGGTTGCGAACATGACGGCGTCCCTCCCTTTTGACTGCCGCTTGAAGCCTGACGGCGCGATCAGGCGGCAGCGTGGCCGAATTAAAGCAAAAAGGCCCGCACGATTATCGCGCGGGCCTGAAACACGGCGGATTTCCGCCCTATTTCCCGGGGCTGGTGATGCGCAGCGTCGCGTCGGCGTAATCGCCTTCGCTGTAGCTGCCGACCCAGACGTCATACACGCCGGACATCGAGGGGTTGAAGACAAGGCGCGGGTCAAGGCCCTCGCCGCCGTCGTCGTCGCAGTACCATGTCCCGTCAGGGCCGTTGACGACCAGCGTGGTGTCGCTTGAGGACAGCGCCTCGATGACGAGCGAGCCGGCGCCGGCGGTGTAGGTCAGCTCGAAATCGGCTGCTTCCGCGATCCAGCCGCGGCAGCTTCCGTCGACATTGCTCGCGGCGATCGCACCGCCTGAGGTGAGCGAAAGCGTATAGGGCGCATGGCCGGCTGCAAGGGTCGCCGAGCCGAAGGCCGGCGGCGCGGAGAGGTCGGGCGCGCCCGCGCCGCTTCCGGCGCCGGTGCGGCCGAGTTCCGAGATCGACAGGGTCGCGCCGGCGTAATCGCCCTCGCTATAGCTGCCAACCCAGATGTCATACTGTCCGGAAGCCGGATCAGAGAACTCCAGGAGCGGGTTCAGGCCCTCGCCGCCGTCGTCGTCGCAGTACCACGCGCCGCCGGGACCGTTGACGACCAGCGTGGTGTCGCTGTCGCTCACAACCCCGATGGTCAGGTCGAACACGCCGGCGGTGTAGTTCAGCCGGAAATCCGGCGCATTGGCGATGGAGCCGCGGCAGTCCCCGCCGAGGTCGCGCGCATCGCGCGATCCGCTCGAAGTCACCTGCACCGTATAGGGATCCGGCGTGAAGCCGGCGCTGAGATTCGCCTCGCCGTAGGTCGGATCGAGTGAATAGTCCTGAGCCTGAGCGGCTCCGCACGCAGCGGCGAGCGCCGCCCCGAAAATAATGAAACGACGCATGAAAGCCCCCCTGTGCCCGGATTGACGACGTCAGCATAGGCCGCAGCGCCGCCCGCCGCCAAGACCATGCACGGCTTACGGGTAATGAAGGATATGCGACACCGGCCGGGGGAGCGGCCCCGCGGCTCAGCGCGGGGCCATGACCATGATCATCTGGCGGCCTTCGACCTTCGGTTCGAATTCCACCTTGGCGACGTCGGCGAAGTCTTCCTTGACGCGCTTCATCAGGTCCACGCCGCGGTCCTGGTGCGCCATCTCGCGTCCGCGGAAGCGGAGCGTAACCTTCACCTTGTCGCCTTCCTCGAAGAAGCGGCGCATCGACTTGGTTTTCACTTCATAATCGTGAATGTCGATGTTCGGACGCATTTTGACTTCTTTGATGTCTTGTGTCTTCTGCTTCTTCTTCGCCTCAGCTTTCTTCTTCTGGGCCTGGTATTTCAGCTTGCCGAAATCTGCGATCTTGCAGACCGGCGGATCGGCGTTCGGGGACACCTCGATCAGGTCGAGCCCGGCTTCGGCGGCGGCTTCAAGCGCGGCCTCCACGGGCATCTCGCCCTGCTTCTCACCCTGTTCGTCGATCAGGAGCACCCGCGGCGAGCGGATCTCCCTGTTGACGCGCGGGCCCTCTTTTTTGGGCGGCGGCGCGGCGTGCGGACGTCGTGCTATGCGTCTTCTCCGTGGTTGCTGCCGGATGGTCCGGCTTTATTCAGCATAAATGATTTCAGCGAAGTTTGCGCGGGGATCAAGCGGACCGGCGCGAAGCTGCATGCCGCGCATACCCCGTCCGGGCGGGACGGATCAAGCCGCCCGCACCGCCGCAGCCGCAGCCGCGGTCAGGCGGCCTGGGGTTCGTTGGCGAAGCCGCCTGCGAAGCGCATCGCCTGCACGGCTTCGCCGACGGAAATCTGCGCGAGCGTGGGCGCATGCATGAGCACGGTGGCGGCCGGACCGCGCGGCGCGGTCGTCACCGGCGGCGTGTCGGAGGGGTGGAACACCACCGCCGGCGCCCCGGCTGCGACAAGCAGATGCAGAAGCTCCGTCTCCTCGCCGAAGACGAAATTCGCCCGGCGGCCGAGGCCCGTGAGCTGAACCAGATTGGCCCGTCCGGTCAGGTCTTTCGCCCCCGGAGTGACGTGCTGGACATAACGGCCGATCTCGCGGGTATCGGGTCCGCCGACAATGACCGGATCCACGCCGCGCTCGATCAGGGCGTGCGCCAGCGAGGCCCAGCGCTCCTTCGGCCAGCGCAGGGCCGGCTTCACGCCGTCGCCCGCCGGAGCGAACAGGGCGTAGGGCCCCTGCAGCCCGAAATAGGCCGGCTCGAGCGTGCGGGAGCGCTTTGACAGAAAATCGATCCAGTCGGCTTCCGGATGCGGCGCTGCGCCGTAGGGATAGCTGACCGGACCCAGCCCGGCCGCGCCCAGCTTTTCCGCCATCACGTCGAGCGGGTGACGCACCGGATCGTCGGGAGCGGCGTCGATCCACTTGGTCGAAGAAAACCGCATGCCCGAGCGCAGACGCTTGCCGGCTTCGCCGGAGCCGAGATCGTAGACCATGTTGAAGCCGGAGGCGCGCGCCGCCTTGAAGCGTTCGAACAGGTTCTTGCGCGCGGTTTCCTGGAGCGAGGATTCCACCGTGTTGAAATAGGGGCAGTGCTTCAGCAGCGCCTCGAAATCCGGACCGCAGAGCAAGGTGATCCGCGCGCGCTTGTGATGGTCGCGGATCATGCGTGCGCCGGCCAGCATGCGCACGGTGTCGGCGAGATCGCCGTCGTGCAGCACGAGGATTTGCTCCTTGTTGGCGTCGGTCTCGCTCATGACTTCCAGTCTAGGGCTTCATGATACACCCGCAAGGTGGACTCTTGCAGCGCGGCTTTCGAGAAACACCTCGCAGCACGGGCCCTTGCGGCCTCTCCCAGACGCGCCCTCTGTGCAAAATCCAGGCCGAGGGCCTCCTCGATCACCCGGGACAGCGCCGCGGCGTCGCCCGGGGGCGTGCGCCAGCCGGTCTCTCCGGCGGCGACGACCTCGCGCGCTCCGCCATGATCCGCAACGATCACGGGACGCCCCATGGCGAGGCCCTCCGCCGCCGTGCGGCCAAACGCCTCCGGCTCGAGAGACGGATTGATCACCACGTCGGCGGCGGCCATCGCCGCCGGCATGTCGTCCTCATGACCCGGCGCGCGCAGCTCGACCCCGTCACGGCGCGCCGCGTCGCGCAGCTCGCGCAGGAAGCTGGAGCCCGACTTCGCCGGTCCGGCGAAGACAAGCACCGGCCGGCGCTCCATGCGCGCAATCGCTTCGAGCGCCATGGCGTGACCTTTCCACGGAGTGATGCGCGCGGGCAACAGGACCACGCGGTCGGCGGGAGTGACGCCCCAGCGCGCGCGCGCCGCCTCGGTGCGCTCGCGCGAGACGCTGCCGGGATCGAAGCGCTTGAGATCGACGCCGCGCGGGATCACCGTGATGCGGCCGGGATCGACGCCGTGTTCGTCGATGATGTGGGCCTTGATGAACTCGGAATTGGCGATGACCCGGTCGCCGCGCGCCATGACGGAGTTGTACCAGCGCTTCAGCGCGCTCCTGGCGTTGTATGTGCCGTGATAGGTCGTCACGAACGGCTTGCCCGCCGCTTTCGCGGCCCAGTAGGCGCTCCACCCGCAGGCGCGCGAACGCGCGTGAACCAGATCAATTTCGCGGCGTTCGATCAGACGGCGGAGGCGGCCGGCGTTCAGGCGCACCGTGATCGGGTTCTTCGTCGCCAGAGGCAGACGCACGACGCGCGCGCCGAGCGCCTTGAGTTCGCGTTCGAGCCGGCCGCCCTCGCTTGCAACGGTGCACTGGCCGCCTGCGGCGACCAGCGCTTCGGCGACCTCGATCGCGGTGCGTTCGGCGCCGCCGGACTCAAGCGCGGGAATGACCTGAAGGACGTGCATCGGCTTGGGCCCGGTCGGAGCGGTGAACAGGCTGGAGCGCTTGACGGCGCGGCCTGAAACGCGAGGCTGGCGCCGCCGCCGGGCGTTCCGCACGGTCATACGCCGAGGACGCCTGCGCGCTCAACCCTCAACCCGCTCCCGGAGCCCCCATGACCGATCCTGTTCCCGCCGCCTTCCTCGAGCGCCCGGATGGAAACCGTCTGGCCTATGTCAGGCGCGGCGGCGAGGGTCCGGGCGTCGTCTGGCTCGGCGGGTTCCGCTCGGACATGGAAGGCGGCAAGGCGCTCGCCCTCGATGCGGCCTGCTCGGAGGCCGGGCGCGCGTTCGTGCGTTTCGACTATTTCGCGCACGGGCGCTCCAGCGGCGAGTGGGACGTAGCCACGGTCGGGCGCTGGCGCGAGGATGCGCTCGCCGTCATCGACGCGCTGACGACGGGCCCGCAGGTGCTTGTCGGCTCGTCAATGGGCGGCTGGATCGCGCTGCTCGCCGCGCTGGCGCGGCCCGACCGGGTCAAGGCGCTCGTGCTCATCGCCCCGGCTCCGGATTTCACCGAGGCGCTGTTCTGGGAGGCCGCGCCGATGCATGTGCGCGAGGCGATCCTGAAGGACGGCTTCTGGGACGCCCCGTCCGCCTATGGCGGGGCGGTCCGCTATACGCGCGAACTCGTGGAGGAGGCCCGCAACTGGCTGCTGCTCGACAAGCCGGTGCCGTTCGCCGGGCCTGTGCGCATTCTGCAGGGCTGGCGCGACCAGGACGTGCCCTGGAGCCACGCCGTCAAGCTCTACGAGGCGCTCGAGAGCGAGGATGCCGAACTCACGCTGATCAAGGACGGCGACCACCGGCTGTCGGAGCCGGACGACATCGCCCGCCTGATCGCCGCCGTCGGGGCGGCCTGCGCCTAGCCGCCGGCGTCCAGGATCGCCGCAAGGCCCTCGCGCCAGGTGGGATAGGCGGGCCGCCAGCCAAGACGCGCCTTGGTGCGCGCGTTCGCGGTGCGGCGGTTTTCCGAATAGAAGCTCGCCATCATGGGACTGACCGCGTTCGGGTCCCAGGGTTCGGGCTCGGGCGGATCGACCCCCAAAAGGGCGCAGGCGCCGCGCGTCACCTCGCCGGAGGCGCACGGCCGGTCGTCGGACAGATTGAACGGCCCTTCCGCCCCGGGCCGTTCGATCGAGGCCATGACGCAGCCGGCGATATCCTCGACGTGGATGCGTGCGAAGACCTGGCCCGGCTTGTCGATGATGCGCGCCTCGCCCGCCCGGACGCGATCGAGCGCCGAGCGGCCGGGCCCGTAAATGCCGGCGATGCGGAAGATCTTCGCGTTGAAGGCTTGCGCCCATTGCTGTTCGGCGGCCAGCCGGCGGCGGGAGCGCGCCGTTCCCGGGGCGGGTTGGTCCCATTCGAACGCCCAGCCGCCGCCGCGGTCGCCGTAGACGCCGGTGGTGGAGAGATAGCCCGTCCATTCCAGATGCCGCGCGCCGGCGTCGCCAAGGACGGCGGCGAACGGATCGCCCGCGTCATCCGGCGGTGCGCTGCCCAGGAGATGGGTGGCCTCTGAAAGCGCGCCTTCAAGCGCCTTGCGCCCTGAAAGCGACTGCGGATCGGCTGCGAGCCCGCTTGCCGCGTCCGAGGTGATCGTCCTGGCGCGTTCAACGGAACGGGTGGTTCCGGTCACCCGGAAACCGGCCGCGGCTGCGCGCCGCGCGACGGCTTCGGCGGCATATCCGAAGCCCAGTATCAAAAGATGACCGCGTTCGGCCATGGACCGGTTCCTTGTCCTCGGCTATCTGGATCCCCGGCTTGAGGGGGCGCCTGGAGATTGCATGATGATCCCGTTCGCCGTTTCTCTCGCGCTTTCCTTGCAGACCGCAAGCGTCCCCGGAGCCGACCAGCTCCGCTACGAGGGCTGCGTGACGCGCATCGCCGAGGCGCCCGAAGCCGCTCATGACGACGCGATCGCCTGGCGTCTCGCCGGAGGCGGATGGCCGGCGCGTCACTGCGAGGCTCTTGCGGTTACAGCCCTTGGAAATTACGCCGAAGGCGCGCAGAGGCTCATCGCGACGGCGGAGGCTGCAACCGGGGCGGATCTGTCCGCGCGCGCTGCGATGCTCGGCCAGGCGGGCGACGCCTGGCGGCTCGCCGGCGAGGAAGCCGCCGCGCTTGAGGCGTTCGAAGCGGGTCTTCAGTACGCGCCCGGCGATGCCGGGCTCATGATCGGGATAGCCCAAAGCCTCATGGCGCTTGGACGCGCCGGCGAGGCTGAGACGGCGGCGGCGCGCGCGCTCGCCCGTCACCCCGAGGCGGCCGAAGCCTGGCGCGTGCGCGCTGAAGCCCGCCTTGCAGCCGGCGATCTCGACGGCGCGCGCAGCGACGTCGAGCAGGCGCGCGAACTCGCGCCGGACAATATCGCCATCCTCAAGCTGCTCGGGGATGTCATCCTGGCCGCCCGCCGCGCCGGGTCCGCCGACGGCCGTTAGGCCTGTCTCCGGATCAGGCCGCGTCGGTGCGCGGCTCTGCGCCCAGCAGGATGGCGTGGATCGCAGCGGCGTCGGGCGCGAGCCGCAAGGCGTCGCGCACGTCCTCGCGGCGGAACAGCCGCGAGACGCGTGCAAGCGCCTTGAGGTGATCCGCGCTGGAATCCTCCGGCGCGAGCAGCATGAAGATCAGATCCGCCGGCCGGCCGTCGACCGCATCGAAATCCACCGGGGATTTCAGACGGGCGAACAGGCCGCGCACCTCGCCGACCAGCGGCGTGCGCGCATGCGGAATCGCAACGCCTTCTCCGACGCCGGTCGAGCCGAGACGCTCGCGCTCCATGACGGCGTCGAGGATCGCGCGCGCGTCGACGCCGAGCGTGCGTTCGGCAAGCTCCGAGAGCGCATGCAGAACCTGCTTGCGCCCGCTTGCGTTCAGCTCGGCGAGGACGCCGCTCTCGGGGATCAGTTCAGACAGGGACATGCGCTCGTCGACTGCCGATCACTCGGCGGCTTGTTCGGCGCCGTCTTTAGCCCCCCTCGATGCATCAATCCACCCCACGTGACCGTCGGGCCGGCGGTAGACGATGTTCACGCCGCCATGGCTGGCGTTGCGGAACAAAACGAACGGCGCGCCGGCGAGATCCATCTCCAGAACGGCCATGGACACCGTCAGCGTGCGCAGCTCCCCGGCGGTTTCCGCGACGATCACCGGCTCGTCGCCGGCTTCCGCCCCGCCGTCGTCATGATCCTCGTCGTCGTATTCGCGCTCCGAGCCGCGCAGGATGACCAGCGGCGCGGTCTCGGCGGGCAGTTCGGACTTGTTGTTCGCCTGGTGATCCTTGAGCCGCCGCTTGTAGCGGCGCAGGCGCTTCTCCAGATGCTCGACGGCTTCCTCGGCGGCGGCGTAGGCGTCTGTCGCCTGGCCCTGGGCCTGGATGAACACGCCCGAGGGCAGGTGCACCGAGCAGTCGATCTTGAAGCTGATGCCTTCCTTGGTGGCGACGATGAAGGCTTCCGCCGGGCGGGCGAAATACTTCGCCGTCCCTTCCTCGACACGCCCCTCAATGCGTTCGCGCAGGGCGGGAGAGACGTCGATGCCTTTGGAGACGAACTGGATCTGCATGGATCACTCCGTAATGGGAAACCGCGCCGGCGGGCCGAAGCGCGGGAAGCGCGCCAGGCTGTCGGCGGCGATCCGGAACCCAGAGCCTAGGTGTCTGGAAACAGCGGCGTCAATGAAACGCGGCGGCGGATGCATGCGGGCCGATCGCCGCATCGGCCTCGGGGGTCAGGCGCTGCGGCGCAGCATCCGCCGGCGCTGGACGGAGGAGGGGATGTTCATCGCCTCGCGGTACTTCGCCACGGTCCGGCGGGCGATATCGACGCCGTCCGCGCGCAGGCGCTCGACAATCTTGTCGTCGGACAGCACCTCCTGGGCGCTCTCCGCCTCGATCATCGTCCTGATCCGGTAACGCACCGCTTCCGCGGAATAGGCTTCGCCGCCGTCGGAGGAGGCGATCGAGGCGGTGAAGAAATACTTCAGTTCGAACAGGCCCCGCGGCGTCGCGATGTACTTGTTCGAGGTCACCCGGCTGACCGTGCTTTCATGCATGCCGACGGCTTCCGCCACCGTCTTCAGGTTCAGCGGGCGCAGCCAGGCCACGCCGCGTGTGAAGAACAGGTCCTGCTGGCGCACGATCTCGGAGGCGACCTTGAGGATGGTGCGCGCGCGCTGGTCGAGGCTTTTCACGAGCCAGGACGCGTTCTGCGCGCATTCCGAGATGAACGTCTTCTCCTCGTCCGAGCGTGCGGCGCTGGAGATGCGCGCGGCGTAGCGGTTGTTCACGAGGACGCGCGGCAGGGTGTCGGTGTTCAGTTCGACATGCCAGCCGCCGTCTGGGCGTTCGCGCAGATGGACGTCCGGCTCGACCGCGCGCGCGCGGTCGGATCCGAAGGCGAGACCAGGCTTGGGCGTCAGCCTGCGAAGCTCGCGGATCATGTCGTCGAGATCTTCCTCGTCGACGCGGCACGCCTCGCGCAGGCCGGCGTAATCATGCCGCGCCAGCAGCGGCAGATGCTCGATCAGCGCGGCCATGGCCGGATCCAGCCGGTCGCGGTCGGAAAGCTGCAATGACAGGCATTCCTGGAGCGTGCGGGCCATGACGCCGGCCGGCTCGAAGGCCTGAACCACGCGCAGCGCCGCCTCGACCTCCTCGATCTCCGCGCCGAGGCGTTCGGCGATCTCCGCCAGGTCGGCGCGCAGATAGCCGTCATCGTCCGCCATGTCGATGAGATGGGCCGCGATGAGCCGCGCCTTGGGGTCGGCGGCCGTCTCGTTGAGCTGGTCGTGCAGATGCTCGCGCAGCGTCTTGTCGGAGGAGGCATTTGCCGCGGCGTCATACTCCTCGTCGGAGACGCCGCCGCCCTTGCCCGCGCGCGACCAGTCCGCCATGCCGCCTGCAGCGCCTGCGAGGTCCTGCGCGCTGTCGTCGTACATCGCCTCGCGGTCGGCATCCATGGCGTCGTCGGCCTGGCCGGGCGTATCGAAGGAGAGCTCCTCGCGGTCCGGCGACGCCGGTTCGGCGCGCTCCGCGCTCTCGTCCTCGCCGCCTTCGGAGCGCTCGTCGCGCTCGAGAAGGGGGTTGCGCTCAAGCTCCGCCTCGACGAACTCCGCCAGTTCGAGATTGTTCAGCTGCAGCAGCTTGATCGCCTGCTGCAGCTGGGGCGTCATGACGAGCCCCTGCCCCTGGCGTACCTCGAGTTTCTGACCGAGCCCCGCCATCGATCCCCCTAGTGGAAACGCTCGCCGAGATAGACCCGGCGCACGTCGGTATCGGCGCGGATTTCGTCCGGCGTGCCCTCGAAGAGCACCTGGCCCTCGTGCAGGATCGTCGCGCGGTCGGTGATCTCGAGCGTTTCGCGCACGTTATGGTCGGTGATCAGGATGCCGATCCCCCGGTCGCGCAGATAGACGATGAGGTCGCGAATGTCCGAGATCGCCACCGGATCGATGCCGGCGAAGGGTTCGTCGAGCAGCATGAAGCTCGGCTGCGCCGCGAGCGCGCGGGCGATCTCCACGCGGCGGCGCTCGCCGCCGGACAGCGCCACGGCCGGGCTGTCGCGCAGATGGTCGACGCCGAGCTCGTCGAGCAGTTCCTCGACGAGGGCGTGCTGCCGGTCCGGGTCGCGCTCGGCGATTTCGGCGACGGCGGCGACATTGTCGTACACGCTCAGACCCCGGAAGATCGAGGCTTCCTGCGGCAGATAGCCGATGCCCAGCCTTGCGCGCTGGTACATGGGAAGCCGCGTGATGTCCTCGCCGTCGAGCATGATTCGTCCGTAATCGGCCGTCACCAGGCCGGTGATCATGTAGAAGCAGGTGGTCTTGCCCGCCCCGTTCGGTCCCAGCAGTCCGACGACCTCGCCCTGCTTGAGGCTGAGCGAGACGTTCCGGACCACGGCGCGGTTGCGGAAGGTCTTCCCGATCCGTTCGACATGGAGGCCGCCGGGCGACGGCTCTGAGGAGGGAAGGCTCTGCACCGGCTTGCGCGCCGTTTCACTCATGAGACCCGCTCGTCGCTAAGGAATGATGAAAATTGAAGCATGACCGGCCCGCGAGGCCGTGTCTCAGCCTTCGCCGAACTCCTCGAAGGAGGGCGGTTCACCGCCGGGCACCGGCGGCAGCGGGCAGTCCTCGCTCGGACGCTGGGCTTCCTCGTCGGTGAAGAACACGCTGCGCACCCGTCCGGACTCGCCGTTGGCGGGCGCCTGTCCCTGAAGCTCGGTATAGCCTTCCGCGATGCGCGCCACGAGCCGGTCGCCCGTGGAGACGTTGCAGCCGCGCGTCAGCACGACTTCGCCGGTCAGCGTGATCACCTCGCTGCGCACGTCGTAATCGCCGCGATCGCCGCGCGCGACCTCCTCGGCGGAGACGTAATAGACGTCGCCGAAGGCGGCCAGGCGTGTGACCTCGCCGATGCCCTGGCCGTTGCGGGCGGGGTCGAAGAAGATCTCGACCCGGTCGGCGCGCAGGCGCGCGCCGCCGCGCAGCGCATTGACGTTGCCGGTGTAGATCGCACGCCCCTCGCTTTCGAAGACCTCGAAATTCTGCGCGCTGACGGAAAGCGGTTCGCCCGGCTGGGCCTGACGCGCAGCGACCGGCGCGCCGAGCGCGAGGGCGGCGGCGACAGCGGCGATCGGTCGGATCA
This sequence comes from uncultured Caulobacterales bacterium, assembly GCA_964561235.1. Classification (GTDB taxonomy): domain Bacteria; phylum Pseudomonadota; class Alphaproteobacteria; order Caulobacterales; family Maricaulaceae; genus JBCBSP01. Next base: position 12,681 of record CAZLOV010000010.1, read on the forward strand.
GGCTCATGGCGATGGCTCCTCTTCCGGCGTTGCGGATGCGTCCGGTCCGTCCGCCGGCGCCGTTTCCGGCGGATTGTCCACGACCAGCTGCGTCCGCACGCCGCCGCGGAAGATAATGTGATCGCCGCGATCGCGCACCTCGAAGGACGAGGCGCGGATGCGGCCCCACGGGGATTCGCCCGCAACGGGCTCTTCCCCGAGAATGCTCGCTGCGGAGAGGTCCAGCAAGGCCGAGGCGGTTTCGAACGCCCAGCCGCTGCGCGTGGCGAAGCGCACGTCGCTGTCGAGGAAGAGCTTGCGCGCCTCGGCGTCGTATATGCCGCTCTCCGCAAGCACGCGCGAGCCCGCGCCGTCGGCGATCAGGTCATATTCCAGGCGCGGGCGCTCAAGATCGGTGGCGAGCGTGTCGGCGTCATAACGGCGAAGCGCGGCGTCGGCGGTCACCACATAGGGCGCGCCGCTCTGGTCGCGGCCGGTGAAGCGCGGGTTGACGATGCGTTCGCCGTCGCCGGTGGGCGCAGCCAGCGCCTCGCGTCCGGGACCGGCGTCGCGCGCGGCGACCTGCATGACGACCTGGATCGCGAGCATGGCGACGAGAAGGCCCAGCGCCCAGCGCAGCCGGCCCACGAAGGCGGTGCGGTCGCGCGCGGACTCCAGACGCCGCCCGCGCTCGTCCGCGCTCATCCCGCCGGCGCTTTCAAGCAGATCGGCCCGGATTGCGCGCAGGCTCATCTCGGCGCCTCCGCGCGAGCGTCAAGAATGGGCGAAAATGTCGATGTCATCCCATCCCAGACGGTCAAGGCGCGCGCGCACCGGAAGAAAGGCGAAACACGCCCGGGCGAGCTCGCTGCGGCCCTCGCGCGCGAGCATCGCCATCAGCCCCTCGCGGATGCGGTGCAGGTGGAGCACGTCGGAGGCGGCGTATTCGAGCTGGGCGGCGGACAGCGCCTCCGCGCCCCAGTCGGAGCTCTGCTGCTGCTTGGACAGCTCCACCCCGGCGACCTCGCGCGCGACGTCCTTCAGGCCGTGCCGGTCGGTATAGGTGCGCGCGAGCTTGGAGGCGATCTTGGTGCAGAAGACCGGCCCGGTGGTCACGCCGAGATGCTGTTCGATCATCGCAATGTCGAAGCGGGCGAAGTGGAAGATCTTCTCCACCGCCGGATCGCCGAGCAGCCGCTTGAGGTTCGGACAGTCATAGCCGGGCCGTTCCAGCTGCACGACATGGGCGTTTCCGTCGCCCGCGGAGAGCTGCACCACGCACAGCGCGTCGCGCACCAGCGACAGGCCCATGGCTTCCGTGTCCACCGCAACAAGCGTCCCGAGGTCGAGATCCGCGGGCAGATCGCCCTTGTGGTGGTGAACCGTCATGCCGTCTCCGCCGCGCCAGGCGCGCGTTCATCCGCTGCGTGCCGGGTCGAGATATCGCCGCCGTCGGCGGCGCCGTCAACGCGGCCATGCCGGAGACGCATGACGGCCCTGCGGCGTGTAGGGGTTTTCTCCGGCCCCGCTCCGGCCTAGGCCCTGCGCCGGGGAGGGGGAAGCGGAGGCTGGCGAGACCGCCGGCGCTGAAGGGTCTGACCGATGGATGTCTATCGCGGGCGCCCCCCGTCCGGCGGCGTATACGCCGCGCGCGATCCGGACCGGCTGGTCTGCCGGCTCAGCGGTCCCGTCGACGCCGGCCGGCTTGCCGCCGCCGCCGACGCGCTTGTGGATTGCGCGCGGGAAAACGGCGGACCGGCCGCCTCGGCGGTGGAGATCGACCTGCGCGGCGGGCGCATGCGCTATGCCTACGCCGATCTGATTGCGGCCTGCGAGCGCGTGCTTGCGGAGATCCGGCCGCTGCGCGTGGCGGTGATCGGCGAGCCGGGCGAGACCGACACGCATCTGATGGTGTTTGAGACCGTCACGTTTCCTCACGGGGGCCGGGTGCGCCGGTTTTCCCGTCCGGAGCCGGCGGCGGACTGGCTTCGCGCGCCGGCGCCGCGGGCGCCCCGTTGACGCCGGCGTGCGGCGCAAGCGCTGCGCCCGCCTCGATGCGGTAGCGGCAGCGCCGGATATGGCGCACCACCCCGCGCGCGGCGATGCGGCAGTTCTCCAGCGTCTTCAGCCGGCCGCGGAAGGGCGAGCGCCAGAGCGCATAGGCGATGTCGGCGATCAGCGCGTCGTCGCCCGCGCCGCCCTTGTTCCCGTTACGTTCCATGCACGCATGCCTAGCGCATCAGCGCCGCAGCCGCCAGCGCGCGGCGCTTGTTGCGGCCTGCGCAAAGCGCGGGCGCGGCGGGTCGTCGTGATGTCTCGGGAAATGGTGCCCAGGAGAAGACTCGAACTTCCACTCCCATACGGGAACCAGCACCTGAAGCTGGCGCGTCTACCAATTCCGCCACCTGGGCAGGCAGGGAGGAGGCGTCATAAGGCTCCCGCGCGGCGGCGTCAACGCCGCGGCGTAGCGCTTCCCCGCGTCATGGACAGCGCATTCGATTTCTGGTGTATCGGGCGCGTCTTTCAGCTTTCGCGCGCCCGGCCCCGGGGCGGCGCGCGCCCCGCTCCGCACAGGATGACCCATGCTGCGTGACGAGATGATCACCGTTTTCGGCGCGTCCGGCTTCATCGGCCGCTATGTCGTGCGCGCGCTGGCCAAAGCCGGCTACCGGGTGCGCTGCGCCGTGCGGCGTCCGCATCTCGCCCATGAGCTCAAGCCGATGGGCGTGGTCGGTCAGATCCAGCTGATGCAGGCCAATCTGCGCAACCCCGAGTCGGTCGCCCGCGCGGTCGAAGGCGCGCACGGCGTCGTCAACCTGGTGGGTATTCTCTATGAGAGCGGACGTCAGGGCTTCCGCGCCATCCAGGCCCAGGGCGCAGGCGCGGTCGCGCGCGCGGCTGCGGAGGCGGGCGTGGAGCGCTTCGCCCACATTTCCGCAATCGGCGCGGACGAGGCCAGCCGGTCGCGCTACGCCCAGACCAAGGCGCTTGGCGAAAAGGCGGTGCGCGAGGCGATGCCGTCGGCGGTGATCCTGCGGCCGTCCATCGTGTTCGGCGTCGAGGATGAATTCTTCAACAAATTTGCGGATATGGCGCGCTTCGCCCCGGCCCTGCCGCTGATCGGCGGCGGCCACACGCGCTTCCAGCCGGTCTTCGTCGGCGATGTCGCCGACGCCGTGCTGGCGGCGATCGAAACGCGCGAGGCGGCCGTCTGCGTTTATGATACCGGCGGACCCCAGATCTACACCTTCAAGGAGCTGCTTCAGTTCATCCTGAAGGAGACCGGACGCCGCCGCCTTCTTGTGCCGGTGCCGTGGTTCGCCGCCTCCGGGCTCGGTCTGATGGGCGAGATCAGCGGGGCGGTTCCGTTCGTCGAGCCCTTCCTGACGCGCGATCAGGTCGTGCTTCTGAAGTCGGACAATGTCGTGGGCGCGGGCGGCGAGGCGGTCGGCCGGCTGTCTGATCTCGGCATCGAGCCGGAAACGGTGGAATCCGTCGTGCCGAGCTATCTGGTGCGCTACCGCAAGGGCGGGCAGTTCGCGGAAACCGACACGCAGGGCGACTAGCCGCTCAGCCCGCGAGCACGCACCAGACCACGCCGGCCAGCGCGACCCGATAGATCACGAACGGCAGGAAGCCGATCCGCTCGACCAGGCTCATGAACGCGGCGATCGCAGCCAGCGCGGCGACGAACGACAGCGCCGCCGCAATAAGCCCGTCGGTCAGATCGACCCCGCCCGCCGGCGCCCCGGCGAGGTCGAGGCCCGCAACCAGGCCAAGGGCTGCGATGATCGGGATCGACATGAGCATGGAGAAGCGTCCGGCCTCGCGGCGCGTCATGCCGAGCGCGCGCGCCGCCGTCATGGTGACGCCTGAACGGCTGGCGCCGGGCATGAAGGCGAAGCACTGGGCCAGCCCGATCAGCGCGGCGTCGCGCAGGCTCATCGTCTCCACGCTCGCCCGGCGCGCGCCCCATCGGTCGGCGAGCCAGAGCGGAAGCGCGAAAACCAGATTGGCCCAGATGATGATCTGGGGATCGCGCAGCGCTTCGGCGGCGCCGCTTGCATAGATCAGTCCGCCGGTGACAAGTGCGGGCGGGGTCGCCGCCGCCACCAGAAGCGCCACGCGGCCGCCCGGCGTGACCGTGCCGGACAGGAGTTTCAGCCCGCCCCCGAGGACGCCGAAGACGTCCTTGCGGAAATAGAACAGCACCGCGCCGAGCGTGCCCACATGGGCCATCACGTCGATGAGCGGACCCTGGTCCGCGAAGCCCGCAAGCCGCGGCGTGAGGATGAGATGCGCCGAGGAAGAGACCGGCAGGAACTCGGTCAGCCCTTGGACGATCGCCAGTATGATGAGATGAAGAAAAGACACGAGCCCGGTCCGCCCCGTTATCCGCCCCCGGCGCGCGGACAACCCCGTTCCGCGGCGCTGCGCACCATGCGCTGCGGCGCGGCGTTCGCCAAGCCGCCTGTCAGGAGCCGCCTGTCCAGATGAGCGAAACCGACGCGCTCGATCCCGGTCCCGGCCGCGTGCCGCCTGAAGAGACCGCCGCGCTGAACCGGCGGATCACGCTGCTGTCGGTGGCGACCGCCACGACGCTTGTGGCGCTCAAGGCGGTGGCTTTCGCCGCGTCCGGCTCCGTTGCGATCCTCGCCTCGCTTGCCGACAGCGGTCTCGATCTCGCCGCCTCGCTGACGACCTTCTTTGCGGTGCGCTTCGCCGCAAAGCCAGCCGATGACGAACATCGCTTCGGCCACGGCAAGGCGGAAGCCCTGTCGAGCATGGTGCAGGCCGTCCTGGTGGTGCTGTCCGCGACATACCTCATCTATGAAAGCGTCACGCGCCTTCTCGATCCTCAGCCGGTCGACCAGGGCGTTCTCGGCGTGTCGGTCATGGTCGTCTCGATCCTCATGACGATCGGGCTCGTCTGGGCCCAGACGCGCGCGCTGAAAAAAACCGCCTCGCTTGCGGTGTCCGGCGACCGCATGCACTACGCCGCCGACGTTGCGGCCAATCTCGTCGTGATCGCCGGCCTCGTCTTCGCCGCCGGTTTGGGCGTGGTATGGGCCGATCCCCTGGTGGGCCTGCTGGTTGCGCTCTGGCTTCTCAACGCGGCGCGCGAGGTCGCTCTGCACGCCTATGATCATCTGATGGATCGCGAGCTTCCCGAGGACGACCGCGACCGCATCAAGGCGCTTGCCGGGGCCGACCCGCGCGTAGCCGGGGTGCACCAGCTGCGCACGCGCGCCTCTGGGCCGTTTGTCCACATACAGCTGCATCTGGACCTCGACGGCGCGTTGAGCCTCGCGCAGGCGCATGAAATCGTCGTGGCGGCCGAGCGCCGCATATTGCAGGCTTATCCCGCCGCCGACGTGCTGATTCATCCCGACCCGGAAGGCGAGGCGGAGCCGCACGGAAACCAGCATTTCGCCGCTGACGGCGCGGATGCGCCGCCCGCCTCCTGACCGAACCTCCGGGCCTTTCGTTGACCATGCTGATCCTTCACCACTGGCCGCTTGATCCCGCATCCCGTCAGGCGCGCATCGCGCTTGCCGAGAAAGGGCTCGCCTTCGAACTGCGCGCGGTCGACCCCTGGACGGAGGGCAATGCGCTGGCTGAGCTCAACCCGTCCGGGCTCCCGCCGGTCCTGGTGGAGGAAAGCGACCGGCGCACGACCGTTTTCGCGGAGTTGCCCGCCATTCTCGGCCATCTCGAGGATCAGCGCCGAGAACCCGCGCTGCTGCCGCTCGACGTGGCGGGCCGGGCAGAGGCGCGGCGGCTGTGCGCCTGGTTCGACCGGAAGTTCGACGCGGAGGTGAACGCCTACATGCTCCACGAGAAGGTCGAGAAGCGCGTGCAGGGGCTTGGCGCCCCGGACATGGAGGCGATCCGCATCGGCCGCGAGCATCTCAAGCAGCACCTGTCCTATCTCAACGAGCTGCTCGCCGAGCGCGAAGGTCTTGCCGGCGCGCGCTACACGCTCGCCGACATTGCAGGCGCGGCGCATCTGTCCTGCCTGGATTATCTCGGCGACATCGCCTGGGATCACCACCCCAACCTCAAGGCCTGGTACGAGCGCATCAAGTGCCGGCCGTCCTTCCGGCCGCTTCTGGAGGACCGCCTGCCAGGCGCCCCGCCGGTGAAATGGTACGCGGAACTCGACTTCTAGACCCCGCCGCGCTCAAGCGGCGCGCCGCCGAGCTGGGCTTCGACGCCGCCGGGATCGCCCGCGCGGACGAGGCCTGGGCGGCGGGCGAGCGGCTGGACGAGTTTCTCAGCCTTGGACGCCATGGCGAGATGGCCTGGATGGAGACGCGCCAGCACCATCGGCGGCATCCGCAGGCGCTCTGGCCCGAGGCGCGGTCGGCCCTCGTCGTGGCGATGAATTACGGCCCCGACCATGATCCGCTGGAAACGCTCGAGCGCCGCCGCGAAGCGGCGATCTCGGTCTATGCGCACGGGGCGGATTATCACGACGTCCTCAAGAAGCGGCTGAAACAGCTCGCGCGCGCCTTCCATCAGGAGACCGGCCATGCGGTGAAGGTCTTCGTCGACACCGCGCCGGTCATGGAGAAGCCTCTTGCCCAGCTGGCCGGCGTCGGCTGGCAGGGCAAGCACACGAATCTCGTCAGCCGCCAGCACGGCTCCTGGCTTTTCCTCGGCGTCATGCTGACGGAAGCCGATCTGCCCGCCGACCCTGCAGACACCGATCATTGCGGTTCGTGCCGCGCCTGTCTCGACATCTGTCCGACTGACGCGTTTCCCGCGCCTTACGCGCTCGATGCGCGGCGATGCATATCGTATCTGACAATCGAGCTCTCCGGCCCGATCCCGCGTGAATTCCGCGCTGCGATGGGCAACCGGGTCTATGGATGCGACGACTGCCTTGCGGTCTGCCCGTGGAACAAGTTCGCCCGGACGGCCTCGGAAGCGGCTTTCCACGCCCGCGAGCAGCTCTCGGGCGCAACGCTTGTCGAGCTCTCGCGCCTCGACGATCCAGCCTTCCGGGAGCTGTTCCGCAAGTCTCCGATCAAGCGCACCGGGCGCGACCGCTTCGTGCGCAATGTCATGATCGCCCTCGGCAATAGCGGCGACGCACAGGCGCTGGACGCCGTTCTGGAGCGCCTCGACGACGCCTCGCCGCTGGTGCGCGGCGCGGCGGCCTGGGCGCTCTGGCGGCTCGATCCGTCGCGTTTCGACGCCGAACGCGCCACGCGGCTCGCCCGTGAGACCGATGCGGACGTGCGCGCGGAGTGGACCGCCTAGGCGACGCCGATGCGCGGCGGGCCGCCCTTGTCGGCCTGGCTCGGACCGAAGGCGCGATCAAGGATGCCGGTTGATTCCTGCGCCAGCTCGATCGCCGCGGTCAGGTGCTCAAGCACCTTCATGTTATTGGACAGCACCTTGAGCGCTTCAGGCCGGTGATCCTCGGTGATCTTGAGACAACGCTTGAGCACGTCGGCGCGGATCTCCATCAGGATGTCCTCGAGCCGCGCGCCGCTCGGATTGGCCTCGGAAACCAGAAATCGGGTCATGGCTATACCTCCCGCATGATCGCCCAGATTGCGCGCGCGCGCTGAATCCCGCGTAAACGGCCGGGTTGTGCGCGCAGGCCGCGCCGTCCAGCATGGCGCGGTTGTTCGCCTGCGAGATCAAGGAGCCCGCCATGGCCGAGCGCATCGCGCTGTCCGATTTCCTCTCCCAGCGTTCCGGATGGAGCGCCGTCGACGGCCGGGAGGCGGCGAAGAAGACCTACAAGTTCAAAGACTTCAACGAAGCCTTCGGCTTCATGACCCGGGTCGCCATCAAGGCGGACTCGATGGATCACCACCCTGAGTGGTTCAATGTCTACAACACGGTCGAGGTCACGCTGACCACCCACGACGCGGGCGGCATGACGGCGCTCGACCTTGAGCTCTCCGGCTTCATGGACGCGCTGGCCTAGATCTTAGTGATCCTGGACCTGGACGGTTTCCAGATACACCGTCGCTACCTGCTCGCCGATCGTGGCGTCTGTGGCCTGCTGCAGCAGTTCCCGGATCCGCGCCGGATCAGGGATCTCGCCATAGCTGAATTCGCGCCCCGTATACGCCAGCAGCGCGGCGTTGTGGGCATGGCGCAGGCGCGGGGTCATCGCACGCACGAGCGGGGCGTCCGCAGCTTGTTGCGCGTCCAGCGAGAACGTCACCAGCAGGAGCCCGCGCGTGGCGAAGTCGCGATGAGCCGATACGAGAAGCGGCGGCATCTGCACATAGCTCGGCGCCGTTGAAAGCGGCGGGCGGTGGATCACGCTGCTCGTCTCGGTTGCGGCGGGCGCCTCGTTCGCCGGCGGCGCCGCGGCGGAGGCGGCGCTTGTCGCCGCTGCGAGCGCGGCGGGAAGGAGCAGACGGCGGATCATGCCGGCAGTCTGCGGCGGGATCGGTGAAGGATCGGTTTGCGGACATGAAAAAACCCCGGAGCGCGGGCTCCGGGGTTTCTTCGCCTCGAGCCGGGCGGCCGCCTACGGGCGGAAGGCGCGGATCAGCGTCTGGATGTGCTGACGGTGCGCGCGCGCTTCGCGCGTGGCGTTCAGTCCGAACATGTTGTTCACGTTCGGGCTGACCTTGGCGTTGATGTCGTTGATCGCTGCAAGCGCGGCCGAACGGGCGACCGGGTCGTAGCTGTCGGACGTCACGATGCCGATCAGCTCGCGGACGTAGAGGACCTGCAGGTTCTGACGGTAGGTGTTCGGCTCGCCGGCGATGTCGGCGTCGAACACGATCGAGGTGAGATCGCCCAGATAGTCGGCCACCGGATAATCCGCGCCGTAGCGCCGTGAGTCCGTCATCCGCTCCAGCGTGACCGGATGCAGGAGATGGTTCATCACGCCGCCCTGAATGCCCAGGGCGAGGCTGTGCAGCGGGGGATCCTGCCGGCCGCCGAAGGCGTCGAACAGGCGGCGTTGCGATTGCAGGCGGTTGCTCACCTCGTCCAGCGCCGCGAAGGCCTGCGGGCCGAACACATACCGGTCCAGCGCCTCCAGCGCGCGTTCCTGGTCAGCGCGCGGCACCGGCACGAACGGCGTCTCGGCGCCGGCCTGACCGACGACGGCGCGGTTGTTGTAGACCCCGCCGATGAAACGCGCCGCCGCCCCGGCGCCGCGCGACATCTGGAAGACCAGCGAAAACGCGCTGTCGCGCAGGAACTCGTAGGTCTCGCCTTCCTCAACGACCCGCTCGGGGAGAAGCCCCAGCGTGGTCTCCGCGAGCGCCATGCGGCTTTCGCCCCAGGCGATGCCGTCATCGGAGAGATCCCAGGTCTGGACGCGCGGATCGATGCCGCGGCCCGGGCCGATGATGTCGGCGTCATTGCCGAAGGCGAGCGCCTTTTCAGTCGACCGCGCGAGCACCGCGCGCGCGGCGTCTTCGTCAGGCGTGTAGCCGAACTGGATCGCCCAGATGTCGTAGGCTCCAACCGTGTCCTGCCAGTAGCGGGCGGGCTGGTCGCCGCCGCCGCTGAAATTCACCGCCGGATAGTCCATCACCGAACCGATGATGTTCTCGCTGGATCCGAGTTCGGCGAACGGGATGGAGACCGACGAGCCCATATTGTGCATCAGGCCGAGCGTGTGGCCGACCTCGTGCAGGGCCAGGAAGCGGATGGCCTCCTCGACGAGCCGGCCTTCGGCTTCTTCGCCGAGGTCCTGCGCCCGGATCGCCGCACGCGTGGCGGCGAGTTCGGTCTGCAGTCCGAATCCGAGCGTGCAGCTTTCCCCCGGAGCATGCGCGTGCAGCGGCATGACCGCGGCGAAGTTCGGCGTCTCCGAGGCGCCGAGCTCGGTGTCGAAAATCACGGTTTCATCAAAGCGGCCAGTGATGAAGCTGTATTCCAGCATGATATCCGCGCCGATGATTTCCCCGGTCCGCGGATTTGTGAAGCTGGGGCCGTAGCCGCCGAAGGGCGGGTTGGGCGAGGACGTCCAGCGCAGCACGTTGTAGCGGATGTCGCCCGCTTCCCAATCGGCGTCGTCGGGCTGCACGCGGACTTCGATGGCGTTTGAGAAGCCGGCGGCCTCGAACGCCTCGTTCCACGCCAGAACGCCGTCGCGCACGGCGTCGCGGAATTCGACCGGCGTGGTGTTCTCGATCCACCAGACGATCGGCTGCACGGGGTCGGAGATCTCCGCGTCGGGATCGGCTTTCTCAAGCCGCCAGCGCTGGATCAGGTCGGCGTAGGGCGCCGCCTCGGCGGAGGTCAGGTCATCGATGCGCTCGCCGAAATACCCCACGCGGAAATCATCGCGCCGGGGCGTGTAGCCCTCTTCCGGCATCGACACGAAGGAATGCTGGACCTTCACCGCCACCGAGCGCGCATCCGTCACGGCGGGGCCGCCGGAATTGTTCGGGCGTGACTGGTCGAAGACGTACTCGACGACGACGTCGGTGTTTTCCGGATAGGCGCGGAAGCTCTCGATGCGCGTCTTGTCGTCGTCCAGCCCGCCCCAGGTGAAGATCGCCCCCGGAGGAATGTCGTTGGGCAGAGACGGGGTGATCTGGTGCAGTTCCTCGGTCTTGAGCACCGAGCCGGCGTTGATCAGGAGCGCGCCGGTTTCGGCGTCCTCTGCGACGATGTCGGTCAGCGCCAGCGGCGCGCGCGTGATGTTCGCGTCGGAGGCGCGCGAAAGCGCGTTGTCCGGGTCGAAATAGAAGCTCGTGTTGACGCCTTCGATCTCGATCGCGCCATAGCGGCGGTTCAGCCGGATGACCCGGTTTTCGCGGAACGAGCCCCGGAAATGGCCAAGCTCCGGCACGCCGTTCTCGGTGTAGGTGAAATAGATGAACTCCTCGCCGATCTGGCCCGCGTCGATCTCCATGAAGAGATCGCCGTTCTCCGGATCGCTGTAGAAGGTGAACAGGCCTTCCTCGCTGGCTTCGAAGCTTTCGGTGAACTCGGCGATGGAGGGCAGGCCCTCGTCCTCGTCGTCTTCCTGCGCAGCGGCGGCGCCTGCGGCGAGCGCGCTCAGGCTGACCGAGGCCAGCGCGGCGATCATGAATTTCATTGTTTATTCTCCCCTTGGACCGGCGGCGCGCTGTCGTTCCCGTGCGCTTGCGCCGCGGCTTCACACGCCAACGTGAAACAACGCAACGGGCGGTGGCAAGGGATATGGCGTATCCTGAGCGTATGGCGACGGCGGCCGTGTCTCCCGGGTGACGCGGCGCGCCGGGCGAAACCGCGGCGGGAGCGCAGGCATGGAATTTCTCGGCGTCATGTATGAGAACGCCTGGGCGCTTTATGCGCTCGTGCTGCTTGCGCCCTTCGTTCAGGAAGACGCCGCCGTGGTCGGCGCGGCGGCCGCGTCGGTGGCCGGCGCCGGCGATACCGCTGCGCTGTTCGGCCTGATCCTGCTCGGGCTGACATTGAGCGATGTCTGGAAATATGGCGCGGGCCGGTTCGGCCGCACCCACGCCTGGGCGCGGCGTTTTGCAGCGAAGCCCGGCGTCGCGCAGGCGCGCGGCCGGGTCGTGGGCCGGCTCGGCGCAAGCCTGATGGCGGTGCGTTTCGTGCCGGGCACCCGCATCCCGTTCTACGTGGCGTGCGGCTTCTTCGCCGCGCCTTTCGCGAAGTTCGTGCTGTTTCTGGTTTTGTCCGGCCTCGCCTATGTCGCGCTGGCGTTCGGCCTGTTTCATGCGGTAGGCGAGGCGGCCGGCGAGAATGTGCGCGCCTTGACGCCCTGGATCGCGCTGACGCTGGTGGCCCTCATGCTCGGCTGGCAGGGCGTTCGCGCATGGCGGCGGCGCGCAGCCGCGTCATAGGCTCGCCTGGCGTGCGGGAATGGCGGACGTGGTGGAGCCGAGGGGAATCGAACCCCTGACCTCGTCATTGCGAACGACGCGCTCTCCCAACTGAGCTACGGCCCCGCTCCGCGAAGGCCGCACGAGGTACGTCCGCGGGCCGGACGTGTCAAGCTGGGCTTCAGCCCGATTGCGGCGCGCCCGCGCTTGCGCGGCAGGCCGGTTCGGGGCTAGACCCGCGGCACGTGATCCGCCGCCGCGCGGCGCCCAGCCCTCGAAAGCCCGTTACGCGATGATACTCCCGCTCACCTTCGGACAGGCCCTCATCCAGTACTTCGTCAGCCCGGTCCTGAGCCTGCTCGTGATCGTGATCTTTGTCGGGGTCGTCCTGTCCTGGCTCATCGCCTTCAACGTCGTGAATCCGCACAACCAGTTCGTCCGCGCCATATGGCAGTTCTCCTCCGCCGTGACCGAACCGCTGCTGCGGCCCATCCGCCGCGTGATACCGCCCCTTGGCGGGATGGATCTGTCCCCGCTCGTCCTGCTGCTGGTTGTCTATTTCATCCAGGGCTACGTGCTGCAGCAGCTGTTCTTCGCGCTGGGCTGAGGCCATGACAGCGACCGCGTCGCCCTTCGTGATCCCGCAGGCGGGCGGAGCTGCGCTCATTGACGGCAAGGCCGCCGCCGCCGAGATCGACGCCCGCGTCGGCGAGGGCGCGCGCGCGCTGACCGCCCGTCTCGGCCGCCCGCCCTGTCTGGCCGTCGTCCTCGTCGGCGACGACCCCGCAAGCCAGGTCTATGTGCGCAACAAGGTCCGCCGTACCGAAGCGGCGGGCATGACCTCGGTGGAGCATCGCCGTTCAGCCGATATGAGCGAAGCCGAACTCGTCGCGCTTGTGGAGCGGCTCAACGCCGATGACGGGGTGGACGGCGTGCTCGTTCAGATGCCGCTGCCGGCCCATATCGACGCCGGCCGGGTGATCGAGACGATCGACCCCGCCAAGGACGTCGACGGCCTGACCTCGGCGAGCGCGGGCCGTCTCGTTCAGGGCGCCGCCGGCCTGCGCCCGTGCACGCCTTCGGGATGCGTCTGGCTCGCAAAACAGGCGCTCGGCGATCTCACCGGCCGGGACGTGCTGGTCATCGGCCGCTCCATCCTTGTCGGCAAGCCGGCCGCGCTTTTGTTTCTTGAGGAGAATGCGACGGTGACGATGGCGCATTCGCGCACGCGCGATCTGGAGCGGCGGGTGGCGGAAGCCGACATTCTCGTCGCTGCGGTCGGGCGTCCGGAATTCATCCCCGGCGAATGGATCAAGCCCGGCGCGTGCGTGATCGATGTCGGCATCAACCGGGTCGAAGCCGGGCCCGGCAAAACCCGTCTGGTGGGCGACGTGCATTTCGACAGCGCCATCGAGCGCGCGGCTGCGATCACGCCGGTGCCGGGCGGCGTCGGGCCGATGACCATCGCCATGCTGCTGCGCAATACGCTGGAGGCGGCGGCTGCGCGCGCGCATGTCGAGGCGCCGCAAATCCTTTAGGCGTTAAACATTTCGTCACGCCGGTACCGGTAACCTCGATCTTAATCATGTGGTCCGGAGGGTTCATGCGGGTTCTGCACGTCGAGGACGATTTTGCAGATGCGATGCTGCTGCAGCACGCATTGTGCGAGGCCGGCCGCTATGATCTTGAGTTGATGGTCGTGCGCACGCTCAGGGAAGCGCGCCAGAAGCTCTCCCGCGGCGGTTTCGACCTCATCGTGCTCGACCTGCGCCTGCCCGACAGCATCAGCCCGAAAGAGACGCTGCGCATCGCGCGGGAGGAGGCCGGCGACACCCCTGTCGTCGTGCTCACCGGCTCGGCAGGCATCGACCGCGAAGCGATTTCCGAGCATGTGCCCTGCCTCGACAAGAACGAGGTGTTCGGCGGCCGTGCGGGGCTCTCCGGCGCGCTGATCGCGAGAAGCCTCGACGGCGCGCGGCGCGCGCAGCGTCCCGCCGCAGGGACCGGAGGCGCCCGCAACGGCGGAGATGATTTCGAGGACACCCTCGAGATCTGATCGCCGGTGGAGACGTCGGCTGCGGATACTATCTCGCAGCGCATGACAACACTTTTCCCCCATCTCCCCGACCCGTTCACGGCGGCCGTTTTCGGCGCCACCGGCGGCATCGGCGCCGCGCTGACCCGGCAGCTCGCCGCGCATCCGGGCTGCGGCACGCTGCTGGCGGCGTCGCGTTCGGGCGCGGACCCGACGGACGGCGCGGCCAATATCGTGCCCGCCCGCTTCACCCTGCAGGACGAAGCCTCCATCGAAGCCGCCTTCGGGGCGATCGAGGGCGAGGCGCATCTTGTCATCGTCGCCTCCGGCATGCTGGGCGATCCGGAAAAAAGCTGGCGGCATCTGGACCGCGAGCGCCTTGCGGAAATCTTCGAGGTCAACGCCATCGGACCCGCGCTCATCGCCAAGCACGCGCTGGACCGTCTGCCGCGGAAGGGCCCGGGCGTGTTCACCGCGCTGTCGGCGCGGGTCGGCTCGATTTCCGACAACCGGCTGGGCGGCTGGCACGGCTATCGCGCCTCCAAGTCGGCGCTGAACCAGATGATCCGCTGTCTCGCCATCGAGCTCGGCCGCAAGCGGCCTGAGGCGATCTGCGCCGGCTTGCATCCGGGCACCGTCGACACGGCGCTTTCCAAGCCTTTCCAGGGCAATGTGCCGGAGGGCAAGCTGTTTACGCCGGAATACTCCGCCGACCGGCTGCTGACGGTCATCAGCGGGCTGACGCCGGAGCATTCCGGCCGCTGCTTCGACTGGCAGGGCGAGGAAATCGCGCCGTAACCGCGCCTCGACGGCTCTGTGCGGCGCGCGCTAGCGTTCGCGTGCGTCACAGGGAGCCTTGCAGATGAACCATGTCGATCCAGCCCGGCCGGCGTTTGAAGCCTTCACGGCGCTGCCGCGCGACGAGCCCGTGGAGATGCTCAACCTGATCCGGCTGCGCGCCCGCGCGGCCTATCCGGACGCACGCGAGGCGACAGGCGAAGACGCTTATGCGGAATACGGCCGGCGTTCCGGTCCCGTGTTCGCCCGCGTGGGCGGATCGATCGTGTGGCGGGGACGCCCGCAGCTCATGCTGATCGGTCCGGGCGAAGAGCTGTGGGATCTTGCGTTCGTGGCGCGCTATCCCTCGGCCGGGGCGTTTCTCGAGATGGTCACCGACCCCATCTATCAGAGCGAAGCGGTGCCCCACAGACAGGCGGCGGTCGCCGACAGCCGGCTCATCCGGCATGAGCCGATGCCGGGCGGAGGCGCTTTCGCCTGAGTTCAGCCGGCGAACATCACCGCACCGCTTCCGCCTGCTCCGGCGGCGAGCAGCAACACGCCTGCGCACATCAGGCCCGCGAGCATCAGCGAGATCATCTTCATGGCGCCCTCCCAGCAAGGCCGCGTTAACCACGCTTGCAGGCTCGCGGGATTCGTCTGAACTAATTATGAACCGTTAATCATGTGACGGGCTCGCGCCGCGCGGAGCCGTGGCCGCTTGCCCGTTTCCCGCGCGCTGCTAGGCTGACGCGTCATGCATATGGGGAGAGACATGGTGTCCAAACGACATAAGCGCGCAACGGCGGGCGCCGCCGAGCGCAGCGCGACCCTCATCATCGGGGCGGGCATGGCGCTCGCCGCCGCCGTCGCGATCGCGGCGCAGGCGTCCGCCTCGCCGCCGATCGTGCTGCCGGGCGCGCCGGGCGAGCCGTCTCAGCGGATCACCGCCGAACAGGCCGCCGAACTCAGCGAGACCAGCTACACCGCGGAAGACGTCACCTTCATGCAGCACATGATCGTGCACCACCAGCAGGCGGTGGACATGGTCGCGCTCATCGAGGACCGCACCGATACGCAAGCTGTCCGGCTCATGGGCGAGCGGATATCGCTGACCCAGGACGCCGAGATCGCGCTGATGCGCAACTGGCTGCTTGCGCGCGGGGAATCCACGGAAATGACCGGCATGGATCACAGCGCCCATGGCGGCATGGATCACGGCGGACACGCGGGCATGGATCATGGCGACATGGATCACGGTGAGCACGGGAGCGGCTACGACACGCCGGTGATGGCCGGCATGCTCTCGCCGCGGGAAATGGATGAACTCGCCGCCGCTGAAGGCGCCGAGTTCGACCGGCTGTTTCTGGAAGGCATGATCCGCCACCACCAGGGCGCGATCGACATGGTCGGCGAACTGCTCGCGCATCCGGACGCCGCCGAAGACACCCAGCTGTCGGAGTTCATCACGCACGTGAACGCCGACCAGTCTGCGGAAATACTCCGGATGCAGAATATTCTGTCTGATCTTGGCCTTGCCGGCGAAGCGCCCGCGCATGGCCACGCGCACTAAGCGCTCAACCACGCCCATGGGAGGGGACGACATGAACCGCATAAAATCCCGTACGCTCGCGACAGCCGCGCTCGCCGCGCTCGTCGCAGCCGCGCCGGCGGCCGCCCAGATCAACGAGGTCGGCCCGGACGAGCGCACCGAACTCGCCGCAGGCCTTCGCGATTTCGGCTCGGCCGCCTGGAACATGGAGCTGGTTCACACGCAGCCCAAGCCGGACGGCTTCGGTGATGCCGACGGCTTCTTCGCCGAGTTCGACGAAACGGACGTCGACGCGATGACCGAGGAGCAGCAGCAGCAGCTTCGCATGCGCGGCTTCACCGAGTTGTTCAGTTACGCCAACACCGATCTCGCCTTCCGTGATGATCTGGTGTTCGTCGGCAACTATCACGGTTTCAAGATCTATGAGCTCGACGCCGACGGCGTGCCGCAACTCCTGACGTCTGTGGTCTGTCCGGGCGGGCAGGGCGACGTGACCGTGCACGGCGATCTCGTCTTCATGTCGGTGGAGCAGAACCGCGGCCGTCTCGACTGCGGAACGAGCGGTACCGAAACCGGCGGCGGGGATGGCGAAACACCGGCCGATCCGGAGCGCTTCCGCGGCATCCGCATCTTTGACGTCAGCGATCTGAGCGCGCCGGTGCAGGTCGCCGCCGTGCAGACCTGCCGGGGTTCGCACACGCACACGCTCGTCCCGTCGCCGAGCGACGAGAATCTTCTCTATGTCTACAATCAGGGCACGGCCGGCGTGCGCGCCAGCGACGAGCTCGAGATCTGCTCGACCGGCGATCCGGAAGAAAACCCGGAAACCGCGCTCTTCTCCATCGACGTGATCGAGGTGCCGCTCGACAATCCGGCGGCGGCGGCGATCGTCAACCGGCCGCGCATCTTCGCCGATGCGCGCACCGGAGAAATCGCCGGCCTCTGGCAGGGCGGTCCCTCGGGCGTCGCCAGCCAGCGCACGGGCCAGACCAACCACTGCCACGACATCACCGCCTTCCCGGAGCTCGGGATCGCCGCGGGCGCGTGCTCGGGCAACGGGATCCTGCTGGACATCACCGATCCGGCGAACCCTTCGCGTCTCGACGAGATCTTCGATCCGGACATGGCCTACTGGCACTCCGCGACCTTCTCCAATGACGGCTCGAAGATCGTCTTCACCGACGAATGGGGCGGCGGCGTCGGCGCGCGCTGCACGGCGGACTCGCCGGACAACTGGGGCGCGAACATCATCACCGAGCGCACCGAGGACAACGAGCTGATCGGACGCAGCTTCTACAAGCTGCCCGGCCACCAGCGCGAAACGGAGAACTGCGTGGCGCACAACGGCAATATCGTGCCGGTGCCGGGCCGCGACCTGTTCATCCAGTCCTGGTATCAGGGCGGCGTCTCGCTGATGGACTTCACGGATCCGGAAAACCCGATGGAGATCGCGTATTTCGACCGCGGCCCCATCTCCGACGCCGAGCTGTTCCTGGGCGGCTACTGGTCGTCCTACTGGCATAACGGCCGCATCTACGGCACCGCCATCATCCGCGGGCTCGACGTGCTCAAGCTCACGCCGAGCGAGCACCTCTCCGAAGCGGAGATCGCCGCCGCCGAACAGATCGCCGGGGGTCAGCACAACCCGCAGACCCAATACCGCGTGAGCTGGGAAGACACGCCCGACGTGGCGATGGCTTATGTCGACCAGCTCGCCCGCGGCGAGGCGGTCGACGCCGGCATCGTCGAGCGCGCGCGCGAGGAGATCGGCCGCTGGGCGGACGGCGAGCCGCGCAACCGCCGCATGCGCCGCCTGGCCTCCGATCTGGAAGGCCTGATCGAGGAGGCCGAGGGCCGCAACGCCGAGCGCCTCACCGAACTCGCCGCGCTGCTCAACCGCGCCGCGGCCTGACCGGAGCGCCAAGCATTGCCGATGCTGACCGGCCGGGGCCTTGGCGCTCCGGCCGGTTTCTTTTTGCGCTCCTGTCTCTGGCCGAGCGCGCGCGCGGGCGTTAGGTTTCGCGTCAATGACATAAAGGGGAGACCAGCATGATGATGAATTTCAAAACCGTCCTGCTCGCCGGCGCGGCGATCGCGGCCTTCGCGGCCGCTGGCGCGGCGCAGGAGAGCGCGGATCCGCGGGAAGGGCTTGCGCCGGGTCTGCGCGATTACGGCCAGGCGGCGTGGAACATGGAGCTGGTCTCCACCCAGCCCAAGCCCGACGGTTTCGGCGACATCGACGCCATTTTCGCGCAGGCGGACGGGGTCAAGGCCGCCGCCGGCGAGGATGAGGACGCCGAAGCAGCGGCGCGCGGCGTGCTCTCTGCGATCGACGGCGTGGACAATTCCGACTTCGCCTTCAATGACCGCTACGTGTTCGCCGGCAATTACAACGGGTTCAACATCTACGCGATCGATCCGGCGGGCGGCGCGCCGAGCCTGGTGACGTCTGTGGTGTGCCCCGGCGGACAGGGCGACCTGACCGTGCACGGCGACCTGCTCTTCATGTCGGTTCAGGCCAATCAGGCGCGCCTCGACTGCGGCACCAGCGGCACGCTGGAATCCACCGAAACCGAGGACGGCGATCGGCAGATCACGCCGGATCCGGAGCGCTTCCGGGGCGTGCGCGTCTTCGACATCTCCGACGTGACCAATCCGGTGAAGGTCGCCGCGGTCCAGACCTGCCGGGGCTCCCACACGCACACCCTCGTTCCGGACCCCGCCGACGACGGCGTGGTGTACATCTACAACCAGGGCACGTCGTTCGTCCGCCCGGGCGACGAGCTTGGCATCTGCTCGGACGGCCAGCCCGAGGAGAACGCCGAGACCGCGCTCTACTCGATCGACGTCATCAAGGTGCCGCTCGACAATCCGGCGGAGGCTGCGATCGTCAACCGCCCGCGCATTTTCGCCGACGCCGAGACCGGCGAGATTGCGGGC
>CAZLOV010000011.1:0-8600 GCA_964561235.1 uncultured Caulobacterales bacterium
TCCTTGTTGAGCGGACTCCCATTTTAAATGCGGGGCCAAACGGGGCGCAGGTCACCGCTTGCGCAAGCAGCGCTGAGTGCGCGGGAAAAAATCCTTCAACACTACAATGTAGAAGTAATCGGGAGCCGCCTCGACGCTATATTCCAGTCTTTTGCCGAGTCCAGGGGCGTGAAGAACGGAGCAATCAGCTGAGACCTGCCAGTCTTTCAGGGGCGTCGCGCGACGAGCGCGACGACAGGGCCAGCGTCATGCGCGTCGCTTCGGGCGATCTCTGAGACGATCTCAAATCCGTGCGCATTTAAGATTCTGACGATATCATCGAAGCGGAGCCAGTACGCGTATTCCTGCGGGCCGCCGGAGAAGCGGTGCGGAGCTGCGCCGCCACGCCAGTTGTAACTCCGATGGTGGAGCGTGACTGGTTGGCCTCGGAAATCTGTCACTTCGTCTAATTCAGGTCGAAAATGCGGCTTTGCGCTGAGGTCAATGCTTTCACTGAATACATGTGTCCACAAGTAGAGTGTTGGCGCAGTTTGGCAAAGCTTATCCAGAAATTCGACGGGACGCTTTTGGTGATAAAGGACGCCCGCAGCAAAGCAGAGATCGAACGCACCCAATGATTGTGTGTCGGTGATCGCAAAATCACCAAGAAGGAAGCTCGTTTTTAGGCCGAGAGTTTCCTTGACCACGAGGCATTTCAGGAAGTTTATCTTATTCACTTCTATAGCGACGACGTCGGCTGCGCCAGCTTTTTCAAGCTGATACGAGTAGTGCCCTTCGTAGGGGCCGATCTCCAACACCCGTGCGCCGCGGACCCCGCCGCCAAGGGCTGCATCGACCTTAGCGACCAAGCCATTGTCGAAAACCCGTATGTCGCCTCCGACAAGGCCGGACGCGGCTGGCAGCTTCGCTTTCCAGAGGCCGGCGAACAAATCGATGGCGTTCTGCGCGCCCGCAGGCCGCGCGTCGAACCCGAGCAGATCAAGTTTGTCTTTATTGGCGTTGGGATTGAGCGATGCCGCGGCATGTGTCGTCATAATAATCAGCCTAATGGCTCGGCGACGTGAAACAAGTTTCACACGGAACGCATAACCTCATCCCTACTCGAGCGGCTGTGGGCAGACAAGGCCGCCGCTCGCCGCCGCCCCTAACGCTTCCCGATCAGGGCGCGCAGGTATTCGCCGTATTTGGATTTCTTGAACTTTTCGACCTGGCGTTCAAGGCCGGCTTCGTCGATCCAGCCCTTGATGTAGGCGATTTCCTCAAGGCAGGCGATCTGCAGGCCCTGGCGGCGCTCCAGCGTGCGCACGAACTCGGCCGCATCGATGAGCGAGCCCGCCGTGCCGGTGTCCAGCCAGGCGAAGCCGCGGCCCATGCGCTCGACATGCAGCTTTCCGCGGCGCAGGTATTCCTGGTTGACGGAGGTGATCTCGAGCTCGCCGCGGCCGGACGGCTTCACCTGCCGGGCGATCTCCACCACGTCGTTGTCGTAGAAATAAAGACCGGTCACGGCGTAGTTGGATTTGGGAACCGGCGGCTTCTCCTCGATGGAGACCACGCGGCCGGCCTTGTCGAACTCCACCACGCCGTAGCGCTCCGGATCGGTGACGCGATAGCCGAACACGGTCGCGCCCTCGGCGCGGTCGCGCGCGGCGGCGAGCATCGTTCCGATGCCGTGGCCGTAGAAGATGTTGTCGCCCAGGATCAGGCACACCCGGTCGCCGCCGATGAAGTCCTCGCCGAGGATGAAGGCCTGGGCGAGGCCGTCCGGGCTGGGCTGGACGGTGTAGTGAAGCTGCACGCCCCATTGCGAGCCGTCGCCCATAAGGCGGATGAAGCTCGCCTGATCCTCCGGCGTCGTGATGATCAGGATGTCGCGGATGCCCGCCTGCATCAGCACCGAGACCGGATAATAGATCATCGGCTTGTCGTAGATCGGCAGCAGCTGCTTGGAGGTGGCCAGCGTCATCGGATGCAGCCGGGTGCCGCTTCCGCCTGCCAGAACGATGCCTTTCACGTGCCTGCTCCCCTGCCGCCGCGCGCCGGCGCCGCTGTGCTGCGCGCGGGTGATTACCCGCCGCAGCCGCGCTTCACAAGTTGCGTCTTTTGAAACGTCTACGTCAGTTCGCCGCCGTTTCCGCCGCTTCCGGCTGCAGCACAAGGCGCTCGACCAGGCCTGAAATCTCCAGCCCGGTCACGCCGGGCGCGATGAAGACGCCGTAACGCGCGCTCGCCTCGCCCGTCCCGTTCTCGTAGGCGCCGGCGAAAACGCCCTCCACGCGCGCATCGTCGGTCACGCCATAGCTCAGATCCGACCCGGCGCTGAAATGGATCTCGTCATAGGCGCCCGGCTCGGATGCGGAGTTGCCGCTGGCGATCCAGTTTGAGCCGGTCGAGGCGACCATGCCCACCGCATAGATGCCGTGCCGGCCGTTTCGGGTGGCGACCAGCCCGTCGAGCGTGTTGGCGAAGAAATTCCGCAGATAGATCCCGATGCCCGCATTGCCGTTGGCGCGCACCCCTGACGCGATCCCCTCGGAATGGTCGATCACCACGCCGCGCCCGGCGTTGAAGCGCGCGGTCACGCCGTCATAGAGCACCCCGCGCATCGCCCACATCACCATCACGCCGTCGCCGCCATTGCGCTCGGCGACAAT
This sequence comes from uncultured Caulobacterales bacterium, assembly GCA_964561235.1. Classification (GTDB taxonomy): domain Bacteria; phylum Pseudomonadota; class Alphaproteobacteria; order Caulobacterales; family Maricaulaceae; genus JBCBSP01. Next base: position 2,655 of record CAZLOV010000011.1, read on the forward strand.
GTCGCGCAGCACCGCGCCGCGGGTGATCCGGCCCTGCCCGGACAGGCGCACGCCCGTCTCCCGGCAGCCGGTGACGTGAAGGTCGGACACCTCCACGTCCGCAACGCGGATCAGCCGCACGCCGGTGGCCGCCTCGCCGCCGCAGTCGACCGAAAGTCCGCGCACGCGCACATGAGCCCCGCCGGCTTCGTGATCGGCGTTGGTCACCACGCTGTCCAGCCGGCCGCGCGCCACGAGGATGGTCGCGCCGGGGCCTTCGCCTTCGAGCGTCACCCCGTCGCTGAGCCGGGCGCCTCCACGGCGAAGACGCCCGCGGACAGCCGGATGACGCCGGCCTCGCGGCCCGCCAGGGCGCGTCCCCCGTTCCAGTCCTGCGGCGTGAGCACGCCGGGCCCGCGTGCCGCGCCTTGCGGCGCTGCGGCCTCCGGCGCACACCCGGCCAGTCCTGAAACCAGCGCGCAGAGAATGAAAGCCAGCATCAACGGGCGGCTCATCATGACATCTCCCTTCCGGATCGGCTAACAAGCCGCCTGACGCCGACTCGCCCGTTTCCCCGCCCGATGCAAGGATCTCCGCCGATGAAGCCCGTCCGCACCGCCGTTCTTCCCGTTGCAGGCCTGGGCACGCGCGTGCTGCCCGCCACGAAGACGCTGCCCAAGGAGATGCTGCCGGTCTGGGATCGGCCCGCGATCCATCACGTGGTCGCCGAGGCGATGGCGGCGGGCATCGGGAAGTTCGTCTTCGTCACCGGGCGCAACAAGGCGGCGATCGAGGACTATTTCGACGCCGCCTACGAGCTCGAGGCCACGCTGGAGGCGAAGAACAAGACCGACATCCTTGAAGAGGTGCGCGCCGGGCTGCCCGAGATCGGCGCCTCGATCTTCGTGCGCCAGCAGGCGCCCAAGGGTCTGGGCCACGCCGTCTGGGCGGCGCGCGAGGCGGTCGGCGGCGAGCCGTTCGCGGTGATGCTGCCCGACATGCTCATGCGCAGCGATCCGCCCTGCCTGAAGCAGCTCGTCGACGCCTACGCCCAGGTTGGCGGCAATCTCATTTCCGTGGAGGAAGTGCCGCGCGAGGACGTGTCGAAATACGGCGTCATCGCGCCGGGCGCGTCGAAAGGCGCGCTGGTGGAGATGACGGGCATGGTCGAAAAGCCCGCCGTCGAGGATGCGCCGTCGAACCTGATGATCTCGGGGCGCTATATCCTGCAGCCGGAGATCTTCGACCTGCTTGAGCGCCAGACGCCGGGCGCAGGCGGGGAGATCCAGCTGACCGATTCGATGCTGACGCTGATGAAGGACCAGCCGTTCCATGCGCTGCCCTTCACCGGGGTGACCTATGACACCGGCTCGAAGCTTGGCTATCTGAGGGCGATGGCGGCTTATGCGCTCAGCGCGGACAAGGACGCCGCCGCCGTGTTGCGCGAGGAGCTGCAGCGGCTGGAGACCGGCGGCGTCAGCCGGCCTTGAGACGGCTTTCCCGCCAGCCGAGAAACCAGTCCGCAAAGCGTTGCAGGCCCTCGGAAAGGGGCGTGTCCGGGCTGAGGCCGTAATCAGCTTCCAGACGGGTCACGTCCGCGCAGGTGTGGCTGACGTCGCCCGGTTGCGGCGGCAGCATCTCCCGCCGCGCGCTGACGCCGAGCACGGCCTCGAGCGCCTCGACAAGCGCCAGCGTGGTGACCGGCTGCGCGCCGCCGATATTGTACAGCGCATGGCGGCCGCGGGCGGGCGCGTCGCGCGCCACTCTGGCGACAGGTTCCACCACGTCGTCGATATAGGTGAAGTCGCGCGCGTTGCGGCCGTGGTTGAACAGCTCGATCGGCCGGCCGTCGAGCATGGCGTCGGCGAACTTCCAGTAGGCCATGTCAGGCCGGCCCCACGGCCCGTAGACCGTGAAAAAACGCAATCCCGTGGCCGGCAGGCCGTAAAGATGCGCATAGGCCGCGCTCATCGCCTCGTCCGAGCGCTTGGTCGCGGCATAGAGCGAAACCGGCTCGCCGGCGTCTTCCTCGCGGAATGCGCCTTCACGCTCGCCATAGACGGACGACGAGGAGGCGTAGACCAGATGCGCCAGCCTGTCGCCGAGCGCACGGGCGGCCTCCAGCACGCTCAGATGCCCGGTGAGGTTTGAGTGCGCGTAGGCGAAGGGGTTCTCAAGCGAGTAACGCACGCCGGCCTGGGCGGCGAGGTGGATGATGCGCTCCGGCCGGGTTTCCATCGCAAGCGCGCGGAAAGCTTCATGGTCGGCGATGTCGAGCCGGCGGAAGTCGACGTCGCCTGCCTGTTCAAGCGCAGCCAGGCGCGCCTGCTTCAGGCTGACATCATAGTAGGGCGTCAGGCTGTCGACGGCGATCACCCGTTCGCCTTCACCCGCCAGGCGGGAAGCGACGTGGAAGCCGATGAATCCGGCCGCGCCGGTGACGAGAATCGTCATCTAAGCCCTTCATGGAACGCGCCGGTCCGGCGCGGGCGAGCGGCAACCTAGCTGCGGGCGCCGGGCTGTCAACGCAACGCCGCGCCGGCGCCATGCGGATGACACCTCGCGGAACATAGTGTGACGTGAAGCCCGCCGGGGATGGCGCTATCGCCTTGCGCCAGCGGAAGCGAAGCAGAACAGGACGGCGACAGGCATGTGCGGAATCGTGGCGGCGGTCGGACGCAGCAATGCGGCGGAGTTCCTGATTTCCGGACTGCGCAGGCTTGAATACCGCGGGTATGATTCCGCCGGCGTCGCCGTCATGGCCGCTGACGGCAGGACCGCCCGCGCCCGCGCCGCCGGGAAGGTCGCCAATCTCGCCGATGCGCCGGAACTCGCCCTGCTTTCAGGCGCGACCGGCGTGGCGCATACGCGCTGGGCCACGCACGGCGCGCCGACGCAGGCGAATGCGCATCCTCACGCCGCCGGGCGCGTGCACGTCGTCCACAACGGCATCATCGAAAACTTCAAGCCCTTGCGCCAGGAGCTCGAAGCCGCCGGCCGCACCTTTGAAAGCGAAACCGACACCGAGGTGATCGCGCATCTGATCGACGCCGAACTCGCCCGAACGGCCGATCCCGCCGAGGCGTTCCGCGCGGCCGTCCGCCGTCTGGACGGCGCGTTTGCCCTGGCCGCCATGATTGACGGCGAGGCGAACCGCATCTTCGGCGCCCGCCGCGGCGCGCCGCTGCTGGCGGGCGAAGGGGGCGGGGCGGGCTATCTCGCCTCCGACATGCTTGCGCTCGCCGGAGAGGCGCGCACCGTGGTCTACTTGGAAGACGGCGACATCGTCGAAGTGGCGACGGGTTCGGTGAAGGTGACGGATATCGACGGGAGCCCCCGCACGCGCGCCTCGGCGCCGGCGGAAAGCTCCCCGGTGCTCGCCGAGCGCGGCAACCACCGTCACTTCATGGAAAAGGAAATCCATGAGCAACCCGAGGTCGTCGGCCGCACGCTGGCGCATTATCTCGACGCGCTGACAACAGCGCCGCGCGCCATTGAAGGCGTGGATTTCGCCAAGATCTCCCGTCTCATGATCGTCGGCTGCGGCACTGCGGCCTATGCCGGCATGACGGCGCGATACGCTTTCGAACAACTGGCGGGTCTTCCCGTCGCCGTCGATATCGCCTCGGAGTTCCGCTATCGCGAACCGGCTTTCCTGCCGGGCGACGCCGCGCTGTTCATCTCGCAATCGGGGGAGACCGCCGACACGCTGGAGGCTCTGCGCCTGTGCAGGCAGGCCGGCGTTCCCGCCATCGCCCTGGTCAACACGCCCGGCTCGACCATGGCGCGGGAAGCCGACGTCGTGCTGCCGACGCTGGCGGGTCCCGAGATCGGGGTCGCCTCCACCAAGGCGTTCACCTGCCAGCTTGCCGCGCTGTTTGCGCTTGCGTTGCGCGCGGGCGTGGAGCGCGGGCGGATCGCGCCTGACGACGCTGCGCGCGAGACCGCAGCGCTGCTGCATGCGCCCGGCCTGATGGGCGAGGCGCTGCATCTTGAAGACGCCGTGGAGTTGCTCGCCGCCGACCTGTCGCGCAGCCCGATCGTGCTCTATCTGGGCCGCGACATTCATTATCCGCTGGCGCTCGAAGGCGCGCTCAAGCTGAAGGAGATCAGCTATCTCCACGCCGAGGGTTATGCGGCCGGCGAGCTCAAGCACGGGCCGATCGCGCTGATCGAGGAAGGCGTCAGCGTCGTCGTCATCGCCCCGACGACGCCGCTCTTCGCCAAGACCCGCTCGTCCATCCTCGAAGTCAAATCGCGCGGCGCAACGGTCATCGCGCTGACGGACGAGGCCGGCGCAGCCGAGCTGGAGGGCGACGCGGACCGGGTCGTCGTGCTGCCCTCCGGCGGCCGGCTGGGCGATTGCTTCGCAGCGGCGGTCGCCGTCCAGCTTCTGGCCTATCATGTCGCCGTGCACAAAGGCACGGATGTCGACCAGCCGCGCAATCTCGCCAAGGCGGTGACGGTCGAATGAACCCGCGCGCGGCCCTTCGAAAGGCGTTCTACGGAAGCCTTCACGAAGTCGTCGCGCGGACGCAGCGGCGCGACGGCTCAACCGGCGCGCGCTGGCCGGACACCGTCGTCATCACCGGCTTCTTCGGCGAAGGCTTCGGGATCGGCCGCGCGGCGGAGCTGACCGCCGCCGCGCTGGAGGCGCGCGGCTTCACGGTCATCCGGCACGAAGCCCGGCCCGCGCTTCAGAAGCGCATGCCGTTTACAGGCGAAGTTCCGGGACCGGGTGATGCGGCGTGGCTGCTGCAGATCAATCCGCCTGAACTTCTGATGCTGCTGACCTTCATGGACCCTGCGCGCACGCCGAAGGGCCCGCGGATCGGCTACTGGGCCTGGGAGCTCACCCGGGCGCCGCGTTTCTGGGCGCGCGCAGCCGGACTGGTCGATCAGGTCTGGGCGATCTCGGATTACACCGCTCGAAGTTTCCAGCGGTCCGGCGGCGTCCTGGCGCAGCGCACGCGCCACGCGCCTCACCCCTTGCGCCCGGCCGAGACGCACGCGCCGCGTGCGCAGGGGCGCTTTCTGGTGCAGGCCGACGGCCGGTCCTCGCTCGGCCGCAAGAACCCCGCCGGTGCGATTGCAGCGTTCCGCAAGGCGTTTCCAACCGGCGGCGCCGAGCTTGTGGTCAAGACCCAGCATCTCTCCGAGCGCCAGCGTGCGGGCCTCGCCGCAGCGGTTGACGAAGACGAAGGCGTCCGCTGGATCGACGGCGCGATCCCGCAGGCTGCGATGGATGCGCTGTTCGACAGCGTGGACGGGGTGATCTCGGCCCATCGCGCGGAGGGCTACGGGCTGGCTCTGGCGGAGGCTGCGCTGCGCGGCCGCGCGCCGGTTGCAACGGGTTGGTCGGGCAACATGGACTTCATGGCGGGCGCGCCTGAGCTGCTGCTGCCTTATGCGTTGACCCCGGTGCCCAAGTCCGATGAGGCCTATGGCGGTTTCGCCGGTCCGGGCGTCAACTGGGCCGAGCCGGATCTTGAGGCGGCGGCGGCGATGCTTCAGCGCCTGGTCGCGACACCGGAAGCGGCCGGGGAGGGCGTCGAGGCGGTTCGCAGCGCGCTGGTCCGGCTGGAGGCGCGTTGGGATGCGATCCGCCCCGGAGCGGCCCTCGACGACGCCTTCGCCGCATCCGAAGCGGGCGTCGAAGAGCGAAACATGATTTGACTTCAGATGATGGCGCGGCGTCGTCTACACGCCCCGCCATGACCTTCGCAGCCGCAGCACGCGGCGACCGAGCCGCGGGAGCCGCCATGACCGACATGATCCCCTTCATCGACCTCGCCGCACAGCGCGCGCGCCTTCAACCGAAACTCGACGCGGCGATCGCCAAGGTGATCGGCGAGGGGCGCTACATTCTCGGCCCCGAAGTCGCGCTTCTGGAAGAGAAGCTGGCCGCCTTCGGCCAGGCGCCGCACGCGCTGACCTGCGCCAACGGCACCGATGCGCTCGCCCTGC
>CAZLOV010000011.1:8610-31620 GCA_964561235.1 uncultured Caulobacterales bacterium
TGGCGCTTGCGCACGCGCGATGCGGTGTTCGTGCCCAGCTTCACCTTCGCCTCGACCGCGGAAGTCGTGCCATGGCTGGGGGCCACGCCGATCTTCGTGGATATCGATCCGGACACCTGGAACATGGACCCGGTCAAGCTGGCCGAAGCCGTCGAGATGGCGAAGGCGGATCCCGAGCTGAACCCGGTTGCGGTCATCGCGGTGGATCTGTTCGGCCAGCCCGCCGACTACCCGGCCATCGCCCGGATCTGCCGCGACAATGATCTGAAGCTGATCGCCGACAGCGCCCAGGGCTTCGGCTGCACCCTGCACGGCGAGCATCCGATCAAGTGGGCGGACTACACCTCGATCAGTTTTTATCCGGCCAAGCCGCTGGGCTGCTACGGCGACGGCGGGGCGATGCTCTGCAAGGACGAAGAGCTGTTCGCGCTCCTGAAGTCGCTGCGTGTCCATGGCGAAGGCGCGGAGCGCTACGAATACGCCCATATCGGCATGAATTCGCGGCTCGATACGATCCAGGCGGCGATCCTGCTGGAGAAGCTCGCCGTCTTCCCCGGCGAGATCGAAGCGCGCAACGCCGCTGCGCGTCGCTATGAGGACGGCTTCGGGGACATCGTGAAAACGACGAAGCTGATCGACGGCGCGGTGTCGGTCTGGGCGCAGTACACCATCGAGGTCGATGACCGCGACGGCTTCCGAAAGACGCTCACCGAGCATGGCGTGCCGACCGCCGTCTATTATCCGATCCCGCTGCACATGCAGCCGCCGTACCGGCGTTTCCCGCAGGGTCCGGGCGGGCTGCCGGTCACCGAGGCGGCCGCCGGGCGCGTGGTCTCCCTTCCGATGGACGCCGATCTCGACGGCGAGCGCCAGGCGCGCGTGATCGAGGCCGTGCGCAAGGCTCTTGGCTGAGGCCGGCGGCGGCGCGGTTTTCGACGCGACGGTGCTGATCGTCGCGTATGACAGCCGCGACACGATGCCGGAGCTGGCCGCCGCGCTGGATGCGCAGACCCTGCGGCCGGCTGCGATCCGCGTTCTCGAGAACGGCTCCAGCCCCGAAGGCCGGCTCGATCCCGGGACGCTGCCGGCCGGCGCCGAACTGATCGTGTCTGAAGACAATCTCGGTTTCGCCGGGGGCAACAACCGGATTGCGGCCGGCTGCGCGACCCGATGGCTCATTCTGCTCAATCCTGACGCGTTCCCTGATCCCGACTGGATCGAGCAACTCGCCGCAGGCGCCGCGCGCCATCCCGAGGCGGGCCTGTTCGGCTCGACCCAGCGCCTGCACGGCGAACCGGGCAAGCTCGACGGGGCCGGGGACGTGATGCACGTTCTGGGCTTCAACTATCGCGGCGCTTTCCGCCAGCGCATGGACGCGCCGCCTGACGGGGAGACGTTTGCGCCTTGCGGGGCGGCGATGATGATCCGCCGCGCGCTGTTTGAGAGGCTCGGCGGATTTGACGAGCGCTTCTTCTGCTATGTCGAGGACACCGATCTGGGCTGGCGGGCGCGCCTGCTTGGCGAGCGCGCCGTCCAGCTCCAGCGCGCCCAGGTCAGCCATGTCGGCTACAAGCTGACCGGGCGGCGCTCCGCGTTTGCGACCTATCACGGCGCGCGCAACCGCATCTGGATGCTGCTGAAGTGCATGTCCTGGCCGCATCTTGCGCTGGTCGCGCCGGTCAATGCGGCGCTGACGCTGATCCTGTGGGCGGGCGCAGCGCGGCGCGGACACTTCTGCGTGTTCGGCCGCGCGCTTCGCGACGCCTTCGCCGACTGGAAGGAGGTCGCGGCCGAGCGCGCGCGCGTCCAGGCTGACCGGCGCATCTCCGCATGGGAAGACGCGCGGGCGATGGCGTGGAACCCCTTGCGGCTGGCCGACCGCAAGCCGGACCTGCGCACGCCCGACTGAGCCGTGCTGCTTTCCAGGCCTAAGCTGGCGCCGCTGCGGCTTGGCGCCTACCTTGCGCGGCGCTATGCCCGCCTTCGTCCTTCGCAGCCGCACAAAAAGCCGATGACCGATCTTGAGGACTCCATCGCGCGCTACGCCGCGCGCTTCCGCGAGCGTTCCGGACGCGAGCGCCCGCTCGCCGCGCATCTGCGCGCGCTGGAGGCTGAATCGATCCGCATCATGCGCGAGGTGGCGGCGGAGTTCGGCAACCCGGTCCTGCTCTACTCGATCGGCAAGGACTCCACCGTCCTGCTGCATCTGGCGATGAAGGCCTTCTGGCCCTCACGCCCGCCGTTCCCGTTCCTGCATATCGACAGCCTGTGGGAGTTTCAGGCCATGGGCGCGTTCCGCGACGCGCTCGCCGAGGCGCTGGGCGTCGAGATGATCGTGCACGTCAACGAGGAGGGCCGGGCGCGCGAGATCAACCCGTTCATTCACGGCTCCTCGCTGCACACCCAGGTGATGCGCACCGACGGCCTGCTGCAGGCGCTGACGGCGGGCGGATATGACGCCGCGTTCGGCGGCGGCCGGCGCGACGAGGAGAAGTCGCGCGCCAAAGAGCGCATCTTCTCCTTCCGCAACGCCAGTCACGGCTGGGATCCGCGCAATCAGCGCCCGGAATTGTGGAGCCAGTTCAACACCCGCATCCAGCCGGGCGAGTCGATCCGCGTCTTTCCGCTCTCCAACTGGACCGAGATCGATATCTGGCAATACATCCTCGAGGAAGACATCCCGATCGTGCCGCTCTATTTCGCCGGCGAACGCCCGGTGGTGGAGCGCGACGGGACGCTGATCATGGTCGACGACGACCGGATGCCGCTCGAGCCCGGCGAAACGCCCGAGATGAAGAAGATCCGCTTCCGCACGCTGGGCTGCTACCCGCTCACCGGCGCTGTGGAGAGCGAGGCGGAAACGCTGGAGGACATCGTTCTGGAGATGCTCACCGTGCGCACGTCCGAGCGCGCCGGCCGGCTGATCGACCACGACGAGGCGGGCTCGATGGAGAAGAAGAAGCGCGAGGGGTATTTCTGATGACGGCTCAGGAAACCAAACGCGATCTCGTCGACCGGCTCGCCGCTGCGGGCGATCGCGGCGTGCTGCGCTTCATCACCTGCGGGTCGGTCGACGACGGCAAATCCACCCTCATCGGGCGGCTGCTCTATGACAGCAAGCTGATCTTCGAGGATCAGATCGAGGTCCTGCGCCGCGACAGCCGCAAGCACGGCACCACGGGCGAAGAGATCGACTTCGCGCTGCTGCTCGACGGGCTGGAGGCCGAGCGCGAGCAGGGCATCACGATCGACGTCGCCTACCGCTTCTTCAACACCGACAAGCGCAAGTTCATCGTCGCCGACACGCCCGGCCACGAGCAGTACACGCGCAACATGGCGACCGGCGCGTCCACCGCCGACCTTGCGATCATCCTGATCGACGCGCGCAAGGGCGTGCTCGTCCAGACGCTGCGTCACAGCTACATCGCCAAGATGATGGGCATCCGCCATGTCGTGCTGGCGGTAAACAAGATGGACCTGGTCGGCCGCGACCAGGCCGTTTTCGAGGCGATCTCGGAGAAATACCGCGAGACCGCCGCCTCGCTCGGCTTTGAGAGCCTGACCGCCATCCCCATGTCGGCCAAGGAAGGCGACAACGTCACGCGACGCTCCGAACGGATGGGCTGGTATGACGGGCCGACCCTCATCGAACATCTCGAGGACGTCGATGTCAGCCGCGACCTGCGCAGCCAGCCCTTCAGGCTGCCGGTGCAGTGGGTCAACCGTCCCAATCTCGATTTCCGGGGCTTTTGCGGGACGATCGCCTCCGGCGTGGTGAAGCCCGGCGATCCCGTCGCCGTCGCCCATTCAGGCCAGACGGCGCATGTCGCACGCATCGTCACGGCGGACGAGGACCTTGCGGAGGCCTCCGCTGGTGATGCTGTCACGCTGGTGCTCGACCGGGAGATCGACATCGCGCGCGGGGACGTCCTCTGCGATCCCAAAGCGCGCGCGGAAGTCGCAGACCAGTTCGCCGCGGAAGTGCTCTGGATGGACCAGAACGCGCTGCTGCCCGGGCGGTCCTACCTGCTGAAGGCGGGCGGTCAGCTCACGCCCTGCCAGGTGACGACGCTCAAGCACAAGGTGGATGTGAACACCTACGAGCATCTCGCCGCGCGCCGCCTCGAGCTCAACGAGATCGGCCTCGCCAACCTGTCCACACGCCGTCCGGTCGCGTTCGATCCCTATGAGGTCAATCGCGACACCGGCTCCTTCATCCTGATCGACCGGTATTCCAACCAGACCGTCGGGGCGGGCATGATCCGTTTCGGCCTGCGCCGGGCGAGCAATATCCACGCCCACGCCATGGACGTGACGAAGGACCGGCGCGCGGAGATGAAGGGCCAGAAGCCCGCCGTGCTCTGGTTCACCGGCCTGTCGGGAGCGGGCAAGTCGACCATCGCCAATCTGGTCGAGCGCAAGCTCGCGGAAGCGGGTTTTCACACCTATTCGCTGGACGGCGACAATGTGCGCCACGGCCTCAACCGCGATCTGGGCTTCACCGATCAGGACCGGGTGGAGAACATCCGCCGCATCGGCGAAGTGGCGAAACTGTTCGTGGACGCCGGAATGATCGTCACCTGCTCGTTCATTTCCCCGTTCCGCGCGGAACGGCGCATGGTGCGCGAGCTGCTGCAGGCCGACGAGTTCATCGAGGTCTTTGTCGATGCGCCGCTGGATGTCTGCATGCAGCGCGACCCGAAGGGTCTCTACAAGAAGGCGCAGGCCGGCGAGATCAAGAACTTCACCGGATTCGACAGCCCCTACGAAGCGCCGGAGGAACCGGAGCTGCGTGTGGAGACGGCGGAGCTCTCCGCTGACGCCGCCGCCGATCAGGTCATCGCCAAGCTGCGGGAGATGGGGCGGCTCAGCTAGGAACGGCTTACGCGCTGCGCCCGCGCGCGACGAAGAAACCGTTTCTATATCCGGGCTTTCCGTACACGAAGGGAGCGCCTTCCGGCGTCAGCACGCCGCCGCCCGCACCCGCCAGCACGGCGTGTCCGGCTGCGGTGTCCCATTCCATCGTCGGAGCAAAGCGCGGGTAGAGATCCGCATCCCCGCGCGCAAGCAGGCAGAATTTCAGCGACGAACCCGCACTCACCGTTTCCGAGACGCCCTCCGCCTCTGCGAAGGACCGCGTGCGGTCATCGGCATGGCTGCGGCTCATCACGGCGACAAGCCGCGAGCGGTCTGGAATGCGCGCAGCGATCAGGCGCGCTTCCGCCGCATGGAAATCGCCGGCGGCAGCAACCGGCGCGGCGAGCGAGCCGAGGCCTGCCGCACCCGCGTACAGCGTCCCGAGCGCTGGAGCGTGCACGGCGCCTGCGACCGGCCGGCCGTCTTCGATGAGCGCGATATTGACGGTGAACTCGCCGTTCTTGTTGATGAACTCCTTGGTGCCGTCGACCGGATCGACAAGGATGAACCGCCGTCCGCCGTCCGGCCGCACGCCTTCCGACCACCGCTCTTCGGCAATGATCGGCGTGTGCGGCATCTCCTTGATGAGATGCTCGACGATGACTTCCTCCGCGCGCTTGTCCGCCTCGGTGACCGGGGACTTGTCCGCCTTCTGCTCAGGGGTGAAATCGGAGGCGTAGACCTCCATCACCGGGCGCGCCGCGCGTGCGGCGAGGTGGGCGAAGAACAGGGCGATATCGGATTCGGGGCCGGAGCGGAGAAGGGTCAAGATCGGGGCGTCTTTCCTGCAGCGGTCTGGATGGGCGCGGAGCCGGTTTTGGCCGCCGGCCGCGCGGCGTGCAAGCGCGCATGGCGGGGATGCGCGCTAAAGCTTGCCGCAACGCTTGAACTTCACGCGTTAACCAGCGACATTTTATTCATGGCCGCTGCTCAAGACGCCAGTTCCTCGATCGACGCGCTCACCGAGGCGTTCGACCGCTTCGACCGTGCGATCGCCAAAGTGGAAGCCCGCCTCGCCGAGGGCGGAGATGCGCCAGCCGCATCCGGCGACGGTGCGCAGGCCGATCTGGCGCGCGAGCTCGCAGCGCTCAGGTCGCGCGAAGCCGATATCGCGGCGGCGGCGCAAGAAGCCTCCGCGGCGCTGGACGCGGCGATCCGCGAAGTCAGGGCAAGCCTGAAGGCGGCGGAGAAGGGCTGATGGCGAAGGTATCCGTGAGCTTGAACGGGCGCGCCTTCACGATCGGCTGCGAAGAGGGCCAGCAGGCCTATCTGCGCGAGCTATCCGCACATGTCGACGGACATGTCCGCGAACTCGCCGACAAGGTCGGCCAGATCGGCGATCTCCGTCTGCTTCTCATGGCCTCGCTGATCGTGGCGGACGAAATGCGCGAACTGCAAGGCGAGGTCGAGGCGCTTCGCGACGAAAACACCGAACTCAAGGGCAAGATCGCTGGCGTGGAGGCGCGCCGCCGCGCAGACCGCGCCGATTTCGCCGAACGGCTCAATGCTGCGGCGGGCCGGCTCGAAGCCGCAGCGGCGAATGGAGCAGACGCTTGAGCGCGGCCCGGATCGCGACCATGTTCATTCGTGGCGGTTGCTGGAGCGTTCGTCAGGCTTTCTCATCCCGGCGACCTTACATCTCTGAGAGGGAGCTGCCTCTGTCCCTGGCCGTGGCCTCGGACACGCGGCGCCCACCTGGTTATCCGGGTCATCAGGGACGAAAAACGGCCGACGGCGCATTCGGGGCCGCCACCGCCTGCCCGCCGTCATGCTGCTGAACTGGCGCAAGGCCCGCCTTCGCGCGGCCGCGCTCGAGACCCGCGCGGCGGCCAGCGAACATGGCGTGCGTGCGCTCGACGCCGGGCGCGCGCTCGTCGACCGGTTCCCTGATGCGCTCTGGCCGAAAATCGGCGCGATGGTGGCCGGGTATCGACCATTGCGCGACGAGATCGATCCCTCTCCGCTTATGGAGACCTTCCTTTGCGAACAGGCGCGGCTGTGCCTTCCCTGCGTCACCGGACCGGAGCGCGGGCTGACCTTCCGCGCCTGGTCGCCGGGCGACCCGCTGAAGATCGCCAGCTTCGGCGTGGAGGAGCCCGAGGAGAGCGCGCCTGAAGCCCGGCCCGTCCTCTTGCTCGTGCCGCTTCTGGCCTTCGATGAGAAGGGGCGCAGGCTCGGCTATGGCGGAGGATATTACGACCGCACGCTTGAAGCGCTGCGCGCGCAGGGTCCCGTCACCGCCGTCGGGCTTGCCTATGAAGCCCAGCGGGTGCCGCGCGTGCCCGCCGATGCGCGCGACCAGCGGCTCGACTGCGTCGTGACCGAGGCAGGCGCGTATCCGGCGACGTGAGACGCATCGGCTGCGCCTCGGCGCTGGATCATCGACGCCCGGCGGTTCATATCCCCCAGAGGAAACGGAGCCGCCCATGCGCATCGCCTTTTTCGGAGACGTCGTCGGCAAGCCGGGCCGCGTGGTGCTCGCCGAGCAGCTCGGCGCGTTGCGCGAGCGCCTCTCGCTCGACTTCATCATCGTCAACGCCGAGAACGCCGCGGGCGGCTTCGGCATTTCACGCAACACCGCCGAAGAGCTCTTCGACGCAGGCGCGGACTGCCTCACCCTTGGCAATCACGCCTGGGACCAGCCCGAGGCGCTGACCTATATCGAGCGCGAACCGCGGCTTCTAAGGCCGGTCAATTACCCGAAGGGCACGGCCCCCGGGGCCGGTTCGGCGCTCTACGACCTGCCCGACGGCCGGCGCATTCTCGTAATGAACGTCATGCTGCGCCTGTTCATGCAGCCGCTCGACGATCCTTTCGCCGCCGTGGACGCAGAGCTTGCCGCCTGTCCGCTGGGCGAGGTCGCCGACGCCGTGGTCGTCGACATGCACGGCGAAGCCACCTCGGAGAAGATGGCGCTCGGCCATTTCTGCGACGGCCGTGCAAGCCTCGTTGTCGGCACGCACACCCATGTGCCCACCGCCGACCACCAGATCCTGTCGGGCGGCACGGCGTATCAGACCGACGCCGGCATGTGCGGGGACTATGACAGCGTGATCGGCATGCAGAAGGACGAGCCGATCAACCGCTTCGTCACGCATATGCGCTCCGGCCGCTTCCAGCCCGCTTCCGGGGCCGGCACGGCCTGCGGCCTCTTCGTCGAGACCGACGACCGCACCGGTCTGGCCGTGCGCTGCGAGCCGGTCCGGCTTGGCGGCCGGCTCTCCCAGATCGAACCGGCTGCCTAGGCCTCAGCGCCCGCCGCTGCTTCGACCGCGGCGCAGATATCGCCCACGACGCGTTCGACCAGCGCCTTGTCGCCCTCCGCCATCACGCGGATGACGGGTTCGGTGCCGGATTTGCGCACGACCAGGCGGCCTTTCCCGTTGAGCCGGGTCTCGGCGTCCTCGATCACCTTTCGGACGGGGTCGGTCTCCAGCGGCGCGGCGCCGGGCTTGTAGCGCACATTGCGCAAGAGCTGCGGCGCCGGCTTGAACACGGTCAGAAGCTCGCTCGCCGGCTTGCCGGCCTCAACCAGCAGGGCGAGCACCTGCAGCGCGGCGATCATGCCGTCGCCCGTGGTGGCGAAGTCCGTGAGCACGATGTGGCCGGACTGCTCACCGCCGAGATTGGCGCCGGTCTGGCGCATGCGCTCGACGACATAGCGGTCGCCGACCTTGGTGCGGTCGAGTTTCAGCCCCTCCTTCGCCAGGCTCTGCTCAAGGCCGAGATTGGACATGAGCGTGGTGACGACGGTGTCGGTGCGCAGCAGGCCTGCGCGCTTCCACGCCTTGGCGATCACGGCGATGACCTGGTCGCCGTCGACGATGCGGCCTTTCTCGTCGCAAAGGATCAGCCGGTCGGCGTCGCCGTCCAGCGCAATGCCGATGTCGGCGCGATAGCGCAGCACCTCGTCGGACAGCGCCGCCGGCGAGACCGCGCCGCAGTCCTCGTTGATGTTGAAGCCGTTGGGCTCGACATTGATGGGAATGACGTCCGCGCCGAGCTCCCAGAGCACGGTCGGCGCGGCCTTGTAGGCGGCTCCGTTGGCGCAATCGACCACGATGCGAAGGCCGGAAAGCCGCATCTGGCGGGGGAAGGTCGCCTTGACGATCTCGACATAGCGCGCCAGCGCGTCGTCGATCCGCTTGGCGCGGCCGAAATCGGCGGCTGCAGCGCGCGCTTCTTCGAGCCCGTTGTCCATCATCGCTTCGATGGCGAGTTCCGCCTCGTCGTCGAGCTTGAAGCCGTCCGGGCCGAACAGCTTGATCCCGTTGTCGAAATAAGGGTTGTGCGAGGCCGTGATCATCACGCCCATGTCCGCGCGCAGCGAGCGGGTGAGCGAGGCGACGGCGGGCGTCGGCAGCGGTCCGAACTGAGCGACGTCCATGCCGGCGCTGGTGAAGCCGGCGACAAGCGCGCTTTCGATCATGTAGCCGGAAAGCCGCGTGTCCTTGCCGATAACCACGGTGTGGCGCCGTCCGGGCGACTTGCGGAAATGATGGGCTGCGGCCATGCCGAGGCGCAGCGCCATCTCGGCGGTCATCGGAAACTGGTTTGCGGCGCCGCGGATTCCGTCGGTGCCGAAATAGCGTTTGGTCATGACGTCGTGCACTCCGCAGCAGGCGGTTCAGGCGAGACCGGCGCGCCCCGAGCCGGCCCAGTCGGCGACGAAGGCTTCCAGCCCCTGATCCGTCTGGGGATGGCGTATCAGCTGATCAAAGACTTTGGGCGGTAGCGTGGCGGCGTCGGCGCCGGCGAGCGCGGCCTGCTCGACATGCAGGGGCGAGCGCAGCGAGGCGGCGAGGATCGAGGTCTCGAAGCCGAAACGGTCATAGACCTCGCGAATGCCTTCAAGCAGCGCGACGCCGTCGCCGCCGGCGTCCTCGACGCGGCCGACGAAGGGCGAAATGAAGGTTGCGCCCGCCTTTGCGGCGAGAAGCGCCTGGTTCACCGAAAAGCACAGCGTGACATTGGTCGGCACGTTCTGCTCCGAAAGCGCCTTGCAGGCCTCCAGGCCCGCCGGCGTGAGCGGCAGCTTGATCACCACATTGCCGGCGATCTTCCGCAGGGTGTCCGCCTCGGCCAGCATGCCCGCCGCATCCGTGGCGACGACCTCCGCGGAAACCGGACCCGGCACGATCGCGCAGATCTCGCCGATGCGCTCGAGAATGTTGGCGCCGGATTTGGCGATCAGCGACGGATTGGTCGTCACGCCGTCGACCAGGCCGGCGGCCATGCGCGCGCGGATCTCGTCTGTTTCGGCCGTATCGAGGAATATCTGCATGGGAGAGGGTCCTCTGGTGTCTGCGCTTTCTTTAGCAGTCGCGGCTTAAGCTTTCATGGCGCGTTCGTCGCGCGGAATCAGGCAGGCGCCGGCAAGCGCGAGCGCAAGCGCGCCGTGATGCCATTCCTGCCAGACGCCGTAACCCGCCTCCACGCAGCAGAACCACACCAGAAGGGGCCAGACCAGCGCCGCCGCGCGGCGCCCGTCCATGCGCCAGCGCCGGCCTGCAAGGGCGAACAGGGCGGCGGCGGCGAGCCCCGCGCCGGCCAGCCCGGTCTCCACCCAGATGTGAAGCCCTGCGTTATGCGCATGCAGCGGCATCAGGTCGAAGGCGATCCCGCGCACCTCGGCGGGCGCGCCGAGCACCCGCGCGGCATCCAGCCCCCAGCCGAAAAACGGCTTCTCCGCGACGCGCTCAAGGCCGTATTCCCAGATGTGAAGGCGCTGCAGCCAGCTTGTCGGCATGCTCTCGCGCACAGCCTCCGGCAACAAGGCTATCACCGCGGGCAAGAGGACCGGCGTCAGCAGCACGACCGCTCCCGCTCCGGCGAAGGCCGCACGCAGCGTCCAGCCCGGCGCAGCCAGCGCGCACGCTGCGCCAAGGCCCGCAACCCCGATCGCCAGCACATTGGCGTCGGTGTTGAAGCTGACCGCTGCGATGGCGGCCAGCACGGCGATCAAGCCGGCGGCCGCGCGGCCCGCGGCGTCCCCGCGCATCCACGCCATCAGCATCGCGGGCCCGGCCATCATCAGGAGCGGCGACGCCCCACGGCCGAGCAACCGGTCCACAACGCCGCGAACATAGGGCTCCACGCCGTCATACCCTTCCACGTCGCGTTTGTAGGCGTAGCTGAAATCACCGTCCGTCGCCGCCTCGAAGCCAAGAAACAGAAGTCCCGCCAGAGAGGCGCCGAGAAAGGCCGCCCGCGCCGGCGCGCGCAGCGGGGCGGGCAGTGCGCTTGCGGCGAACACCAGCATGGCGAACGCCGGGGTGAGCAGCAGCAGCTTGAAGATCTGGTCAGGCTTGTCATAGGGCGACCAGAGATGGCTCGCCGACGCCCAGACAAGCAGCAGCGCGCCAAGCGCCAGAGCGGGCGGCGGTCGCCGAAGCGCTTTCCAGGCGGCGCGCGGGCGCATGGCGAACACGCCGGCAGCCGCGCCCACCGCAGCCAGCGCCAGCCCGCCGGCGGCCGCGCCGGCGGCGGCGAACGGGAAGGCGCCGGTCAGCACGATCGCCGAGCGTTGCGCGCTGCGGGCGCGGGCGTGACGCGCGCGGCTCAGCGCGCCTCTCCCGGTTTGAGCGAGGCGGCGTCCGCGCTCGCGTTCCAGCAGACCGGGTGAACCCCGTCTGCGTCCACGCGGGCCGCGCACAGCCGTCCGGTCTTCACCTTCGCCGCTTCCGGCGCGGCCTGTCCGCCGGTCATCAGCGGATGGAAGTAACGCAGCACGCCGTTGGACGTGACGGCGAGCACGACCCGCTCTGGGGCGGTGTCACGGGTGAGCGCGGCGAAAACCGCCTGGGCGTTCGCCTCGAGAACGGCGGGGTAGGGCGACCAGCCGGCGCCGGCGGGTGGAAGATTGCGCTCGCGCCAGTCCGCGAGCGCCTGCTCGCCCCAGGTCTCGGTGATCTCTGCATCGGACTTGCCGCCCCAGAGCCCGTAATCGATCTCGCGCAGCCGGTCCTCGATCTCCACCTCGCCGGAAAAGCCGCACGCTTCCGCCGCCAGAGCCGCGCCCGTGCGGGTGCGCTTGAGCGGCCCGGCCAGCACCCGGTCGGGCATCAGACCCGCATCGCGCAGCGCCCGGCCGATCGCGCGCGACTGCTCGAGACCGGCCTGGGTGAGCGGCAGATCCTCGCCGGCGCCGACAAAGACCGGCGTTTCGCCCGTCTCGAATGTGTTTCCATGCCGTGCGAGCACAAGCAGCATCAGACGATCTCCCCCTCCGCGCGGAGGATCGACTCGACACGTTCGGCGTCGGCCGGGCTGTCGACGGACCAAGGCGTGCGCCCTCGATAATCGGTCAGCACCACGCGGATCGGCACCCCGTTCTCGAGCGCCCTCAGCTGCTCGAGGCTTTCCGCGCGCTCAAGCGGGGAGGGCTCCATGGCGACGAGCTTCGCCAGCACCTCGAACCGGTAGGCGTAAAGCCCGATATGCTTGAATACCGGCGTGCCCGCTTCGGGATGCCGCTGGAAGGGGATGACCGCCTTGGAGAAGTAAAGCGCGTTGCGGTCGGCGCCGAACACTACGGTCGTGCCGCCGACCTCGCCCGCCGCCTTGGAGGCGCGCATGGCCGCTTCGCCTTCCGCGGTGAGTTCGACGGCGGGCGTCGCCATCGGCAGGCGCGCATCGGCCTTCATCTCGGCGGCGACGGCCTCGATCACCCAGGGAGGCGTCAGAGGCGCGTCGCCCTGCAGGTTGAGGATGACGTCCTCCGGCGCGGCCGTCCGCCTGACGGCCTCGAAAACGCGCTCCGTGCCGTTTCGGCAGGTCTCGGGCGTCATCACGGCCTCGCCGCCGAAGCCTTTCACCGCCTCGAGGATGCGCGCGTCGTCGGTGGCGACAAGCACGCGGTCGACGCTCTCGGCGGCCTCGGCCAGCCGCCTTACGCGTTCGACCATCGGCAGGCCGGCGATCACGTGCAGCGGTTTTCCCGGAAAGCGAGAGGAGCCGTAGCGGGCGGGAATGACGGCGATGACGGCCAAGGGACGAGACTCGCTTCAAGGGTGCGGGGCGGCGACAGAAAAGCCGAATCCGGGCCGCCTCACAACGGCCTGAACCTCCCCGCCGCCGCCAGGGCTTTCCCGGATACGGTCATGTGGGATAGAACCCGCCGCCTAACGTCAATCCGCGGGCTCGCCGCGCGACAGACATGCGCAGCGGCGGCGCGCAGCAGGAGGTCGTCCGATGGCCGGACATTCCAAATGGGCCAACATCCAGCACCGCAAGGGCCGGCAGGACAAGGCGCGCGCCAAGCTTTTCTCGCGCCTGTCCAAGGAGATCATGATCGCGGTGAAGATGGGCGGGCCTGATCCGGACATGAACCCGCGCCTGCGCCTGGCGGTGAACAACGCCAAGGGCCAGTCCATGCCCAAGGACAATATCGAGCGCGCGATCAAGAAGGCGCAGGGCGGCGATGTCGAGGCGCTTGAAGAGATCCGCTATGAGGGCTTCGGACCCGGAGGCGTCGGCGTGATCGTCGAGTGCTCCACCGACAACCGCAACCGCGCGGCCGCCGAGGTGCGCACAGCCTTTTCCAAGAACGGCGGCAATATGGGCGAGACGGGCTCCGTCGCCTTCATGTTCGACCAGGTCGGCGAGATCCGCCTTCCTGTCGACGTCGCCGACGAGGAGACCATGCTCGAGGCCGCCATCGAGGCTGGCGCGGAGGATGTGGTCCAGGAAGAAGGCTCCGAGGATGAGCCCGGGCTGCACGTGGTCTATTGCGCGCGCGAAGATCTCAATGACGTCGCCGGCGCGCTTTCCGAGCGCTTCGGCGATCTGAAGTCCGCCGACATCATCTGGAAGCCTCAGAACACCATCGATATCGACGGCGAGAAGGCCCAGACCCTGATGAAGATGCTGGACGCGCTGGAGGACGTCGACGACGTCAACCGCGTGTTCTCCAACTTCGAAATCTCCGAGGCGGAGATGGAAAAGCTGGCCTCCTGATGCGCATCGCCGTCGACGGCCCGCTCGCATCCGGAAAAGGCACCATTGCGCGCGCGCTGGCCGCGCGCTTCGGCTTGCCGCACATGGATACCGGCGCGCTCTACCGGGCGGTGGCGGTTGCGGTCCTGGACGCAGGCGAGGACCCCGCCGATGCGGCGGCGGCGGAAGCGTGCGCGCGCCAGCTTGATCCGGACGCCGTGGACGAAACGCGCATCCGCACCGCCGGGGCGGGCGCCGCCGCCTCGATCGTCTCCGCGCATGCCGGCGTGCGTCAGGCCCTGTTCGACGTTCAGAAGGCCTTCGCCGCACGTCCCGGCGGCGCCGTTCTGGACGGGCGCGACATCGGGACCGTGATCTGCCCCGAGGCGGAGGTGAAGCTCTTCGTGAACGCCAGCGAGGAGACCCGCGCCTGGCGCCGTCACGCCGAGCTGGTCAATCGCGGCGAGGTGCTCGACTTCGACCAGGTGCTCGCCCAGCTTCGCGAGCGCGACGGCCGCGACGCCGGACGCGCCGACGCGCCCATGTTGCGTGCGCCCGACGCGGTCGAGCTCGACACCAGCGAGATGACCGTCGACGAGGCTGTCGCCGCCGCCATCCAGATCGTGCGCGACCGCACGGGCCGCGACTGACGGGGGCGCTTTTGGAGCCCGCTCTCGACCCGCGCATTCCGATCTCGCGGCTTGGTTTCGGCGTCAGCGGTCCGCATGGAACGCGGCTGATCCCGCCTAAGGCGACCGTCGCTATGATCGACGAGGCGGTCCGGCTGGGCGTGAGCGTCTTCGACACCGCCCCGGCCTACGGCGCCGGGGAAGCCGAGCGGCGCCTGGGGCTTGCCTTGCGCGGCCTCGACCGCAGCAAGCTGTTCGTCTCCACCAAGGCGGGCGTTTCGAGCTTCGGCTTGCGCGGCCGGCGGCGCGATTTCTCGCCGGCGGCGATCGAGGCCTCCGTCCGCATCAGCCTGATGCGGCTGGGCGTGGAAGGGACGGATGCGCTTTTTTTACACGGCGCGGAGGCGGGCGAACTGACGCCGGCGCTGCTGAGACGCCTTTCGGAGCTCCGTGCGGCGGGCGCTTTCCAGTTGCTTGGCGCAGCGGGCCGCGGACCCGAGCTGGATGCTGCGCTCGGGACCGGGCGCTTCGACGTGATCATGGCGCCGGTGCATCCCTTTGTCGGATTGACCGGGGAGCGCCGCCTGAAAGCGGCGGCGGAAAAGGGCGTCGGCGTCTTTGCGATCGAAACCGCCGGCCCGGGTCCGGCGGCGATACGCTGGCCCCGCAAGCCGTCCGACCTGTACGGGCTGGCGAAGCGCGCAGCCGCTCCCGCGCGCGGTCCGCGCATCCCAACGGAGGAAGGCCTCGTCAAGGCGCTCGCCCGGCCCGGCGTCGTCTGCGCGCTGGCGACGACCTCGCGCCTGGCGCATCTCAGGGCGAACGCCGCGGCGGCCGGAGTGACCGCCGCGGCGCCGGCCTAGTCAAGCGTGCCGAGCCATTCGACGATGGCGCTGGTCAGCGCGGTCGGCTGGTCTTCCGGAAGGAAGTGCGCCCCGTCGCCGATCGGCGTCACCGTGAGATTGTCGAAGTTTTCCTCAGCATAGCGGATGGCCGGTTGCCGGGTGATGAAGCCCGGATCGGCCGTCACGAGCAGGATCGGCGTATCGGTTTGCGCAAGCCATGCCGCATACCGGTCCACGATCGGCTTGATCCCGTTGATGGTCGCCGGTCCGGGTCCCTGAAGCACGACTTCACGGCGGGCCCGGTCCTCATAAGGCGCGAGATAGGCGTCGAAAATCTCGTCCTCGAGCGTGCGGGCCGTGCCCATGTTCATGAACATCGATTGCACCCGCGGCCGATTGACCAGCATGAACCGGGCGATCGCGTCATTGCCGAACATGGTGAACATCATGCGTTGCTGGAGACCAAGCTGGGCGCGCCAGTCGTCGAACGGCATGTAGATGGCTTCCACCAGAACGATGCCGGCGATGCGGTCGCGATTGCGCTCGGCGTAGTCCAGACCCATGACCGAGCCCAGATCGTTGACGACCAGCACAAGCGGGCCGTCGAGGCCGTCCATGTATTCCGCAAACCGCTCGTAGAGCGCGTCATAGGAATAATCGCCGTCGGCGGGCAGGTCCGACGCGCCGTAGCCGGGCAGGTCAGGCGCGCTGACGCGCGTTGTTTCCGCCACGCCGGGCAGCACGTTGCGCCACATGTAGTTGGAGGTCGGGATGCCGTGCAGCAGGACGACATGGGGCGAACCTTCCCCGGCTTCCTGCACGTTCAGTCTCTCGCCGTTCTCAAGGCTGACGAAGCGCGAAGGCGCGTCCGCCGGCGCGGCGGAGACGTTCGGCTCGACATTCGGACCGGCGCAGGCGGCGATGGCGAAGGCGCAAAGGCCGGCGGCGAGCGCTGAGGCGGAACGCTGTATGGAGAACCCGGTCATCAGCCCACCACCTTCATCGTGCCGCCCTCTCCGCCCAGTTCCCGGGCGAGAGCGTTGAGGCCCTTGGTCATCATGCTCGCCATCATCGGCTTGAAGAGGACCACGTCCGGCCGCGCGCCGTTGAAGTACTGCCGCCAGCGGAACCAGGCGACGTTCGCGCCGTCCGCAACGACCTCCATCGTCGCAAGGTGCTCCTTGATCGGCATGAAGACGTTCTTGACCGTGTAGGCGTAGCCGTGAGGCGGGTTCCAGTAGAGGATCGTCTCGTCAAGCGTTCCCATGCCGGAGGTGCGGCAGTACCGCTTTGCGCCGACGCCCGGCTCGCCCTGAGCTTCCGAGCCGTCATAGTCCAGGTGTCCGCCGGTGATCATCGGGAACCAGCTTGCGAGAAAGCTCGGATCGTAAACCCGCTCGAAGACCGTTTCCCGCGAGGCGGCGAAATGGAAAACGCCTTCCATGCGCAGCGGAGCGGGCGTGAAGGCGGCGGGATCAAGGTCCGGATTCGCCGCAGCGAAATCCGGTCTCGCCAATGTTTCTACAGTCATTGCACAGCCTTTCCTCAAAAGAGAACATTGATTCTTTTATTGCCAAAACTCAGTCGAAGACGCTCAAGGCGAGCTCGACATAGGTCGACGCCTGGTCCCGGCGGATATCCGACCGAACGATGGCGCTGACCGCTTGAACCATCCCCACGAGATACTGGGCGAGGGCGTGCGTGTCCGCCCCGGGAGCGATTTCCCCGAGGGCCTTGCTCCGCTCCAGCGCCGCCTCGAAAGACTGCAGCGCCGCGTCGAAATAGGGCTCGATCGCGCGTCTGACGTCGATATCGCGCGCGATCGGGTCGAAGGCGACGGCGCAGGCGAAACAGCCGGGCTGTTCATGCGGGTCGTCCAGACGCGAGATCATCTTCGCGAAAAGCCGCCGGATGTCCTCCAGCCCGCCCGATCCCTCGCGCAGCGGCGTCAGCATCTGCCGGTCGACGGCTTCGCGATAGAGGTCGAGGGATTTGATGAAAAGCTGTTTCTTGTCGCCGAAAGCGGAGTAGAGCCCGTTGCGGCTCGCGCGCGTTTCCCCGACCAGATCATCGTAGGAGACGTGATCATAGCCTTCGCGCCAGAACGCCCGCATGGCGGTGTCCAGCGCCTGCTCCTCGTTGAACCCGCGGGGTCTCGCCATCTACGTGCCCGTCTGAGGGATCGAACCCGTTTGAGAACTTCAATTCTTATACCGGAGACATCCTTCTCACGCCAAACACAAATCCGTTAGGCGGGGTTTTTGCGGGGACGCGGCCGCGCAAGCGCTCCGGCCCTGGCGATGGGTGAGGGTGATCCATCGCGTCGAACGCCGGCAGGCGGCGATCCCGTCGCGGGCGGCAAGGCCGGGCGCCAAACGACAGGCCCGGCTGCCGGCACAGCGGCGCGGCCGTGTCTCCACTGCAAATGATGTCGCCGCAGGAAGGCGGTGCGCTAATTGGCTGCGTCATGACGCAGATCGATCCTTCAAGTACGGCGCTTCCGCCTCCGCCCGGCCGCGCTTCGGGCCTCGAACGGCTGCGGGCCTTCACGCCCGACATGGGCGGACGCTACGCCGCCCGGCGGAACCATGATTTCGGGCCGCAGGACCGATCCAACGTCGCCTGTCTCTCCCCGCATGTGCGCCATCGCCTCATTCTCGAGGAAGAGCTCGCGCGCGCCGCGATCGACGCGCACGGCCTGAAGGGTTCGGAGAAGTTCGTCCAGGAGGTTTGCTGGCGGACCTATTGGAAGGGCTGGCTCGCCATGCGGCCGTCCTATTGGATGCAATACCGCACCCAGCTGGGCCGCGATCTCGACGCTATTCAAAAGGACGGCGCTATGCGCGCCCGTTACGAAGCCGCGATCGCGGGCGAAACCGGCGTCGAGCCTTTTGACGACTGGACGCGCGAACTCTTGCAGACAGGCTGGCTGCACAACCATGCGCGCATGTGGTTCGCCTCGATCTGGATCTTCACCCTGAACCTGCCCTGGACGCTCGGCGCGGATGTCTTCCTGAGACATCTGATGGACGGCGATCCCGCCTCCAACACGCTCTCATGGCGATGGATCGCGGGGCTGCAGACGGCGAACAAGACCTATCTTGCGCGCGCTTCGAACATCAACAAGTTCACCGGCGGACGCTACCAGATGCAAGGCTACGACCTCGCCGCCGAGGCGCCGCCGCTTGTGGAGGACATCCGCCATCCCGACCCCGTCCCGCCGAAGCCGCAGGATCCGCTTGAGCGTTCCGAACCGGTCGCGCTGCTTCTGACGGACGAGGACCTGCGTCCGCAGAGCTGGGGCGTGGACGGGTTGGACATTCGCGCAGTCCTCGCCGTCGACAGCCTGGACGCGCGCTCGCCGCTTGCGCCCGGCGCAGCCGCAGCGGCCTTCACAAGCGGCGCCATCGAGGATGCGCTTTCAGCCGCCCGGACGGATTTCGGGGTCCCCGCGGAAAGAACCGGAAACGTGGCGGACGCCGCCCGCAAGGCGGCTGCGGCCGGCGCACGCCAGCTGGTCATGATGCGCGCGCATCCCGGTCCGATGGGAGACCTGGTCGACGCCGCCCGCGCAGAGATCGCCAAAGACGGCGTGAGGCTGGTCGAACGCACGCGCCCTTGGGACGAGGCGTTCTATCCGCATGCAACCAAAGGCTTCTTCAAGCTGAAGGAAAAGATCCCGGCGGTCCTCAGCCGCCTCGGGATTGCATAAACCGCGGGCGCGGTCTTGCCCGGCCGCGGCGCGGCGGTCATTAGTCCCGCGGGCGTTCGCGCTTCCCGGAGAGACCCCATGCCGCTTCTGTCCGCCCTGAAATCCCACGCTGCGCGCCTCGCTGCGGCCGATCTCGCCGCGCTCGCCGGCGAAAGCGGCGCGCGTGACGAAGCCCTGAAGCTTGAAGGCGCAGGCCTGACGCTTGATGCGCGCAAGCAGCGCCTGGACCTCGACGCGCTTGAGGCGCTGCGCGCGCTTCTGGCCGGCGACGCCTTCCTGCAGGCGCGCGCAGAGCTCCTCGCCGGCGGGATCGTCAACGCCACCGAACATCGCCCCGCGCTCCACGCCGCGCTTCGTGACCCTGCCCGCCTCGCAGACGCCGCCGCCGCCGGCCGGCTGCGCGAGGCCCGGGCGCGCACGCGCGCGTTCGCCGAGGCGTGCGCGGCGGGTCTGGACGTTCTGGGCGGCAAGCCGCCGACGCGCATCGTCAATATCGGCATCGGCGGATCCGATCTCGGTCCGCGGCTGGTGTGGGATGCGCTCAAGGCGTTCCGGCGGCCGGGGGTCGATCTTCGTTTCGTTTCCAATCTCGACCCGGCCGATCTCGACGACGCGCTGGAGGGCGCGGACTTCGAGACGACGCTGGTGACCGTAACCTCGAAATCCTTCCGCACGCAGGAAACGCTGCTCAACGCGCTGGCGGCGCGCGGGCGCATCGCGGCGTCGCTCGGCGAGGCCGAGGCCTCCGCGCGCTTTCTTGCGGCGACCGCCAACCCTGAGGCGGCGCACGGCTTCGGCGTTCGGCCCGAGCATGTCTTTGCGTTCGACGAGGGCGTGGGCGGTCGCTATTCGCTGTGGTCCGCAGCCGGGCTCTGTCTTGAAATCGCGCTTGGCCCGGACGTGTTCGACCGTCTGCACGCCGGCGCGCGGGACATGGACGCGCATTTCGCAACCGCCCCGGTCGCCGCGAATCTCCCGGTTCTCAAGGCGCTGGTCGATGTCTGGAACCGCGCCGGCCGCAACCTGCCTTCACGCTGCGTGGCGGCCTATTCCACGCGCCTCGACCGCCTGGCCGCCTATCTCCAGCAGCTGGAGATGGAAAGCCTTGGAAAGCGCGTGACGGTCGACGGCGAAACGCTGGCGGCCGGGCGCGGCGGCGCGCTCGTCTGGGGCGGCCGCGGATCGGACGTGCAGCACTCCTTCTTCCAGTGGCTCCATCAGAGCGTCGACGAGGCCCCGGTCGACTTCATCGGCGTTTCAGACGTCGCAGCGAACGGCGACGAGCGCGCCCGCGCGCTGCTCGCCAATCTCGCCGCCCAGTCCGCAGCGCTGCTCGCCGGACGCGAGGGCGAGGGCGATCACGCCGCTCATCGCACCTTGCCGGGCGGGCGTTCGAGCAGCGTCCTCCTGCTGCCGACGCTTTCGCCGGAAACCTTCGGCGCCCTGATCGCGCTGCATGAGCACAAGGTGTTCGTCGAGGGCTTTCTCTACCGGATCAATCCCTTCGACCAGTGGGGCGTGGAGCTGGGCAAGGTGCTGGCCGCCGACATTCTCGAGGGCCGGCTGTCCGGCTTCGATCCTTCAACGCGCGACTTGCTGGCGCAGCTTGATCTTGGGGGCGCGCAGAGCGATTAAGGCGGCCCCTCCGGCCGTCCCCCGAAAGGCTTGCCCTCATGACCGCACCCCTCGACGCCGACCGCCTCAGAACGATGGCGAACGCGCTTCGCGCGCTGTCCATGGACGCCGTCGAGCAGGCGAAATCCGGCCACCCCGGCATGCCGATGGGCATGGCCGACGCGGCCGCCGTGCTCTGGACGCGGCATCTGAAGTTTGACGCCGCCGATCCGGACTGGCCCGATCGCGACCGCTTCGTGCTGTCGGCCGGACACGGCTCGATGCTGATCTATGCGCTGCTCCATCTGAGCGGCGTGGAAGGCGTCACGCTGGATGAGCTCAAGCGCTTCCGTCAGCTGGGCTCGAGAACGCCCGGCCATCCCGAATTCGGCCATACGCCCGGCGTGGAGACCACCACCGGCCCGCTGGGCCAGGGCGTCTCCACCGCCGTCGGCATGGCGCTCGCCGAGCGCATCCTGAACGCGCGCTATGGCGACGAGCTGGTCGATCACCGGACCTGGGTGGTCGCATCCGACGGCGACCTTCAGGAGGGGATCAGTCAGGAGGCGGTTTCGCTGGCGGGCCATCTCCGGCTGAACCGGCTGATCGTGCTCTGGGACGACAATTCGATCTCGATCGACGGCGACACCGCGCTGTCCGACAGCGTCGATCACCGCGCGCGCTTTGAAGCGGCGGGCTGGTCGACCTTCGCCGTCGACGGCCATGATCCGCGCGCCGTCGACGAGGCGCTGACGCAGGCGCGCAGTTCCGACAAGCCGGTCCTGATCGCCTGCAAGACCGTCATCGGCTTTGGCGCGCCGACCAAGGCGGGCAAGGCGTCGTCCCACGGCGCGCCGCTGGGGCCGGAGGAGATCGAAGGCGCGCGCAAGGCGCTGGGCTGGACCCATGGTCCCTTCGACATCCCCGCCGAGCTGCGCGAAGCCTGGCTGGCTGCGGGCGCACGCGGCGCGGCGGCGCGCACCGCCTGGGGCGACCGTCTGGAAGCCTCCGCGCACAAGGAGGCCTTCAACGCGCAACTGACCGGAGCCGCGCCCGTCGATGCGGTCGAGGCGCTCAAGGCGCATGCCGCGAAGATGGCCGCCGAACAGCCGAAGCTCGCCAGCCGCGCAGCTTCAGGCGCTGCGATCGAGGCCATGGCGCCTCACTGGCCGGGCCTGATCGGGGGCTCTGCGGACCTGACCGGCTCGAACAACACCCGCGCCAAGAGCCAGGACGTCGTCTCGGCTCCGGATTACGCCGGGGCCTACATCCATTACGGCGTGCGCGAACATGGCATGGCCGCCGCCATGAACGGCATGAGCCTGCATGGCGGGGTGCGCCCTTATGGCGGAACCTTCCTGATCTTTTCGGACTACTGCCGGCCGGCGGTTCGTCTGTCCGCGCTCATGGGCCAGCCCGTCGTCTACGTGTTCACGCATGACTCCATCGGGCTTGGCGAGGACGGGCCGACGCACCAGCCGGTCGAGCATCTCTCAGCGCTTCGCGCCATCCCCAATCTTGAGACGTTCCGGCCGTGCGACGCCGTGGAGACGGCCGAGGCCTGGCTTTGCGCCGCCGGGCGGCTTGACGGGCCGACGGCGCTTGCGCTGTCGCGGCAGGGTCTGGCTCCGGTGCGCGCGGAGGCTTCGGAGAACCTCACGGCGAAAGGGGCTTATGTCCTGCGCGAGGCGGAAGGCGATGCGAGAGCGGTCATCATCGCGACGGGCTCGGAAGTCGGCCTTGCAATCGAGGCGCAGGCCGCACTGGCTGCGGAAGGCGCGCCTGTGCGGGTGGTCTCCGCGCCCTGCCTGGAGCGGTTCCTGCGCCAGCCGTTGAGCTATCGCAACGCCGTGTGTCCGCCGGATCTTCCCATGGTGGCCGTTGAAGCCGGGGTGCGCTGGGGCTGGGACGCGCTCATCGGCCGTGAGGGCGGGTTTGTCGGCATGACCGGTTTCGGCGCGTCCGCCCCGATCGATGAGCTTTACGATCATTTCGGCATCACCGCCGAGGCCGTCGCGGACGAAGTGCGCCGCCGGATCTAGCCCGGCGCGGTCAGCGCATGGCGCTGGCCGGTCCGCCTTCATTGGAGAGGGTCACCAGCGCGATATCCATGCCGCCGGTTTCCGGCGGCCGGATTTCGATCAGCGCAGCGCCGGCGGCGCCGCTGCGTTCGAACGTGAACACCGCCTGGTTCCAGCCGCCGGTGAGCGGAAGCGTCAGCCAGTCCGCGTCCTCGGCCTGGGCGCGGACTTCAAACGCCGCGTCCGACGCAGCGCCGGCGGTCGCTCGCACGACCAGCGTCACGGAGATCAGCCCGTCGCCCAGGCGTGCGATCCGGTCTGGTCCAAAGCGCAGG
>CAZLOV010000012.1:0-11197 GCA_964561235.1 uncultured Caulobacterales bacterium
AGCACCTCGCCGTGCGCGCCGCGCACGCTGCGCGCCTCGGCGTCGAGCTCATAGCCCTCGAAAAGATAGCGCTGGGCGAGCCTGCGGCTTTCTCCGGGCCGCACCGGCGGCGAGCGGCGAAGAACGTTCTTCATCCGCGCAATCAGCTCGCGCGGGTTGAACGGCTTGGGCAGGTAATCGTCCGCGCCCATTTCAAGGCCGAGGATGCGATCGACGTCTTCGCCAAGCGCCGTCAGCATGATGATCGGCAGCTGGGACTCGGCGCGCACGCGGCGGCAGAAGCTGGTGCCGTCTTCGCCGGGCATCATCACGTCAAGCACGATGAGATCGACCGAGGCTTCACTCAGACGCTGTTCGGCCTCGGCGACGTTGCGCGCGGTCAGCGCGCGCATGTGGTTTCGTTCCACGAGCTCGCGCACGAGTTCGCGGATGTCGGCGTCGTCGTCGACGACAAGGATCGTGGGCCTGTGCATGGATTCAACCGATATCCCCGCCCGCGCGAGCTGACCAGACAGGTCTTGACGACGGTTTGTGACGCCGCCGCGCTCCGGTCAAAAAACGTCACGAATTAACTTTCCTTCCGCATACGCCTGCAAAGTCGGCCGGGCTTCTTTCCCTCGTGTTCAAGCAGGGAAAGACGTCCGCAATGTTCAAAATGATCCTCCCCTTGGGGCTCGGCGCCGCTGTGATGTTCAGCGCATCCGCATCGGCGCAGGAGCTCGGTTTCAGCATCGGCGCGGAATACAGCTCCGGCGGCTCGAGCGACGAGCTCGAGCTTCAATCCGACGCCGACATCTGGCTCGCGCCGCTCTCGATCCGGTTCTACGGCGACAACGGCTCTATCGGCCTGTCGACCGCCTATGCCGACATCTCCGGCACGCCGGGGACATTTCTCTCCATCGGCCCGCGCCAGATCGAACTCGTTCCGGGCACGGAAGGCGTTTCGGGCTTCACTGATATCGTATTGTCGGCGGAGCGGAGCTTCTTCTTTGAAGATCCCGCCTGGCCGGCGCTCAACCTGTCGACCAGCGTCAAGCTGCCCACCGCCTCCGAAGAAGACGGCCTGGGCTCCGGCGGCACGGATGTCACCGTCACCGCGGAGATGTTCAAGCAGGTCGGAAAGGTCATCCCCTACGCCTATGTCGGCGCGCGCTTCCGCGGAGAGAGCGACACCGTCGACACGCGAAACGGCCTGCAGGCGGGCCTCGGCCTGCAGGTCCCCGTAAACGACCGGCTGAGCCTGTCGGTCGGTTACGACTTCCGCCAAGCCTCGGTCGATGACGGGGAAGCGGCTCACGAGCTGACCGCGCTGGCGGGCTGGCGGCTGACGCCGGCGACCAGCGTCTCGACCTACGTCTACGGCGGCTTCACCGAGGCGAGCCCGGAGATCGGCGCCGGCGTGTCGATCTCCCGGCGGTTCAGCGGCTTCTAGAGCTTGCGCCGTCACGAACCATCACAAACCGGCACGCGCCGATCATCCGCCGGCATCAACCCAAGCCCATCGTCCCCCAGCGCCTTGAAAGCGCAAGACTGAAGAAAGGAAACCACCGATGTTTCGCTTTAGACACACCACCCGGCAGGCCCTCACCACGAAGGGCGTGCTGCTGTCAGCCTCTCTTCTCGCGTTTCTCGCCGTCGGCGTCGCGCCGGCCGATGCGCAATCCATGACGGACCGCCGCGAAGCGCTTCAGCAACGCCTCCAGCAGATGGACCGCACCGCGTTCCAGCAACAGCGCGCCGCACGCCTCGACGCGCGGACGCAGCGCGCCGAAACGCGCTCGGCGAATGTCGACGACCTCGCCCAGCGGCTTGCAACCGTCGACGCCGAGACGGTTCAGGCCCGCCTCGACACGCGCGAGGAGGCCGTCCTGGAACGGCTGGCGGAAGCCGACGGCGCGGCGATCGCGCAATTCGTCAACGACGCCGGCGCGGCCGCAGGCGATGCGCTGGCCGAGGCTCCGGGCGAGGTTCTGAACGCAGATCAGCTCGACACGCTGGTGGCCGCCGCCGCCTACGCCGAGGCCATCACGCCGCGGCAGGTGGAGGCCCTCCTCGCAGCCGGCGCGCTTCAGGTGGAAGACCTCTTCGACAGCCTCGACGCTGACGAGATCGCCTCCGCCCTCAATGAAATCGGCGAAAAGGCGCTGGCGCGCCCCGAGCCGCTTCGCTGACACCGCACGTCTCTCCCAAACGTGCGCGTGCGGCGCGCCTGGTCCGTGGCCCTGCCCCTAAAGCGCGGACCAGGCGCGTCTTCATTCCAACAATCCAACGCGCGGCGCCGCCGGCTCCGCACAGCCCGGCTGGCGGCGACATGGGGTGACGGATTTCGGTCCAGCCCCCGCCCTGTCCCTGAAACGATCCTGACGCGTGTGGCGCGGCGTCCCGCCGGGCCGGACTGATGCGGAAGCACCACCCGTTTGGACTTTCACCCTGCGTTCACACTTCAGTCACCATCGCGTCACGCTTGCGTGATGTTCGGCCGTTACCCTGCAAATGCTGGCTGGGTGACGCATGACATTCCAATACCTTCTCATGGTGCTGACGCTCGGCGCCGCGGGTGACGGCCTTGCGGCGCATCCCGGCCCGCACGAGGTCGAGCAGGTCCCGTGGCAGCGCGCGAGCGACTGGCCGGACCGCATCGTTGTTACGATTGAAGACGATCCGGCGCGATCCGTCAGCGTGAGCTGGCGCACCGATGCGTCCGTGACCTCGACGCGCGCGGAGATCGCTCCGGCGCTGCCTGACGCGCGGTTCGACCAGCAAGCCCGGTCCGTCGAGGCCGAGAGCCAGACCCTGGATCTGACGAGCCTGGAGATCGACGGCCTGGAAGTGGCGGTCACGCACAACGCCGGTCTGCCGGCGACGCGCCATCATTCCGTGCGCTTCGACGGCCTTGAGCCGGATACGCTTTACGCCTACCGCGTGCAGGGCGCCGAAGGCCGCTGGAGCGAGTGGTTCCATACCCGCACGGCGCCGGAGACGGGGCCGGTGCGCTTCATCTATTTCGGCGACGCGCAGAACGGTCTCGCCTCGCACTGGCCGCGGGTGATCCGCGCCGCTTTCCAGACCGCACCGGATGCGCGCTTCATTCTGCACGCGGGCGATCTCGTCAATCGCGGCTCACGCGATCTCGAATGGGCGCACTGGTTTCGCGCCGGAGGCTTCATTCACGGCATGATCCCCGCGATCGCGGTCGCCGGAAACCATGAGTACGACCGCTACGAGCTTTGGGAGGACGATCAGCGCCGGCTGCTTTCGATCCTGTGGCGGCCGCAGTTCCGGTTCCCCGTCGAAGCCGGACTGCCCGAGGATCTGCACGAGACGGTCTACGACATCCGCTATTCCGACGACCTCCATGTTTTCGTGCTCGACAGCAACGCCGGAGACATGAGCGAACAGGCCATGTGGCTGGATGAGCAGCTTGCAGACAGCGACGCGCGCTGGCGGGTCGTCTCGATGCACCATCCGGTCTTCTCCTCCGGCCGCGGCCGCGACAACGAGGAGCGCCGCGAGGCGCTGCTGCCCACGCTGCTCCGCCATCAGGTCGATCTCGTCCTTCAGGGCCATGACCACACCTATGCGCGCGGGAACATCGCCTCCGCAGGCCAGACGCCCGAGCGCCGCGCCGCGGTCGAGGACGACGCGGTGGTGTCGATGTTCGTCAATTCGGTCTCGGGTTCGAAGCAATACGAATTCACCGAAGACGGCTGGGACAGATACGCCCCGACCGGCGTGACCCTCGACCGGCGCGCAGAGAACACGCAGTTTTTCCAGGTCATTGATATCGACGGCGATGCTCTGGACTACGCGGCCTATACCGCTGACGGCGTTCTTTACGACGCATTCCGGCTCGAACGAACGGAAGACGGAGACAAGCGGCTTGTCCCGTCTGACGCGGCGCTTCCCGACGAGCGCAGCTTTGAGAACACCTTGCCCTATGAAGGGGTCGAGGAGTGACAGGTCTTGGCAGGCAATTATCCTTTGACAGGGGGACATCATGAAAATCGCAGCTCGTAATCTGGCGGCGGCGCTGCTCGCCACCACCGGCGCGACAGCGCTTCTTTCAGGCCCTTCGTTCGCACAGGAAACCGCGCAGGTCGCGCAATCCCAGGCGGTCGTCACCGGCCGCGTCTTCGACGTGCAGACGGGCGAGTCGCTGCAGGGCGCGATCGTGCGCGTGGCCGGCACCAACCAGCGCGACGTGACCGACCAGGAAGGCCGCTTCCAGCTGCGCGTGCCCGCCGGCGGCGCCACCGTCGAGGTCGAATACATCGGCTTCGACTTCGCCTCCCGCGAGCTGACGCTTTCCGCCGGGGGCCGTGCGGTCGAGGATTTCGGCCTCGACATCGCCGCCTTCGCCGCGACCGACGTGATCGTCGTGCGCGGCCGCGCGACCGGCCAGGCGCTGGCGGTCAACCAGCAGCGCACCGCCGACGGCATCGTCAACGTCTATAACGAAGAGATCTTCGGCCCGCTTCAGGACGGCAATATCGGCTTCGCGCTGCAGCGCCTGCCCGGCCTGACGGTCGACACCAACCAGTCCGGCGAGCCGCAGGGCGTGAACATTCGCGGCGTGGAAGGCGACTTCAACTCCTTCCAGATCAACGGCAACCGCGTGGCCTCCGCCGGCGGCCGCGGCCTGAACGTCGACCGCTTCTCCGCGGACGGCATCTCGAACATCGAGGTGATCAAGGCCCGTACCCCGGACCGCGACGGCGACGCGATCGGCGGCATCGTCAACGTCATCACGCGCAGCGCCTTTGAGCGCGACGGGCGGCAGATCGACCTCGAGGTCGGCGGCAATTACCGCGACCTGTCCGAGAATTTCGGCCATTCGGTCAGCCTGGACTACTCAAACATCTTCAGCATCGGCAACGGCGTGAACAATTTCGGCGTCGCCGGCTCGATCGGCAGCTACCGGATCGACCGCACGTCGCTCAACCGCGACATGGACTGGGTGCAGGTCACGCCCGAGTTCCACCCCGAGCTGAACCTGCCGACGGATCGCCCGGTCTGGTTCATGGAGTCCTCCCACTGGGAGAACGACGACCAGACCACCGACGTCAACAGCGTCAATCTGGATCTGGACTACCGCAGCAGCGACTTCCTCTCGTTCTATGCGCGCGGCTTCTACAGCAAGACGGAGCGTTCGAACGACGTCTTCGAGACCGACATCAATATCGACCGCGAATTCGAAGACGAGCCGGGCGGCAACACCTATGACCTCCTGACGCCGAGCATGGGCCGCGGTTCGCCGGTCCCGGGCGTGTC
Organism: uncultured Caulobacterales bacterium; assembly: GCA_964561235.1. Taxonomy (GTDB): domain Bacteria; phylum Pseudomonadota; class Alphaproteobacteria; order Caulobacterales; family Maricaulaceae; genus JBCBSP01. The sequence continues at coordinate 5,272 of CAZLOV010000012.1, forward strand.
CGAGGCTGATTTCGGCTGGATCGGCACGGAGCAAGACCGTGAGACGGACCTGTACACGCTCAATTTCGGCAGCCTCTACGAGACGCCGGACCGCAAATATACGTTCGACATCTTCTACTCGCACAGCGAAGAGCAGCGTAGCGAGAACGAGCTGAACATGGTCACCGACGGCGGCGACACGTTCTTCCAGTTCGAATACGAGCTGTTCGACGTCGAGCGTGGCGAGGTTACCATCACCGAGATCGGCGGCGTCAACGACCCGGCCGATCTTTCGCTCATCGCCGAAGGCGAGCTTATCCTTGAAACGCTCGACGAGACCGAGGACCTGTTCCAGGCCCGCGCCGACTTCGAGCGCAGCTATGACTGGCGAGGCGGCGAACTGACCTTCAAGACCGGCGGCGTCTATCGCCGCAGCGAGGCGGAAGGCGACCTCAACGTGCTCGTCTATGAGTCCGACGAGACCTTCCCCTACATCCAGGTCGTCGATCCGACCGACGAGGTGCAGTTCCGAGGGCCGAAGCTGTACAACGTCTTCCCGCAGCGCGGCATCGAACTCCTCAACAGCAATCCCGCCCTTTACGAGCTGAACGAGGAAGACACGCTGGAAGACAGCTTCCGCGAGGACTTCAGCTCGGTCGAGGACACGCTCGCGGGCTACGGCATGGCGACCTTCCGCTACGGCCGCCACGAAGTCATCGCCGGCGTTCGCTATGAGCGGATCGGCTTCGACAACACCAACTTCGTCGCCAGCTTCCTTAACGGCGACACGACGGTGACCGAGATCAATGTCGAAAACGACTTCGACTTCTGGCTGCCGGGCATCCACTTCCGCCACGACCTGACGGACAATTCCGTGCTGCGCTACAGCTATAACCGCAGCTACGGCCGTCCGCGCCGCGACGAGCTCGCCAGCGGCCGCTTCATCAACGAAGACGGCGACATCACCGACGGCAACCCGAACCTGCGCCCGGCGGTATCGGACAATTTCGACATCCAGCTGGAATACTACACCGACACCGGCGGCCTGTTCTCGGTGGCGGTCTTCTACAAGGAGATCGAGGACTTCACCTTCGAGCAGTCCTTCGACTTCAACGAGCTGGACGAGAACGGCATCCCGATCCCGGCTGAGGACGGCGACTTCGAATACGAGACCTTCCAGAACGGCACCACGGCGGACAATCTCGGCCTCGAGCTGATCGCCGCGCAGCGTCTCGCCTTCCTGCCGGGCCCGCTTAGCGGCCTCAGCGCGCGGGTGAGCGCCACCTTCACGGAAACCGACGCCGTGTTCCCTGATCGCGACGACCGCGACGATCTCCAGCTGCCGGGCTTCTCGGACTTCGTGTTCGCCGGCACGCTGGAATGGGCCTACGAAGGGATCGTCCTTCGGGCCGACTACATCCAGCGGTCCGACTATGTCGAAGGTCTCGGCAGCGACATCGAGAGCGACGAATTCTTCGGTCCGGAGAAGCGTCTCGACCTCTCGGGCTCCTACACCTTCGCCAACGGGCTTGAGCTGTTCGGCAATGTCGTGAACGTCACCGACGAGTCGCAGTTCTCCTACCAGGGCTTCGAGCCCTTCGTGGAGGACGCCAACATCGTGGGCCGGACCTACAACTTCGGCGCCCGATATACGTTCTGATGAGCAGGCGGGCGGCTCCCTTGCGGACGCGTTTCGCCTGGGCGGTCCTGGCCGGCGCACTGGGCTTCAGTGCGCCGGCGGCCGCTCTAGAGCCGTCTTTCCGCATCCGGTCGGACGCCGAAGCGCCGCTCAACGCAGATGCCGGATGGGCGGCTCGGACGGGTGAGGCGGCGGCCGTTCTCGCAGACCAGCCGTTTCGGCTGCGCATGGAAGCGTCGCAAGGCGGCGCGATATCGCCGCTCTACCTGCAGGTCCGACGCAATGACGGCGCGTGGGAGACGCTCGAAGCCCACGACTTTCCCTATCCCGAACGCGATCTGACGCTCTCCTTCGAGGACGCAGAGCCCGGAACCGCGCCGTCGGGCTGGCGGCGGCTTTCAGGCGGCGAGCAGGCCTTGCAGATTGTCGAGGAGGGCGCTCAGCGCGTCCTTCGCCTTGACGGCGGCGCAAGCGGGCTGGCGGCTGTTCATCCCGCCCCGTGGGGACCGAGCGCCGATATCACGCTGGCCGCCCAAGTGCGTTTCCCGGATCCGGCTGCATCCATCGCATTGCTCCTGGGCGTTCAAGACAGGTCTGCCGCGCTTGCCGTGCATTTCAGCGCGGACGGCGGCGTGCGGATCCTCGATCAACGCGCCGACGCGCCCGTCGTGCTGGCCGAAGCGCGCACTGCGCTTGCTCCCGGCGCCTGGCATGCGATCGAGGCCGCCGCGGAAGACGGCGCGCTGAACATCGAAATCAACGGCGAAGCCGTCTACGCGGGCGCGTTCTCCTTGCCTGAGGGCGAGGCCGGTCTGGCCGCTCCGGCGGGAAGCCGGGCGGATTTTGCCGAGATCGCCATCGAAGGCGTTGCGCGCGCGCCGCAAGCGAGCATCGTCTCGACACGCGCCTACGCACACGGCGACGCGACGTCCGACCTGCTGGCCGGTGCCGGCGGCGCCTTCACGCCCGGCGGCGGGATCTCCCTGCGAGACCGCGCCGAGGGCGCAGCGGCCGATGCTCACGCCGAATACGAATGGCCGCTCGTCATCCGCCGTTACGCGGACGGGCCGACCGTCAGCGAGCACGGGGACCGGTTCACCTTCCGCATGGTCGACGCCGCGGGTGCGGCCGTCAGCTCGGAGGCGACCGTCGTGCTGACCGTTCCGGCCGGCCATCTTGGCGGCACCTTCGTCGAGACGCCGGGCCGCATCGGGCCGTGGCAGGCCTCCGACGGTTCGCTCTACTTCATCATGGAGCCGTCCGAAACGGACAACAAATTCATGATGATGAAGTCGGAAGACGCGGGACGCACCTGGCGGGAGGTCGACGGCGAGAACCGCCCGCAGACCGGCGATCTGGAAGCCGTTGACAGCCGGCTTGCGGGCGACCGGATCGAAATCGTGCACCAGGTGACGCGTTCGGTCCGACGGCATGTGTTCCGCACGTCCGACCATCCGACCCATCCCGACAGCTGGGAGAGCCGCGACGAACTCGCCGCCGAGGCGCGCGCCCTCGCGCAGATGGCCGCCATCACGCCGCGCCCTGACGGCAGTCTCCTCACCGTCTTCCTCGCCGACCGGCTCCATTACGCGATCCGCAGCCCGGACGGCGTCTGGAGCGCGCCCGTCGAACTGGATCCCGGCATTGAGGTGGTCAACGCCGGCCCTCAGGCGGTGCTCGGTCGCGACGGCGCGGTGCATCTTTCCTATTTCACCGACGACGGCCGTATCTGGCTGCGGCGCCTTTCAGCGGATGGAGCGCTTGGCGAGCGGCGCCTCGTCGCGGACGGCGCAGGCTCCGGACGGTCCGTATACGGCGCGGTCCTGCCGCTGGCCTATGACGCCGCCGCAGACAGGCTCACGATGGCCTACCGGCTGGCGGACGGAAGCCTCTGGGAACGCGCATTAACCGCAGGCGGCGCGCTCTCGGAACCGATCCGCATCACCCCCGGCCCGGTCGTGACCGACGCGGTGGACTCCCAGCAGGCCGGAGCCGACCTCCTGATCACAGACGGCCGGCTGATCGCCCTCTTCATCGACGAGGCGACGCGCAGCCTGTTCCGCACGGAGAAGACAAACGGCGTCTGGTCGGAACCGGTCTTGCTGGCCAGCGGCGTCGACGCGGCCTGGGTCCGCGGCGCAGCCGTGCGCGGCGCGCAAGGTGAACGGCTGATCGGCTATGTCTTCGACGCCGGCTCGCACGGCGGCACGGGGCTTAACCGCTATGGCGCGTTCGTCCTGGAAGCCGAGTAACCGCAACGCGGGATCGCCGCTGCGCATCTGCGCTGCGTGATCAGCCCTTCGGCGCGGACGTGCGGCGGGTGCGCGCCTTCGGCTTTGCAGCTTTCGGCGCCGCCGCTTCGGCGGCCAGCCGGGCGGCTTTCAGCCGGGCCGTCTTGGCGGCGCGCGCCTCCTCCTCGGCGGTGATGATCTCCCGCGCGATGCGGCTGGTGACCTCCCCGCGGGATTCCTGGCTCTTCTTCGTGGTGAAAACAGAAGACTGGGTCATTGAGAACTCCTGGCGCTGAAGACCGCGGGCCGGCGTCAGCCGGGCGCCCGCGCAAGATAGAGCGTCTGTTCGAAGGCGAGCCCGTTGACCGGGTTCGTGAAATGCACGGGCTCCGCGCTGGCGGCCGCGAAGGCCGCCTCCAGACGCGCGAGAAAAACCGGGTCGACGGCGTCGTCCGACCAAAGACCGAACACGCCGCCGGGCTTGAGATGGGCGGCGCAGGCGCGAAGCCCGTCCACCTCGTAGAAACCGCCATGGCTGGAGGCGAGAAGCCGGTCCGGGGCATGATCGATATCAACAAGGATCGCGTCGAACTTGCGGCCGAGGCGCGACGGGTCGAGACCGGCCGTGCCCGAAGCGCGCTCGAAGAAATCCGCCTGGATGAATCGGCACCGCGGATCACCCGTCAGCAAGGGTCCGAGCGGGGCGAGACCGTGCCGGTGCCAGCCGATGACGGGCTCGAACAGCTCGACGACCAGAAGCTCCGCAACCGCGCTGGATTCAAGCACCGCGCGCGCTGTGTATCCAAGGCCGAGACCGCCGACGGCCACCTCCAGCCCGCCGCCGCGGCACGCCGCCACGCCGGCCTTGCCAAGCGCGGTCTCCGAAGCCGTGAACAGGCTGCTCATGAGGTGTTCGTCGCGCAGCATCACCTCGTAGACATCCTCGTCCACGCCGGGATATCGGCGGCGCCGGAGCGTCAGCGCGCCAAGCGGGGTCAGCTGGTAGTCAAGCTCTTCAATCACGAGCACGGATGCGTCGGCTGTCCGGACGGCGGCGCCGCCCGGACAGCCTGATACCTCACGCCAGAGCGATGTTGGTCGCGGACTGGCGGCCGTCGCGGCCGGATTCCACGTCGAACGTCACCTTCTGCGCGTCGTCAAGCGAGGCGAGGCCGGCGCGCTCGAGCGCAGTGATGTGGACGAAGACGTCATCGCCGCCGGTTTCCGGTGCGATAAAGCCGTAGCCTTTTGTTTTATTGAACCATTTAACAACGCCGACAGACATGGCGCGGTCTCCGTTACTGGGTGCTCGTCCGCGGGATGCGACGGCTCGGCAAAGTCAGTCTGGATCGATCAACTGAGCGCCGAAAACGGAGACAAAGAGACGAAATAGAAAAACGATAGCTAGTTAAAATAACAAACCACGGATAATTTTGCAAAACAAATTATTCGCCTGAATTGTCCTCGGCTTATGGGCGCGCCTCAGGCGAACACGGCCACCATCTGGCGGCCCTTGGCGACCGGCTCGCCGCTTGCGTTCCAGATCGTCATGTCCTGGGTCGAGTAGCCGCCGCGGGCGTGATCGGCCTTTGATTCGAGAAGCCACCAGCCGCGCTCGGTGGCGGGCCTGTCGACGAGCATGTCGATCATCCACGTCATGCTGGAAAGCGGAACCAGCTCGGTCAGCGAGCCCGCGATCGCCGGCGCCAGAACATCGGCGAGCGCGATGAGCGAAAGCGGGTGGGCGCGCGAGGCCGGATCGGCGTGACGCACCCAGACGCACTGCTCCGGCGCGCCGCCGGAGAACGGCCAGCCGCCGCGCCCGTGCACGAGGTGGAAGTTCTTCATGAAGGCGGGCACCAGATCCGGAACGGGTTTCGGCTCGAAATCCGGACCGGGGGCCGCAGCCGGACATTCCAGCCCGGAGACAAGATCAAGCGCGCTCTCGCGATGATCGGCGAAGGTGAAAACGCACTCCGCCGCGGGACCCGCCTCGCCGGACAGCCGCGTTCGCACCGCGCTGACATTGCGTCCGCGCCGGAGAAGCTCCGCCTCCATCTGCACCGCGCCCGCGGCT
>CAZLOV010000012.1:11207-30611 GCA_964561235.1 uncultured Caulobacterales bacterium
CGCCCAGATCGGGCGCATCTTGAACGAGCTCGACGCCCGCGGCTGGACCGACAAAACTGACCATCGCGCTGCGCAGGGCGCGCGTCTCGCCGGTCAGCTCGCGCGCGGCGTGAAGCGAAAGCGCTGTGGACACACCGCCATAAAGGGTGCGCCCCTGCATCCAGCCCGCGGGGACCTCCGCGCGCAGCGTGTCGCCGTGCCGGCGGACGGCGTTCACAAGTTCGAGAAAGGTCATGGCGCGATATCGGGCGGCTAGCGGGGGACGACGCGACATTTCCGCAGCGCCGCCCCTCCTGGCAAGGCCGGCGTGCGGCGATAGGGACTTGCCTTTGCGCGCCTGCGCAGGCGTCATGCGCAGCAAGGGAGCCGACCGGCCGCCGGGCCGCAGGGGGAAAGCCATGACCGTCGCCGACGCCGCCGCTTCAACCGGGGCCGAATCGGATGCGGCTGCGCGTTTCGCCATGGCCCTGAAGGCCGCTGCGGAAGACACCGAAGCCGCTCTCGCCCGGCTCATCCCGGAACCGGCCGGCGCGGCCGGCGACCAGGTTCTGCTTGAAGCGATCCGCTATGCGGTGCTTGGCGGCGGCAAGCGGCTGCGCGCCTTCCTTGTTATTGAAAGCGCCAAGCTTTTCGGCGTGACGGGTGAAGGCGCGCTGCGCGTGGCGGCGTCGCTGGAATGCCTGCATGCCTATTCGCTCGTTCACGACGACATGCCCTGCATGGACGATGACGACCTTCGCCGCGGCAAGCCGACCGTCCACAAGGCCTGGGACGAGGCGACCGCGGTGCTTGCAGGCGACGCGCTGCAGACCTACGCGTTCCAGTGGCTCGCCGAAGCGCCGACGCATCCCGACCCCGCCATACGCTGCGAACTGGTGCGCGCGCTCAGCATCGCTTCCGGCGCCGCCGGCATGGTGGGCGGCCAGGCCCTTGATCTGTCGGCGGAAAGCGCGCCGGACCGGTTCCCGGTTGAAGAGGTTGCGCGGCTGCAATCCATGAAGACCGGCGCGCTTATCGTCTATGGCTGCGAAGCCGGCGCCATCCTGGGCGGCGCAAGCGCAGACGAGCGCGAGGCGCTCGCCGCCTATGGCCGCGATCTCGGCCTCGCCTTCCAGATCGCCGACGATCTGCTGGATCACGAAGGCGACGAGGCGCTTGCGGGCAAGCGCCTGGGCAAGGACGCAGACGCCGGCAAGGCCACCTTCATCGATCTTTACGGCGCAGATGGCGCGCGGGCGCGCGCCAGCGCCCTTATCGGAGAGGCGCAGGCGCGCCTTTCGCGTTTCGGCGACAAGGCCGGCGTGCTGGGCGAAGCGGCGCGTTTCGTCGTGGAACGCCGGGCCTGAGGCCCGCACCCGCCGGCTATTCGCCCGCGAGCGCGGCCTTGGCGAGACGCGGCCGGCCAAGGGCCGCCTGCACGCGCGCCGCGATCGCCCCGGCGTCGAGACCCGCGATCTCGATCTGCCGGGCCGGCTTGTCGTGGAAGATGAAGCCGTCGGGCAGATAGACCGGCACGTATCGCGCCATCAGCTCGCCGCGGCCGGCCTCATGCAGGGCGTGCATCAGAAGCGAGGAAAACCCGCCCAGCGAGCCTTCCTCGACGCTGAAGACGACGGCGTGCTCTTCGAACAGCCGGATGGCGAGATCCACGTCGATCGGCTTGGCGAAGCGCGCATCCGCGACAGTGAGCTCGACGCCCTGCTTGGACAGGAGGTCTGCTGCGCCCAGCGCATCGGCGAGCCGTCCGCCATAGGAGAGGATCGCCGCATCCGTCCCTTCGCGCACGATGCGGCCCTTGCCGATCTCGAGCGGCTCGACGGCGTCGGGCGCCGGCAGGCCCATCAGCGCGCCGCGCGGATAGCGCACGGCGGAGGGCGCATCGTCGATCAGCGCAGCGGTCGCGGCCATGGCGGCCAGTTCCGGCTCGCTGGCGGCGGCCATGAGCACGAAATGCGGCAGCACGCCGAGATAGGCGATGTCGTAGGCGCCCTGGTGGGTCACGCCGTCCGCGCCGACAAGACCGGCGCGGTCGATCGCAAAGCGCACCGGCAGGCGCTGGATCGCGACATCGTGGACGACCTGGTCATAACCGCGCTGCAGGAAGGTCGAATAGATCGAGGCGAAAGGCTTCATCCCGCCGGCGGCGAGCCCCGCCGCGAAGGTGACGGCGTGCTGCTCGGCGATGCCGGCGTCGAAAAGCCTGTCGGGATAGGCGTCCTCGAAGATCGTCAGCTTGGAGCCGGCGGCCATGGCGGGGGTGACGACGACGATTTTCGGATCGGTCTCGGCAAGCTTGACCAGCGCCTTGGAGAACACCGTCGCGCAATCGGGCGGCGCGCCGGAGGGCTTGTTCTGCTTGCCGCTGGACACATCAAAGGGCGTCACGCCGTGATAGCAGTCCGCCGAGGCTTCCGCGGGCGCATAGCCCTTGCCCTTCACGGTGCGCACATGAAGCACGATCGGTTCGTCGCAGGCCTTCGCCGCGTCGAGCACGCGCGTCATCTCCAGCACGTCGTGACCGTCGAACGGGCCAGCGTAGCGCAGGTTGAACCCCTCAAACAGCGTCGGCGCGTCGACCAGCTTGGCCAGCGGATCGGCCTTGATCGCGTCCTCGCGCCGCGACCCCCTGAACGCCCGGGCGGCGAGGTCGCGCAGATGGTCCGCGAGCGCGCCCGCGGGCGGGGAGATCGACATGTCGTTGTCGTTGAGGATGACGATCATCCGGTGGCGCGTCGCGCCGAGATTGTTCAGCCCCTCGAACGCCATGCCGCCGGACAGGGCGCCGTCGCCGACGATCGCCACGACGGAATAGTCCTCCGACTGGAAATCGCGGGCGGCCGCGAAGCCGAGCCCGGCGGAAATCGCCGTCGAGGAATGCGCCGCGCCGAAACAGTCGTGCTCGCTTTCGTCACGGCACGTGAAACCGGCGAGCCCGCCGCCCTGGCGGAGCGTGTGCAGCTCGGGACCGCGGCCGGTGAGCAGCTTGTGGGGATAGCACTGGTGGCTGACATCCCAGACCAGCTTGTCCGCCGGCGTGTCGAACACCTTGTGCAGCGCAACGGTCAGCTCGACCACGCCGAGGCTCGAGCCGAGATGGCCGCCGATTTTCGACACGGTGTCGATGACGGTGTCGCGCACGGTCGCGCACGCATCCACCAGCGCCTGGCCTTCCAGCGGTTTCAGGTCCGCCGCTTCGATGAAGCGGGGAGACATCGTTTCTACCGTCGCGGGTTCGAACCCGGCGGGGCGCGTCTCTGCAGTCATGATGGGGCTCCCCCAAGGCGGCACGCCTCATATTTGGACGAACCTGCCCCGCCGGCGCAAGAATCGGAAGCTTGGCTTGGCTGAATAACGAGTTCGTGAGAGGTTTGGAGGCGACTTCAACCGGAGCGGCTTACGCTATACGTAGGCGGCTTGGATGTACGCCGCGAGGGGGGCCTGACATGACGAAGGAACGCAAACCGCTCGAGGTTCTGCTGGCGACGCCGCGCGGCTTCTGCGCCGGGGTTGAACGCGCCATCGACATTGTCGAGCTGGCGCTGATGAAATACGGCGCTCCCGTCTACGTGCGCCACGAGATCGTTCACAACAAGCGCGTCGTCGAGACGCTGCGGGCCAAGGGCGCCGTGTTCGTGGAGGAGCTCGACGCCGTGCCCGAGGGCGCGGTGACGATTTTCTCCGCCCACGGGGTCTCGCGGAAGGTTGAAGGCGCCGCCGGGGCGCGGGCGCTCGAGGTGATCGACGCGACCTGCCCGCTCGTGACGAAGGTCCACAAGGAAGGCCGGCGCTACGCCGGCAAGGGCTATGACGTCATCCTGATCGGCCATGAGGGCCATCCCGAGGTCGAAGGCACGCTGGGCCAGATCGACGGCCGCGTGCATCTGGTCGCCACGCCCGAGGACGTCGCCACGCTCGAGGTCGAGAACGCCGAAAAAGTCTCCTATGTGACCCAGACGACACTCTCGGTCTCGGATACGAAAGACGTCATCGAGGCGCTCAAGGCGCGTTTCCCCGCCATTGTCGGCCCCGATACGCGCGACATCTGCTACGCCACGCAGAACCGCCAGACCGCCGTGCTCGACCTTGCCGAACAGGCCCATTTCATCCTCGTCGTCGGGGCGAACAACTCCTCCAATTCCAACCGCTTGCGCGAGCTGGCGGAAAACCACGGGGTGCCGAGCCGGCTGATCAACGACGCCACCGAAATCGATCCGGCCTGGTTCAAATCCGTCTCGAAGGTCGGCATCACCGCGGGCGCGTCCGCGCCCGAAACGCTGGTGATCGAGGTCATCGACCGGCTGCGCGCTGACTGGGACGTGACCGTGCGGGAACTTGAAGGCGTCGAGGAAGGCGTGCATTTCAAGCTTCCGCCCGAGCTGGAAGACATGGCGAAGGCGAAGATCGCCGCCGCCGAATAACCGCTTTTCAACCGGATTCGTCTGTAAAGCCGGACAAAAGCCCTCAAGCCTCAGGAACCGAAGGGGTTCGAAACCATGAGCGTACCCGCAAAGCAGCAGGCGACCGTCGCCGCCTACATCGCCAAGCAGAAGCTGATGGGCCGCAAGCGCTATCCCCTGGTGCTGATGCTGGAGCCGCTTTTCCGCTGCAATCTCGCGTGCGCCGGCTGCGGCAAGATCGACTATCCAGACGAGATCCTGAACCGGCGCCTGACGCCGCAGGAATGCTGGGACGCCGCCGACGAATGCGGCGCGCCGATCGTGGCGATCCCGGGCGGCGAGCCGTTGATCCACAAGGAGATCGATCAGATCGTCAAGGGTCTGGTCGAGCGCAAGAAATTCGTCTCGCTGTGCACCAACGCGCTGCTGCTCGAGAAGAAGCTGCACCTCTTCGAACCGTCGGAATATCTTTTCTTCTCCGTCCATCTCGACGGCCTGCAGGAACACCATGACCGTGCGGTCTGCCAGGACGGCGTGTTCGAGCGCGCGGTGAAGGCGATCAAGGCCGCCCAGGACAAGGGCTTCCAGGTCAACGTCAACGCGACGATCTTCGACGGCTATCCGGCCTCGGAGCTGGCGGACTTCCTCGATTTCGCCACCGGGCTGAACGTCGGCATCTCGATCTCGCCGGGCTTCGCCTATGAACGCGCGCCCGATCAGGAGCACTTCTTCAACCGCAAGCGCACGAAGGAGTTCTTCCGCGACCTGTTCCGCATCCAGAAGGAGCGGGGCGCGAAATGGTCCCTGTCGCACTCCGATCTCTATCTGGACTTCATCGCGGGCAACCAGGAATTCCAGTGCACGCCGTGGGGCATGCCCACGCGCAACGTGTTCGGCTGGCAGAAGCCCTGCTACCTGCTCGGCGAAGGTCATGTGCCGACCTTCAAGGAGCTGATGGAGGACACCGACTGGGACCTCTACGGCACCGGCAAGTACGAGAAGTGCGCCGACTGCATGGCCCATTGCGGCTACGAGCCGACCGCTGCGGACGTGGCGTTCTCCAAGCCGTGGAAGCTGCTCGAGGTCGCGCTGCGCGGCATCCGCACCGAAGGCGACATGGCGGAAGAGATCAGCTTCGAAGGCCAGCGCCCGGCCGAAGAGCACCATGAGCGCATCGTCGAGGAGGAGCTGGAGAAGATCCGCAAGGAAGCCTCCAACGACGACACGAAAGCCAAGCGCACGCTGATCAAGACGGCCTAACCGCCTTCATCGGTCCGGCGGCTGGCCGCCAACCGGACGCGTTCCGAGCGGCGCCTTCACAAAAACCCCGGCCCCGCATGCAGCGGGCCGGGGTTTCACGTTGCCGGCGCCAGCAACGCGCCTGCGCGTTTAAGCGCAGCCAGCGCCGCGCCGCTTTCACGCCCCAGCGCGATAAGCGCCGGCAGATCCTGAGGACGCTTGAGAATGGAGACCGCCGTGGCGAGCGGCCGCACGCGGCCGTCCTCGCCGATGGCGTCGAACGCCGTGCGCGGCAAGGCGCGCGAGGCGGGATCGGCGACCGCGCGGATCATGGCGAAGGGAAGACCGGCCTGCGCGGCGGCGCGCGCGGCGCGATGGCTTTCCATGTCGACAGCCGCCGCGTTCGTTCCGGCAAACAGCCGCGCCTTGTGCGCAACGCCGTCGACAAGGGCGTCCGAGCCGTAAAGCGCGCCCGACCGGCGATCCGCGCCGAGCCTTCCCCTGAGTTCCGCCAGCAGCGCGGGATCCGCGTCATGCCGGGCGCCGCCGGCTTCAATGACGGCATCCGGCAGCAGCAGCACGCCCGGCTCAAGTTCGGGGTCGAGTCCCCCGGCAAGCCCGACGCTCAGGATGATCTGCGCGCCTTCCGCGATCAGCCGGCGTGTCTCGGTTTCCGCCCGCTCGGGCCGCGCGCCGGAGACGCCGTATCGGCGGTTTCCAGCCGGCCCGAAGGCGTCCTTTTCCGACTGCAGGCCGCAGACGACGCCGATGACGCCGTCCAGGCTCACATCCCCCACTCGACCTCGCGGGCGTTGGAACTGATCAGATGGTCATAGCGCGCCGCCGCCCAGATCGGGAAGAAGGCCGCATATCCATGATATTTTAGATAGAAAACACGCGGGAAGCCCGTCCCCGTCCAGTGGCTTTCGCACCAGCGGGGGCTGTCGGCCTCTTTCTCGGCGGCTTCGAGGAAGGCCATGCCGCGCGCCACCTCCTCGCTTGTCACCTCGCCAGCCGACATCAGACCCAGCATCGCCCAGGCGGTCTGACTGGCGGTGGAGACCTCCGCATGGCCCTTGCGGCCGGCCTCGTAGGTTTCAAGCCCCTCGCCCCAGCCGCCGTCCTCGCGCTGCTGGGCCTTCAGCCAGTCGACGGCCTTGCGCACCCAGGGCGCGTCCATGTCGACGCCGGCGGCCTTGATGGCGACGAGCACCGACCAGGTGCCGTAGATGTAGTTCGCGCCCCAACGGCCGAACCAGGACCCGTCAGGTTCCTGCTCGCGCTGGATGTAGGCGAGCGCGCGGGCGAGCGGCTCGGCGTATTTCTCCGCGTCCACCTGGGCGAGAAATCCGATGCAGCGCGCGGTGACGTCGACCGTTGGCGGATCCAGAAGCGCGCCGTGATCGGCGAAGGGGATCGAGTTCAGGTAGAAATGCTCGTTCTCCGGCTCGAACGCCCCCCAGCCGCCGGAGGAGGACTGCATGCCGACGATCCACTCGCAGGCGCGGTCGATGTTCTCGCGGTATTTCGGATCGCCCTGCCGGTGCATCGCCATGGCGACGACAGCGGTGTCGTCGACGTCGGGATAGTCCGGATTGTCGTACTGAAACGCCCAGCCGCCCGGGCGCACGTCCGGCCGGCGCACCGTCCAGTCGCCCTTGTGGTCGAGGATCTGCTTGGACTGCAGCCAGTCCAGCATGGCTTTCAGACGCGGGTCGTCCTTATGGCCGCTTTCCAGCAGCGCGTGGGCGGACAGACCCGTATCCCAGACCGGCGAGACGCAGGGCTGGAAATAGATCTGCTTGTCGCCCCGCTCGATTGCGAGCCGCTCGATCGCCTTGCGCGCGGTGACCATGTTGGGGTCGTCGTCGGCATAGTCGAGAACCCGCATCGCCATGACGGCGTTGGCCATGGCCGGATAGATGGCGCCAAGGCCGCTTTCCCCGTTGAGATGGCTGATCGTGAAGGCCTCCGCCTTGCGGATCGCGCTTTCCCGCACGCCGCGCGGCATGGCGGGTTCGATGAAACGGAGCAGCTTGTCGATGACGAGGAACACCTCGCCGACGAAATTGCCCGTCGGGTTGATCTGGTACTTCCGGTGCCGCTCGGGCGCGGTGACGAACAGTTCCTTGATGTTCACGCCCGTGGGGTTCTGCGCCTGCGCCTTCTTCGCGTAGAGGATGAGCAGCGGCGTCAGCACCGTGCGCGACCAGTAGGCGATCTTCGACATGTGGAACGGGAACCAGCGCGGCAGGTGCATCACCTCGACGGGAATGACCGGAACGCCGCGCCAGGGCACCTGGCCGAACAGCGCCATCATGATGCGGGTGAAGACATTGGCGTTGGCCGCGCCGCCGCGTTCGAGGATCCAGTTTCGCGCGGTGACCATGTGGTGCGCGTCGATGTCCTCGCCGGTGATCTTCAACGCCCAGTAGGCCTTGATCGTCGCGGACAGATCGCCTGCGCCGTGCTTGAAGATCGGCCAGGATCCGTCGCGGTTCTGCTCGACGCGGAGATATTCGGCGATCTTCGCCTCCTTCTCCCTGTCGATCTCCCCGAGGAAGTGACGCAGCAGGACGTATTCCGCCGGGATGGTGGTGTCCGCTTCGAGCTCGAAGACGAGATGGCCGTCTTCCTGCTGCATGTCGAAGAGCTTCTCAACGCGCTCGGAGATCATCTCCCGGCGCGCCTCGCGATCGAATATCGGCGCGGCGCCGTCGGCGGCCATGGCCACCTCCTCGTTAAACCCTGGCGTATCAACCCTGAGCGAGCCGGGCGGCGGTTTCGCCCGACCTGACCGCGCCTTCTATCGTGGCGGGCAGGCCGGTGTCGACGCAATCCCCGGCCAAAAACAGATTCTTGACCGGCGTTGTCGCTTTCGGGCGCCGCTTCACCGCCTCAGGCGTCTGGGTGAAGGTCGCACGCTTCTCCCGGATGAGGCGCGCAGCCTTGTAGGGGGCCTGGGCGGGCAGGCCGAGCGCGGCTTTGGTCTCCGCCCACAACATGCCGGTCAGCTCGTCCTGGGGGCGTTGCGCGCCTTCCACGGCTTCCGCAGCGGAGACGGTCAGGCTGATGACGTCGCCATGCGGGAAAATCCACTGCGTAACGCCGCCGAGCACGCCGAGTATGGGCGGCAGGCCGTGCGCGAGCGCGCCATCCTCGAGCAGGAAATGCGCGTTGAGGATCGAGGAGTATTCCTCCGGCGCGCCGATCTCCGGCAGGAGCCTGTTCATCCGGTCCGGCGGCAGCGCGAGGATCACGCGGTCCCCGGCCGCGATCTCCACGACGCGTCCATTGCCGAAGCGCAGCCGCGCCACGCGTCCGTCCTCGATCTCGACGGCCTTGCAGACATGGGCGAACGCGATCGGCGCGCCGGCCGCCTCGAGGATGGAAACGGCGGGATCGATCAACGCCGGACCCAGGCCGTGCGGAGCGAACATGGGGCGCGCGCGGCGGCCGTCGCGCGCGAAGGTCTCCAGCAGGACCGCGCGCATCAGCGCCGCGCTTGCGGTTTCCGGCGGCAGGTTCATCACCGCAAACGACATCGGTTCCCAGAAACGCGTCCAGGCGAGCCCGCGGCCCTTCACGACGTCGCCGATGGCGTCGTCTTCGCCTGCAAAAAGGATCGCTCCGGCCGAGGCGAGCTCGAAAAAGCCGACGCCGGCCGGCCGCCGGCGCGAATCGAGCGTCCATACCGGCAGCGGGCCGTCATTGATCGAGACGGTCCAGCGCGTGTTCGCCTTCACGTCGACGAAGGGAAACGCCGCGCGCGGCGCTGCGACGAGCGCGTCCGGTTCGCCTGAAAGCGACAGATATCGCGCCACAGCCTGATTGCCCGACAGGACGAGGTGATTGCCGTTGTCGATCCGGCGTTCCAGCCGTTCATCGTAAAAGCTCCGGCAGCGTCCGCCGGCATGGCCCGCCGCCTCATAGACGCGCGGCGTGAAGCCCGCCGCGCGCCCGTGCAGGGCTGCGGACAGGCCCGCAAGGCCCGCGCCCACCACATGAAGCTCGCCTCTCACGCGCTGACCCGCTCCGCGTCCGCACCCCGCGCCGGTCCCGGTCCGGCGAACGCGTATCTGAGGCCGCGCATCAGCTTTTCCAGCTTCGACTGCCGCACGGGGCGGCCTGCAAGCGAAAACCCCCGCTGCTCCATCCGGTCGAGATAGCCCTCATACGCCCCCATCATGAGCAAGGCCGGGCGCAGCGCCTTGCGATCGTGCTCGGCTGCGAGACGGCGGGCCTCGTCGTAGAAGGCGCGCGCCTCCCGGCCGAGCGTGCGGCAGACCGCAGGCAGCGTCCGCGCTGCGGCGACCGCCTGCGGATCGCCGGCGGGCAAGCCTTCCGCCTCAAGCAGTTCCCGCGGCAGATAGAGACGGCCGATCGCGGCGTCCTCCTGGACATCGCGCAGGATGTTGGTGAGCTGGAAGGCGTCGGCGAGCGCCAGCGCAAACCGGTCCGAGACCTCGCCCTTCCAGGCGCCGAAGATGCGGATGGACAGAACGCCCACCGACCCCGCCACGCGCCGGGTGTAGGCGGCGAGCGTCTCGCGCGTCGGTCCGACGATGGGTCCGTCCGCGTCCATCGCCATGCCGTCGATCATCAGGTGAAATTCCTGCTTCGGCAGCGCGAAGGCCGCAACCGGCTCCAGAAGCGCCTCGCCGGTCGCAGACACCGGCGCGCCGCGATAGAGCGCCTCGATCTCCTCGCGCCAGAGATCGAGCGCCTGATGTTTATCTGTATACGGAAAATCGCCGTCGGCGATGTCGTCAACCAGCCTGCAGAAGGCGTAGACCGCACGCATGGCGTCGCGGCGCGGCTTGGGCAGGATCGCCATGCCCGCCCCGAAGGAGGTGCCGGAGGCCTTCGTGATGCGGGTGACCTCCTCGACCGGATCGACATGCGGCCCGGCGGGCTGAGGGGTCAGGGCGAGCAGCGCGGGCGGAAGGCTCATGCCGCGCGCTCCACGGGACGGCGCGCCGGGCGCGTCAGCACGCGCCAGAGCCCGGTCACCCCGGCGCGTGCGAAATCCGTTTTCGAAAGCGCGACGCGTCCGGCCAGCGGATCGCCCGCGCGGAGCCGTGCGTTGAGCGTTCGCGCAAGATGGATGATCACGGCGCTTTCCGCCGCCAGGCGAGCGCTTCGCAGCCTCAGGAGGCCGTCGGCGCGGCCTGTAAGCTCCGTGCACAGATCAAGAAGCTCGTCCATGAGCTGGCGCAGCGGCGGCGAGACGGCCTCGCGCGTCACCGCCTCGACGCCGTCGCCCAGCTCCGAAAGCCGGCTGAGCGGCAGATAGCAGCGGTCGAGTTCACGCAGGTCATCGCCCATGTCCTGGAGGTGGTTGAGGATCTGCAGAGCCGTGCAGAGCCCGTCGGAGGCCGGATAGAGCGCCGGGTCCTCGCCGTGAAGGTCCAGCAGGAAGCGTCCGACGGGATCCGCCGAGCGGGTGCAATAGCCGATCAGTTCCTCGACGGTCTGGTAACGCGCCTTGGCTGCGTCCTGCCGGAAGGCGTCGAGCAGATAGGTTCCGCGCTCCGCGGAGACGCCCGTCTCCGCCAAGCTGTCGCGCAGGCGTTCGGCCTTGGTGAGCCCGGAAGCCTCGCCCAGCAGCACGGCCTGGAAGGCGTCGAGCCGGCGCGTCTTGTCCTCCGGCGTCAGCTCGGCATGGTCGGCGATATCGTCGGCGGCGCGGGCGAAGGCGTAATAAGCGGCCACATGCGGACGCAGTTTCGGCGCGATCAGCAGGGAGCCGACGGGAAAGTTCTCGTCGTCCGCGCCCTTGCCGGAATTGGCCTCGATCTCGGCGTCGGTGTACTGCAACGCGTCCGCCCCTCGCGGCTGAGCTGGAAACTGCTGCTTTCTCTTAGTCCGCGCACAAGCGGCGCGGCAAGGCGAAGGGGTCATCAACAGGCTTTGATCACCGCGCGCGCTTGCGAAACGCAGTTGCCGGCGCGACAACGCCGCCATGACCGTGCTTGCTATCCTCGCCCTTTTCATATGGCTCGGCCTCGCCCTCGCGCGCGGCGGCTTCTGGCGCGCCGATCAGCGCCTCGGCCATCCCCCCGCGCCCGGCGTCTGGCCCGCGATCGCCGTGATCATTCCAGCGCGCGACGAAGCGGCGAGCATCAGCGAGGTCGTCCGCGCGCACATGGCGTCGACCTATCCCGGCGAGCTGGAAGTGTTCCTTGTCGACGACGGCTCGAGCGACGGCACCGCGCAGATCGCCCGCAAGGCCGCCGCGTCGGGATCCCGCACCCTGCATGTGATCGAGGCTCCGCCTCTCAGTCCCGGCTGGAGCGGCAAGCTCGCCGCGCTCAACGCCGGGGTGATCGCAGCGGACGGACGCATGCCGCAGGCGGAATTCGTGCTGTTTACCGACGCCGACATCGTGCACGCGCCGGATCTCGCCGGGCGCCTCGCCGCGCGCGCGGTCGAGAAAAAACTCGCCCTCGTCTCCGTCATGTCGACGCTCGACAGCCGCGGGCTGTGGGGGTCGCTGCTCATCCCCGCCTTCGTCTTTTTCTTCCAGAAGCTCTACCCGTTTGCGCTCACCAATGATCCCGGCAGCCGGGTCGCGGGTGCGGCGGGCGGCGTGGTGCTTCTGCGCCGCGACGTGCTGGAGGATATCGGCGGCGTCGCCTCGATCCGCGGCGCGCTCATCGACGATTGCGCGCTCGCCGACCGCGTGAAGAACACCGGGCGGCGCCGCCCGATCGAGCTCGTCCTGTCGGAAGGCGAAGCGCGCAGCCTTCGCGACAATCGAAGCTTCGGCTCGATCCGCAACATGGTCGCGCGCACCGCCTACACCCAGCTCGACCATTCCCCGGCGAAACTCGCCGGGGCGGTGCTCGGGATGATCCTGGTCTATCTGATCCCCCCGCTCGCCGTGCTGCTCTGGCCCCTGCACGGGGAGGGGGCCGCCGCCGCGGCCGGTCTTCTCGCCTGGCTCCTGATGGCGGCGCTCTATGCGCCGACGCTGAAGGCCTACGCCAAGCCGCCATGGCATGCCTTCGCCCTGCCCGCGGCCGCTGCGCTCTACACCGGTTTCACGATCGACAGCGCCATCCGGCACATGCGCGGGAAAGGCGGCGCCTGGAAGGGGCGCACCTATCCGTCCGCCTAGCGCAGTCCGGCGCGCTTCATCCAGGCCAGAGCCTCGCGGATCGCCGGCTCTGGCGGCGGCGGATTGAAACCCAGTTCCGCGCGGGCCTTGGCGTTGGAGAACGTCACCTCGCGGCCCGCCAGCCGCACGCCCGTCAGCGGCGCGTTCGGCGGGCGCTTCGTCAGGCGCGACACTCCCGCCTCGATGAACGCCGCCAGCCAGGCGATCCGGTAGGGCGCGCGCGCCTTGGGCGCCGGAACCCCGGTTTCGGACTCGACCGCGTTGGCGATGTCGGAAAACCGCCAGTCCTCGCCGCTGAGCAGATACCGCTCGCCGCCGCGGCCGTGCTTGAGCGCCGCAACGATCCCGCCGGCAAGCGCGCGCACGTCTACAAGATTGATCCGGCAGTCGAGAAAAGCCGGCAGCTTGCCGAGGGAGAGATCCAGCAACATCCGGCTGGGCGCGGTGAGACGATGATCTCCCGGGCCGACAGGTGACGCCGGAAGCACGATGACCGCGTCCAGTCCCAAGCCCGCCTGCTCGAGAACGGCGAGCTCGGCCCGCCGCTTGGAACGCGGATAGGGCCCGAGCAGGTCCTCGGGCGCGATCTCGGCGGTTTCGTCAAGCGTGCGCGCCGGCCGGTCCGGACCCGACACCAGAACGATGAAGGAGGACACATGCACCATCCGCGCGCGGCGCGCGGATGCGGCGGCGGCGACCAACCGGGCGCCGACGACATTGATCCGGTCGAAATCGGCCGGATCGCGCGCCCAGAGATGCGCGTTGGCGGCGGCGTGCACGACTGCGCCGCAGCCTTCCATCGCCGCCTCAAGCGTTGCGGCGTCGAGCACCGAGCCGGTCACGCGCTCGGCCTTCGCCGCTTCGGCCGGAAACGAAAGATCCAAGCCGCGCACGGCGAAGCCTTCGGCCAGAAGCGCCTGTACGACGTGGTCGCCGACGAAACCGCCCGCGCCGGTGACCAGAACCGTCTGCATCATTGCGCCTCCCTGCGGCAGACGAGAAGCCCGCGCTCGCGCACCGAGCCCACGATCAAGGCGCCGCCTGCGGCCACTCCCACGGTTGCTCCGGAGAACACGGCGCCGTCAGGATCGTCAAACAGCATCGAGACCGCGCCGCCGTCCGGATCGAGGGCGACGATGCGCGACGGCGCAGCCTCCGCCCGGCCGTAACGATAGCGCGCAAACGCGATCAGGTCGGGCTGGACGGCTATGACGAGACCGCCTTGCGCATCGACGGTTAGATTATCCGGTGCGCCGGGAAGCGCGAACGCCTCGCCGCCGGGCAGAAGCCGGACGCGCCGCGCGCGCGTCTCCGCGACCGCCAGACGCCCGCCGGGCAGGGCGGCGACGCCGTTGGCGAAGGCGAGGCCTGATGCGATTTCTTCCGCATCGAGCCCCAACACCCGCCCCGTCGGCAGGCCGAAGACCGTTTCCAGAAGCCCGCGTCCGGGGCAGGTCTCGCGGTCGAGCGTCACCGCTGCGCCCTCCGGCGTGAACGCGACGTCGTTGGCCGCACACCACGGTCCGTCAATGCGCCGCGCCTGCCCGCCGCTTAGGGACATTTCGACAAGGCCGCCCATGACCGCGCCGTCGCCGATCGGCCGGACGACGGCAAGAAGCCGCTCACCGTCGACGTCGACGCCATGCGGACGCAAGCCGCCGGGCAGGGCGTCAAGCGGAAGAACGGGCTGTCCGATCACGTCGCCGGCGAGGAGCGCGTCGAGGGCCACCGCGAACACGCCGCCTTCAGGCGCGTCGCCGCCGGTTTTCGCAGCCGCCTCCAGAGCCAGCCGGTCGTAGGCGGACACATAGAGCGTTGCGCCATCGGTGGAGAGCGCAAGGTCCTCCGCGCCCGAGATCGCGCGGCCAAGACGCGGATCGACGACCAGGCGGCGCTCGCAGGCGTCAAGGGGATGCTCCGGCGCGAGCGTATCCGGCTCCGCCCCGCACGCGGACAGCGCGAGCGCGGCGGCGCCCGCTGCAATGCGGCTCACTTGAATTCGCGCTCCAGCACGGGCGGGGTGTAGCCCCAGCGCTGGAGCCACGGCGCCCAGCGGCGGCTGACCGCCTCAATGGCGGCCTCGTCGCCGCGAAACGCGTTTTTCCTGTAGGACTTCACCGAGGCGAGATACTGCGCGAACACGGGCTCGGCTTCGGTCCACCCCGGCAGCTCCAGCGCGCGATAGACCGCGCCGACGGTCTCCAGCGGTTTTGCGTCGAGATCCGCATAGGCGATCTCGACGAAATCCGGCGCGTCCCAGCCTTCGGTCTCCCGCGTGAAGGCGGTCATCATGCGATCATAGACCCTGAGGATCACCGCATCGATGTCGACATGGTCATAGGGCTGCAGCGCCATGACCTTGAGCAGTTTCGCGTAGAAGTTCCGCATCGACAGGAACACGTCGAACGGATCGCGGTGGATGTGGATGAATTTCGCGTTCGGGAAGATCGCTTTGAGCATCGCCGGGCGCGCCGTGTAGACCGGGTTCTTGATCAGCAGCGGCTTGCCCTGCGTGTGCGCCAGCTTGCGCATGAAAAGCGTGAAGGCGGCTTTCCACTGATCCACGTCTTCTTTCGAGGCGTCGTCGAAGAACAGCCCGCGATCCAGGAAGAAGTCGAACCGCCCGGGGAAATACAGCGCATGGTAGAACGACATCGCGCTCATGTTGGCGATCGCGATTTCGTCTTCCTGCGGGCTCGTGGGCGTGACCGGAATGTTGTCGATATAGCGGCTTTCCGGCAGCGCCTTCTCCAGCATCGGCTGCAGCATGCGGCCGAGATAGAGCATGTCGTGCGGCATGCCGGTCGCCGTCGGCGGCACGTAGCCGAACCGGCCAAGGCTCATGATGTTGTAGAGATGGGTCGTGCCGGAGCGCCAGTGCCCGAGGATGAAGACCGGCGCGTCCATCTCTTCAAGCGACGGGGTGACGGCGTCCGCGCGCAGGGCTTCGAGCGCAGTGAAGGGCGCCCGGCCAAGCACCGCCCCCCAGATCGCCGCAAGCCGGCCGCCGTCGGTCCCGCCGCCGGCCTCGCGCGTGACGCGCGAGAGGGTTGCGATGTCTGCGCCGCTCAAGGGGTGCGCCATGACCTGCCCTCAACGCCCGATCCGGTGATGCGTCTCTATGGGCAGGTCTCTAGCGGGGCTCGACGCAATTGGCCAGACGACGCCGCTTCACGCCGGCGTAATCAATCCGGCAAGCCCAGAAGATCGCGGCGCGCCTGTTCCAGCGCCTCGGCGAAAACGCGCCGGTCTCCGAGCGCACGCGACAGCATGAGCGCGCCTTCTATGCGCGCGAGCGCGCCCGCCGCGCGCATCCGCGCGGCGTCCTCCGCAGCGCCCGCGTCGCGGGCGGCGGTCTGAAACGCGTCGATCCAGTCCTCCAGAAGCGTCTTGAGCGCGCCGGCCAGCGGATCGTCCCCGCGGCCCACCAGCAAGCTGGCGACCACGCACGGCTTGCCGCCGCCGTCATAGAGCTGATCAAGCGCGGCTGCGACCTGATCGACGCGCTCTGCGGCCGGACGGTCCCGGGCGTGCAGCGGTTCGAACACATGCTCGCTCAGCCAGGAGCGGGCGAACGCCGCCACGGCCTGCGCCATCTCGGCCTTCCCGCCGGGGAAGTGGTGATACAGGCTGGACCGGCCAAGGCCGGTGGCCTTCGACACGTCCGCGATGGAAACGCCCTCATAGCCCTTCTTCTGGAAGAGCGCGTAGAGCTGCATGGCGATCGCATCGCGCGCCGCCCCGGCGGGGGTGCGGGCGTCCATCAGGCCGCATCCCGGCGCCGGAGCGCCTCGACAAGCGTGCTGCGCGCGGTCAGGCCCTGGAAGCGCTCGACGACGGCGCCGCTCCGGAACACGAGAAGCGTCGGAATCGATCGCACCTGAAACAGCCTGGCGAGCTCGGGCTCGGCGTCGACGTCGACCTTCACCACCTCCGCCTCATCGCCGAGATCGGCGGCGACATCGTCAAGGATGGGCGACTGCGCCTGACAGGGCGGGCACCAGGCGGCGGTGAAATCCACCAGCACGGGCGTGCCGGCGTCGAGGACCGACGCCTTGAACGCGCCGGTGTCGATAAAACGGGTCATGGCAGCCTCCTTCAAGGCCGGGCGCGTCCCGCCCACCTGACTGCAGGCGGCGGGACGCGCTTTTATGGTCTATGCGGCGCGCGCGGCGTCGACACGGGGAAAGTCGATATCCGTCTTGAAGACCTCGTTGACGTAGTTCGTCAGCACGTTGAGCGCGACGTTCAACACGATCTCCACCAGCTCGGCGTCGCTGTAGCCGGCGGCGCGGGCGGCCTGCACGTCACGCTCGCTCACGTCGCCGCGGGAAAGCGTGATCAGGCGGGCGAAGCTGAGACCGGCTTCGATTTTCGGATCGTTCGACCGGCCTTCGCGGGCCAGGGCGATTTCCTCGTCAGTGAGCTTCAGGTTCCGGCCGATGAAGGTGTGCGCGCTGTTGCAGTAGGAACAGCCGTTCACATTGGCGACCGTCAGCGCGATGAGTTCGCGGAACTTCGCGTTTAGCGCGCCCTCGGCGAGCCGGCCGGTGAGTTCCAGCGTGCCGGCGAGACCGGCGGGGCTGGCGCCGATCAGCTTGTAGAGGTTCGGGGCGACGCCGAGCTTGGCTTTCACGGCGTTCAGCAGCGGCTGGGCGCCTTCCGGCGCGTCTTCGATGGCGGCGGGCAGATTGATGCGGGCCATGGGTCTGTTTCTCCGTTTCCGTGCGGGGCCCCGGCTGAGCCGGGGTCGAGCGTCCTGTTTGAAACCCGGGCGTTCCGGGGCCGGCGGCGTGTCCGTCCGACGCCATGAGAGATAATGAACCGAACGATCGGTACAACGCACGCCATGATCACAGGGTCGCGAGGCCGCCGGGCCCTTGTCAGGCGGGGATGTCAGGCCGGAAAAGCCGGCCGCCGGTCACCCGGCCGGGCGCGCCAGTCGCAGGCCCGTGAACTGCCAGCGGGCGTTCGGGGGGAAGAAATTGCGGTAGGTCGGGCGGACATGGCCCTCGGGCGTCGCGCAGGATCCGCCCCGCAGGACCAGCTGCCCCGACATGAACTTGCCGTTGTACTCGCCCACGGCGCCCTCGGGCGGGCGGTATCCCGGATACCGCTCGAATGCGCTTGAGGACCATTCCCAGACGCCGCCGAAGACCGCTTCCGCGCCCACGCCCGTCAGGGCTTCGGGATGCGCCGCCGATCCATCGCGCAGGGCCGGGGCGGACACGGGATGCATGCGGGCGAGCCGTTCAAGCTCGAATTCGGTCGGCAGGCGCGCGCCGGCCCATTCGGCGTAGGCGGCGGCTTCATAGCCGCTGACATGGCAGACAGGACGCGCCGGATCGAGCGGAACAAGGCCGTGCAGGGTGTATTCCCGCCAGCCGCCGTCGTCGCGGCGCCAGTATAACGGCGCCGACGCGCCGGTTTCCTGCACCCACGCCCAGCCGTCCGACAGCCAGAAGCGCGCGTTCCGGTAGCCGCCATCCTCGATGAAGGCGAGAAACTCCCCGTTGGTGACCGGCCGCGCGGCGATCTCTGCGGGATGCAGCAGGCGTTCATGGGGCGGTCCCTCGCAGTCGAAGGCGAAGCCGCCGGCGGGATCATGCCCGAAGGCCTGCACGCCGTCGGGAAGCGGAATCCACGCCAGCTCTCCGGGCGCGCCGGCAGACGACGGATGCGGCGCGAGGGCGGGATCGAACGCCGCCTCGGGCTCGGGCGGCTGGGCGAAGAGATGCTTCACGTCGGTGCAGATCAGTTCCTGATGCTGCTGCTCGTGATGCAGGCCAAGCTCAAGCAGGGGCGCGACACGCGACCAGACCGCCTCCGTGGCCGTGTCCGCAAGGCGCCGGACGGCGTCCTCCACATGGCCGCGGTAATCCAGAACCGACGAGAGCGGCGGGCGGGTCAGAAGGCCGCGATGCGGCCGCGACCACTGGCTGCCCACAGCCTCGTAATACGAGTTGAACAGATGCGCATGGCGCGGGTCGCGCGGCTCGTATCCCGCCAGCCAGGGCTGACAGAGGAAGGTCTCGAAGAACCAGGTGGTGTGCGCAAGGTGCCATTTGACCGGGCTGGCGTCCGGCATGGACTGCGGCTGCATGTCCTCCGGCGAAAGGGTCCGCGTCAGCGCCAGGCTGAGCGACCTCACCGCCTCGAAGCGTGAAACCAGCGCCGCCCGGTCCTCGAGATCGGCCCGCATGGCGAGGGACGGATGGACGGGACGGGACGCGGAGGCCGCGGGCTGATGCGTCATGGGGCGCTCCCCTTGGTTTCACCCAGCACAACGCATCATGCGGGGTGTTGTCGATGGCGACATTCGGCCGCCCCGCCGCTCACGCGCACGTGACGTTTCGTGCATGGCGCCGCGCGCCGGCCGGCTCCATATCTGGCGTCGACCGGAGCGCGCGCCGCGCCGGCGCAGGAGCCGCCGATCATGACCCGTTATGTCTCTCTGGGCCTGTCCGTCCTCGCACTGCTTGCGATTGCAGCGGTCGCCGCTTGTTCGCAGGCCGGCGGCCTCTACATCTGAATAAAGGAAGCGGACGCGCCGCCACCGCCCAAACCGACCGAAATCAGGCCTCAATGTGCGTCCCCCCAGCCTGCCCATGAGGCCTGCCAGGCGCCGCCGGACAGACCTGTCCC
>CAZLOV010000013.1:0-29746 GCA_964561235.1 uncultured Caulobacterales bacterium
GCTGGTTCGTGCTGTCCGACAGCCCGCCCGAGCGCGACGTGGAATACACCGAAAGCGGCGTTGAAGGCGTCTGGCGCTTCATCCAGCGGCTTTGGACGACGGTCGACGCCCTGCCCGCAGACGCCCCGAAGGCGGCGGAAGCCCGCAAGGCCGCGGAAGACGCGCAAGGCGCTGCGCTTGAGCTGCGCAAGGCGGCCCATCGCGCGGTTGCGGAGGTGAGCGATGCGATCGAGGAGTTCCGCTTCAACTCCGCCGTGGCGCGCATCCACGACTTCACCAACCAGCTGCGCAAAGCCGGCGGCGCCGACGCGCCGGGCATGACGACGGCGCGCGCGGAGGCCTGCGCCCTGCTGGCCCAGATCATCGCGCCCTTCATGCCGCATCTCGCCGAGGAAATCTGGGTGCGTGCAGGGGGCGAGGGGTTTGTCTTCCAGACGCCCTGGCCCGAGCCGGATCCTGCGCTCCTGAAGGATGATGCGATCGTTCTGCCGGTTCAGGTGAACGGAAAACGCCGCGCGGAGATTTCCGCGCCCGCCGGCGCGGCCAATGATGCGGTGGAGGCCATCGCGCTTGATGACGACGCGGTCAAACGCAGCCTTGAGGGTCTGACCGTGCGCAAGATCATCGTTGTGCCCGGGCGCATCGTGAATACCGTGGCGAGCTGATCGATCCTTCGGAGACGGCCCTCATGCGCGCGCCCGCCCGCCTGCTTTCCCGCCTGACGCTTGCCTGCGCTGCGGCCCTCTCGCTTGCGGCCTGCGGGTTTGAGCCGCTCTACGCCCCGGCCGCCGTCGCCCCGCTTGCCGACATGGAGATCGAAGCCGGCGAGGAGCGCGTGGATTTCCTTCTGGAAGACGCGCTGCGCGGCGAGTTCGGCGCTTCCGGGGCGGCAAGCCCGTATCGCCTCGTGATCGGCACAAGCCAGCGCGAGCGGCGCATCGGCGTGTCGGCCGCAGACAGGGCTACGCGCTATTCGCTTTATCTCGTCGTGAGATATCAGCTCTTCGAGCGCGGCGCGGAAGACGCCGTCGCCTCGGGGCGCGTTGAAGAAAGCGTCTACTACGATGCGCCGCGCGAGCCGTTTGCGATCACCAACGCCCGCCGGGATGCCGAAGCGCGCGCCGCGGCCGGGGCCGCCGAACGCCTTGCACGCCGTCTGGCGGCGCTTGATCGCGGATGAAGGCGAGCGGCCAGCGGCTCGAAGCCCTGCTTGCGGATCCCGGCCCCGGGCTGCGTGTCTTTCTTGTCTATGGACCCGACCGCGGCGGCGTGCGCGAACGGGCTCAGGCGCTGATCGCGCGTCTGACGCCCGATCCCGACGATCCTTTCGCGGTGACGCGTCTGACCGAGGATGACCTGAAGTCCGACCCGGCTCGCCTCGCCGACAGCCTCGCCGAGCTTTCCCTTACCGGCGCCAGGCGCGTTGTGAGCCTGCGTCTTTCAACCGACAACGCCGCTGCGGCCCGCACGATTGAATCCGTGCTCAAGGGCGAGACGCCCTCGGAAGCCGCCCTGCTGATCGAGGCTGGCGAGCTTCGCAAGACGTCCAGGCTGCGAAAGCTTGCCGAAAGCCATGACGCAGCGCTCGCCGCGCCTGTTTACACCGATGACGCTGGCGATCTCGCCCGGCTCGCCGACACCGCGCTGGCCCGCGAAGGCCTGACGCTTGAACCGGATGCACGCGCAGCTCTTGCGCCGCTGCTTGAAGGCGACCGGCTCTTCGCGCGCCAGGAGCTGGAAAAGCTCATTCTTTACAAGGGTCTGGATGGAGATCGGGGGGACGGCGAAGTTCGCGTGACGCGCGCTGATGTTCTCGCCGTTTGCGCTGCAGGCATGGACATCGCCGTAGATCAGTGTGTGGACGCAGCCCTTGAGGGCGACGCCGCCGGCGCGGACCGCGCCTATGCCCGCGGCCTGGACGCCGGGTTGAGCCCGGTTGCGGTGCTGCGTGTGCTGCAACGCCGGATCGATCAGCTCGATGCGTTTCAGGCGGGCGGCCCCGAAGCGGCGATGCGCACCGGCGCGCCGCGTTTCGGACCGCCGGCTGAGCGCTTCAAGCGGACGGCGCGGAGCTGGTCTGCGGCGAAGCTGTCGCGCGCGCGGGCGCTGGCCTTCGAGACCGAGCGGGAGGTCAAGCGCACCGGCGCGCCAGCGGAAGCGCTGGTGGGGCGCCTGCTCATTCGCCTTGCGCAGGCAGGCCGACGCAGAAACTGACTGATCAGACAGCTAGCGGGCGCGCCCGCCTGAAGAGAGCCGGCGGCAAAGATCGTCGAGCTGCTCGAGGGTGGAATAGCGCACACGCAACTCGCCCTTGCCGCCTGTATCGCGGATATCGACGGCCAGCCCGAGCCGGGCGGCAAGATCGCTTTCCAGCGCGCGCGTATCGGCGTCCTTGTCATCCGTCTGCGCGCCGCTTGCGGGCTTGTCCGGCGCAGGGCGCACCTTGGCGAGACGTTCCGCTTCGCGCACCGACAGACCTTCCTCGATCACGCGCCGGGCGAGCGCTGACGGATCTGCAGCGCCAGCGATGGCGCGCGCATGGCCTGCGGATAACGCGCCTTGCTCTACATGAGACACGATTTCTCTGGGAAATGTCAGCAATCTCAATGTGTTGGCGATATGTGCGCGCGACTTGCCGACCGCCTGGGCGACCTTTTCCTGCGTGTGGCCGAAAGTGTCGATCAGCTCGCGGAAAGCGCGCGCCTCCTCGATCGCGTTGAGGTCGGCGCGCTGGACATTCTCAACGATCGCCAGTTCGAGCGTCTCGCGATCGGTCAGCTCGCGCACAAGGCATGGCACGTCGTGGATCTGGGCGAGCTGGGCCGCGCGCCATCTGCGTTCGCCCGCCACGATCTGGTAGCGGTCGGGATCCCGAGGCGAGGGGCGGACGAGCAAAGGCTGCAGCAGGCCCTTCTCGGTGATGGAGTCCGCAAGCTCCCTGAGCGCGTCCTCATCGAAGCGCTTGCGCGGCTGATCGGGGTTCGGGTCGATCCACTCCATGGGGATCAGGCGCGTACCGTCGCCGCGCGCGGGAGCAGACTGCACGTCGATTTCCGCCTCGCCGTCGCCCAGCAGAGCCTGGAGACCCCGTCCAAGGCCGCGATTGCGTTCGCCCGCGCTCACGCCGGCTCTCCCACGCGCCCGCGCTCCTGTCTCACAAGCTCGCGGGCGAGCTGCAGATAGGCCTGAGCCCCCGCGCATGCGAGATCGTAGAGCAGAACCGGCTTGCCGAAGGAGGGCGCTTCGGACACGCGCACATTTCGCGGGATGACGGTCTCATAGACCTTGTCGCCGAAATGCTCGCGCACATCCGCCGCGACCTGGGAGGACAGGTTGTTGCGCTTGTCATACATCGTCAGCACCACGCCCTGGATGGCGAGCTCGGGATTGAGATTGGTCTTGACCAGATCGATCGTGCGCATGAGCTGGGTCAGGCCCTCAAGCGCGAAGAATTCTGTCTGGAGCGGCACCAGCACGCTGTCGGCCGCCGTCATGGCGTTGACTGTCAGAAGATTCAGCGAGGGCGGACAATCCACCAGAATGTAATCCAGCTTGCGCTCGACGTGACGCTGGCGCTGGCGGTAGGACTGGATGGCGTGGCGCAGCCGGTAGGAACGGCGGGCGGCGCCGGCGAGTTCGAGCTCCGCGCCGGCGAGATCCGCGACGGCCGGGATCAGCGAGAGACCGGGAATGTCGGTCTCGATCACCGCGTTTTCCAGCGGCTGCTCCTGAACAAGAATGTCGTAGGAGGTTGCGACCCGGCGCGCGCGCCCGACGCCGAGCCCCGTCGACGCGTTGCCTTGCGGATCGAGGTCCAGCACCAGAACGCGCTTTTCGATGGCCGCCAGCGCCGTGGCGAGATTGATCGCCGTGGTCGTCTTGCCGACGCCGCCCTTCTGGTTGGCGATGGCGATGACCTTGGGCGGATCGGCGCGACGATCAGCGGGCACGGGCGAACCTTTCAAGGACGATCAGGGCCGCATCCGGCTCGGTCAGACTCGGCGCGACGACGGGATTGAGTCTCCAGCCTTTCCGCGCCTCGGTCAATTCCTCGGCGTAGCGCGCGCCCTTCGGAAACACAGCGATTGCGCCCTTTTCCTCGAACGGTTCGGCGTATTCGAGGAGGCGCGGGAGCGCGGCGACGGCGCGCGCGGTGACTGCATCGACCTGGAGCGACTGATCAAGCCGCTCGGCGCGCAGGTTCAGCACGCTGGCGGGCGCGCCGGTCTCAGCGATCACCGCCTCGAGAAAGCGCGCCTTTTTGCCTACGGATTCCACAAGATGAACATGCGCGCCGGCGACGCCGCGATCCGCCAGCGTGAAGGCGAGGGCCAAGCCTGGAAACCCGGCCCCGGCGCCGATATCCAGCCAGCGGGCGGGCGTTGGCCGCTCGCCGCCGAGCGCGCGCGCCGGAGCGTCGAGCACCTGCCAGCTGTCGAGCGCATGACGCCGCCAGAAATCGGGCAGGGTCGAGCGCGCGACTAGATTGGTATGCGCCGACCAGGCCTCCAGCAATCGCCGCCAGGTCTCGAAGCGGTCGAGTGTTTCACGTGAAACACCGGTCAGACTCTGGAAGGCCGCTGCGTCTTCAGCCACAAGCCCGTTCATGAGGCCGCCTGGGCTGACGGGCGGCCGCGCTTGAGCGCCGCCAGCAAAGCCGTGAGCGCGCCCGGGGTCACGCCTTCAATCCGGCCCGCCTGTCCCAGGGTCGCCGGCCGCGCCCGTTCAAGCTTCTCGCGCACTTCATGCGACAAACCGCCCACGCCGGCATAGTCGAAGCCCGCCGGGATCCGCACGCCTTCATCCCGCTGGAACGCGAGGATGTCGGCCTGCTGGCGGTCGAGATATCCGTGATAGACCGCGTCGATTTCGATTTGCTCGCGAACCGGCGGCGCCCACGCGCCAATCTCCGGCCAGACGCGCCGCAGATCGTCAAAGCCGATGGCCGGTGCTGACAGGAGTTCAAGCAGAGACCGGCGGCGTCCGTCCTGATTGACGGCGAGACCGGCGCGCTGAGCCTCCGCCGGCGTAAGGGAAAGCGATTGGGCCCGCGTCCGCGCCTGCTCCAGCAACGAGGCCTTGGCCGCATGCGCCTTGCGCCGCGCGTCACCGACCAGACCGATCTCCGCGCCCAGCGGCGTCAGGCGCTGATCGGCGTTGTCCGCGCGCAGGGTGAGCCGGTACTCGGCGCGCGAGGTGAACATCCGATAGGGCTCACTTACGCCGCGTGTGATCAGATCGTCAATCATGACGCCGATATAGGCTTGGCTGCGATCGAGCACGAAGGCGGCCCCTCCGCCCGCGGTCAGCGCTGCGTTGGCGCCCGCGACCAGTCCCTGGGCGGCGGCTTCCTCATAGCCTGTCGTGCCGTTGATCTGCCCGGCCAGATGCAGGCCCGGCAGCCGGCGCACCTCCAGCGCGGCTGTGAGCTCGCGCGGGTCGACATAATCATACTCGATGGCGTAGCCATGCCGGATCACCCGAGCACGCTCGAGCCCCGGGATGGTCTTCAGGAACGCATCCTGGATGTCGGCGGGGAGCGAGGTGGAAATGCCGTTGGGATAAACGGTCGGATCTTCCAGACCCTCCGGCTCCAGGAACACCTGGTGGCTCGTCCGGTCGGCGAAGCGCGCCACCTTGTCTTCGATCGAGGGGCAATAGCGCGGGCCGCGCCCGGAGATCGCACCACCATAAACGGCCGACCGCGAAAGGTTTTTCTCGATCAGCGCATGCGTGCGGTCGGTTGTCCGCGTGACGCCGCATGCGATCTGCGGAACCGTGATGCGCTCGGTCAGGAATGAAAACGGCGCCGGCTCGGCGTCGGCCGCCTGCATCTCGAGCCCGTCCCAGTCGATGGTGCGGCCGTCGAGCCGCGCGGGCGTGCCGGTTTTCAACCGGCCCATATGCAGGCCGAGCGCATAAAGGCGCTCGCCCAAGCCGTTGGCGGGCGCCTCGCCGGCGCGTCCCGCCGGGATCCGCTCCTCGCCGCGATGGATCACCCCGCGCAGGAAGGTGCCGGTCGTCAGGACGACCCGCGCTGCGGCGTAAATCCGGCCCTCCGCATCCACGGCGCCGGCGCATGCGCCGTCAACAACATGCAGATCCTCAACCGCCGCCTCCGCCACGACGAGCCCGGGAAGCGCAGCGATCTCGCGCTGCATCGCGCTTCGATAGAGCGAACGGTCGGATTGCGTGCGCGGGCCCCGCACCGCCGGTCCCTTGGATCGGTTCAACAGCCGGAACTGGATGCCGGACGCATCCGCCACTCGGCCCATCAGACCGTCGAGCGCGTCGACCTCCCTTACGAGGTGACCCTTGCCCAGTCCGCCGATGGCGGGATTGCACGACATCTCGCCAATCGTCGCCGCCCTGTGCGTCAGCAGCAGCGTTCGCGCGCCAAGCCGCGCCGACGCCGCGGCGGCCTCGCAGCCGGCGTGGCCGCCGCCGATCACGATGACGTCCCACGCCTGAGACGCCGCCTCGGCGGCGGGCGTCACCCAGTCAAAACGGGTATGGGTATCGGTCGCGCTCATGGCGGGGCCGGCATCCTGATGCTTGAAGCGAAACGGACGCGGTACATAAGCCTCGATGCGGCATGTGTCGAGTTGCAGACCGCCGCGCGATCTATTTCCCGATACAGAATTGGGAAAACACCGCGCCAAGGACATCCTCGACGTCGATCCGGCCGGTCAGCCCCTCCAGCGCCCGCACCGCGTGACGGACCTCGAGGGCCGCAATCTCAACCGGACCGCCGGAGGCAAGCGCCATGTCCGCGCGCTCCAGCGCCTCAAGCGCCTGTTCGACGCCGCGCCGATGCCGCGCGCGAGAGAGCGCCGGCGCCTCGCGCCTTGAAAGCCGCGCCTGCACGGTTTCCGCCATCCAGGCCTCAAGCGCCCTCAGCCCCGCTCCAGTCATCGCAGAAACATCGAACGCACGGACGTCCGGAGGCGCACAGACCGGCGCCGGCGCTCCGCGATCAATTTGCGTGCGGATCAAGGCGTCGCCCGCGCGCAAGGCGTTAACAAGTTCTACCGGTAGTGTTTCACGTGAAACATCCACGAGGCCAAGCCGGAGGTCCGCGCTTTCCGCCCGCGCGAGCGCCCGTCTTACCCCCTCGCTTTCAACAATGTCGGCCGTCTCACGAAGCCCGGCGGTGTCCGCGAGAATGACAGCAAACCCGCCCAGCACCATGCGCACCTCGACCACATCCCGCGTGGTTCCGGGGATATCGGTGACGATCGCCGCATCCCGGCGCGCCAACGCGTTCAAGAGCGAAGACTTTCCGGCATTCGGCGGGCCGATGAGGGCGATGGTGAAGCCCTCGCGCACAAGCTCGCCGCGCCCGGCGTCGTCCAGATGGCTTCGCATGGCGTCCAGCAACCGGCCGACCGGTTCAGAAGCGCGCGCGGCGAGCGCATCCGGCACATCATCCTCATCGGGGAAGTCGATCTCCCCCTCAAGCCAGGCGAGCGCCTCCAGCAGATCTAATCGCCAGCGCTCGTAGATGCTGCGCAGGCTGCCCGTCATCTGGGCGAGGGCCTGCTCGCGCTGGCCTTCGGTTTCCGCATCGATGAGGTCGGCCAGGCCCTCGGCCTCGGTCAGATCCAGCTTGCCATGCTCGAAAGCGCGGCGGGTAAATTCACCGGGCTCCGCAGGCCTCGCCCCGAACGCCGTCAAGGCCGCCACGGCGGCCTCGACGACCGCCGGTCCGCCATGCACGTGAAGCTCGGCGCTGTCTTCGCCGGTAAAGCTCGCCGGCCCCGGAAACCAGAGCGCCAAACCCTGATCGAACACATCGCCGCTGTTTGTGTGAAACCGGCGCAACACCGCCCTGCGCGGCGGCGGCAGCGCCCCGATCATGCGCCCTAGGCAGCTTCCGGCCTCAGGCCCGCTCACACGGAGCACCGCCACGCCCGCCCGTCCGGGCGCGCTTGAGAGCGCAAAGATGGTGTCCGTCATGCCGTCCGGCTCAGCGCCCGTCGTCGGCGCCGCCGCCCGTCCCGCCGGCGGCCTGGCTCATGAGGCCCATGAACTGCTTCTGCCATTCGCCGCCGAACGTCATCCAGGAGCGCATCAGCGCCTCCGGACCGAGCGCTTCAAGATTTTCACTCATGCGCTTGCTCATCTCGTCCACGAGCTTTTCATTGAGCGGCGTGACGTCGGGCAGGCCGAAGAATGTCCGCGCCTCCTGCGGCGTGCACTCGATATTCACGGTGACCTTCATGGCTCGCCCTTCCTTCCAACGTCCAAGCTTAATCTGCTGCATCATGGAGTGAAACATGCCGGGACGCGACATCACCATCGCCGGGCCGGACGGCCCCTTCTCCGCCTACGCCGCCGGTCAAGGGCCCGCCGTGGTCGTGATCCAGGAGATCTTCGGCGTCAACGGCGTCATGCGGGAGATCTGCGACGATCTCGCCGCCCAGGGCTTTCTCGCCATCTGTCCGGATCTGTTCTGGCGGCTCGAGCCGGGCGTTCAGCTGACCGACCAGACCGATGCGGAATGGAAGCAGGCGTTTGACCTCATGAGCCGTTTCGATCCGTCCGCCGGCGTGGACGACATCGCTGCCACGCTGTCGGTTGCGCGCGAGGGCGGCAACGGAAAAGCCGGCGTCATCGGCTACTGCCTGGGGGGCTTCCTCGCCTATCTCAGCGCCTGCCGGACCTCGAGCGATGCGAGCGTCGGCTATTACGGCGTGAACATCCACGACCATCTCGGCGAGGCGGAAAACATCAGCCAGCCGCTGATGCTCCACATCGCCGGGCAAGACGAGTTTGTCCCGCCCGAGGCGCAACAGGCGATCATCGCCGGGCTCAAGGATCACCCCAAGGTGACGATCCACACCTATCCCGAGCGCGACCATGCCTTTGCGCGCAAGGGCGGGGCGCATTACCACGCCGAAGACGCCAGGACCGCCGATGCGCGCACCCTCGCGTTCCTGCGCGAGCATCTCTCCGCCTGATCAGTCCGCGCTGGCGGCGATCCAGGCGGGACGGGCCTTGATCCGGTTCCAGTAGGCCTGGACCGCCTCCGGCGCGCCGTCGAACTGCTTTATCAGTTTGAGCAGATAAAGCATGTAGCCGACCGACACGTCGGCGGCGGTGAAGCGCCCGGCGGCGAGCCATTCGCGGCCGTCCGCCAGCCCCCTCTCGGCGATGCAGGCCAGCTGCTTGTCGACCTGCTCGCGCGCCCATGCGAGGAGCTGGGGGTTGCGATGCGCTTCGGGGAGCAGCGCGGCATGCGCGAGCGTGAGGTTGACGCTCATCGACATGGTCGCTTCGCCGAAGAACAGCCATTCGAGATAGCGGCCGTAATCAGCGTCTTCGGGCGCAACCGTGAACGGGTTCGGGCCCGCCTTGGCGACGATGTACTGAACCATGGCCAGGCTTTCGAGGATGACCTCCTCGCCCGCCTTCATCGCCGGCACCTTCTGGAGCGGATTGATCGCCCGGTAGGCCTCTCCGCCGACATCGCCGCGGTCGAAGCTGACGCGCTCGAGCGTATAGGGCAGACCCATCTCCTCCAGCAGCCAGCGCGGGCGGACGGAGCGGGTCATCGGCGCGTGATAAAGGGTGATCGGCGGCAGGCTCATGAAGCGTCCTTTCGTGCAAGACGCCCCTGTCTAGCCCGGCGCGGACCTGGCGGGAAGCCGCCTCCGGTCAGGTATTCATGGAGTCGAAGAACTCTGAATTCGTCTTCGTTTCCTTGAGCTTGCCCAGCAGGAATTCGATGGCGTCCTGGGGCCCCATCGGGTTGAGGATCCGGCGAAGGACATAGGTCTTCTGAAGGTCCGCGCGCGGCACCAGAAGCTCCTCCTTCCGCGTGCCGGATTTGAGAATGTCGATCGCCGGGAAGACGCGCTTGTCGGCGACTTTCCGGTCGAGAACGATCTCGGAATTGCCGGTGCCCTTGAACTCTTCGAAGATCACCTCGTCCATGCGCGAGCCCGTGTCGATGAGCGCAGTGGCGATGATGGACAGCGATCCGCCCTCCTCGATGTTCCGGGCGGCGCCGAAGAAGCGCTTGGGGCGCTGCAGGGCGTTGGCGTCAACGCCGCCGGTAAGCACCTTGCCGGAGCTTGGTACGACCGTGTTGTAGGCGCGGGCCAGGCGGGTGATCGAGTCGAGAAGGATGACGACGTCGCGGCCGTGCTCGACCAACCGCTTGGCTTTTTCAATAACCATTTCAGCCACTTGCACGTGACGTGTCGCCGGTTCGTCGAAGGTTGAGGCGATCACCTCGCCCTTCACGGTGCGCTGCATGTCGGTGACCTCTTCCGGGCGCTCGTCGATCAGCAGCACGATCAGGTAGCACTCGGGATGATTGGTCTCGATCGCATGAGCGATGTTCTGCAGCAGCACCGTCTTGCCGGTCCGCGGCGGAGCGACGATCAGACCGCGCTGGCCCTTACCGAGCGGCGCCACGATGTCGATCACACGGCCGGACCGATCCTTTTTCGTCGGATCGCCGAGCTCCATGTGGAAACGCTGATCCGGATAGAGCGGCGTCAGATTGTCGAAATGGACCTTGTGGCGCGCCTGGTCCGGCGCCTCGAAATTGATGGCGTTGACCTTGAGAAGCGCGAAATAGCGCTCCCCGTCGCGCGGGCTGCGGATTTCGCCCTCGACCGTGTCGCCGGTGCGCAGGCCGAATTTCCGGATCTGGCTCGGCGACACATAGATGTCGTCGGGACCCGCGAGATAGTTGGCTTCCGGAGACCGCAGAAAACCGAAACCGTCCTGCAGAACCTCAAGCGTTCCGCCGCCGTAGATTTCCGCGCCTTCCTCGGCGAGCGCCTTGAGGATGGCGAACATCATGCCCTGCTTGCGCAGCGAGGACGCGTTTTCGATGTCGAGCCGCTCGGCCAGCTCCAGGAGGTCGGCGGGCGACTTTTCCTTCAGCTCCTGAAGGGACATGCGCTGGCGCGGCCCGTCCGGGCGGTCAGACAGCTGGGTCTCTTCGATGGGGGTGTCGTCGGTATCGCTCATGGGGACCGTGAAAGAGGCGGATCATGGCGCGCAGCCGTCGGGCGGCGGAACGCGCGCGTGACCCGGGCTGGGCCATTCGGGGTTCAGCTTTCAGGTATCGCGCCGCTTCCCGAGGGCGCGGACGATGGGTTCGGCGGGGGGCCCGGGCGCGAGGAGCCGTGCGGCGCGCGCCGGCGGGCTGTCAGATCATCCTGTGCGGAGTCACGTGTTGGGTGACACAGCTTGGCCCAGCCGTCAAGCGAAGGGCTTCACGACGGCGAGCAGAACGATCACGATCACGGCGATCGCCGGAACCTCGTTCATGATGCGCCAGAAACGCTCGGTGCGCGGGCGCTCGCCGGCGGCGAACTTCCGCGCAGAAGCCGCATAGAAGCCGTGCGCGCCGCTCAGCGCCAGCACCAGCAAAAGCTTGGCGTGGAACCAGCCCGCGGAGAACAAGTAATCCGCATTCGCAGCGATCATCAGAAGCGCAAACAGCCACATCGCGATCAGCGACGGCGTCAGGATGATGCGCAAAAGCCCGTGCTCCTGTTTCAGGAGCGCCGCCTCCAGCTCGCCGCCGGCGGATGCTGTGTGATGATAGACGAACAGGCGCGGCAGATAGAGCATTCCTGCCATCCAGAAGATGACGGAGATGATGTGGAACGCCTTGAGCCAGGTGTAATGCGCGCTCAGAAAGTCGATCACGCCGCCTTCTCCGCTTTCGCCGCCAGGCAGGGGCATTTGCCGAAGGATTTCGGACACAGCCGCTCGCCCATCGGCGGTTTCAATCCCTTGTCGCCCTCAAGCGCCCCGATCGTCAATTTCGCCAGCGCGTCGATAAAGGCGGGATGATCGCCCAGCGCCGGAACGCGGTCATAACCCGGGGCGCCGTTTTCGTCAGCCACTTCGCGATACTCCTCGTCGAGTTCGACAAGGGTTTCGATATGCTCGGAGACAAAGGCGATCGGGGTCAGGAAGATGTGCTTTCCATCCTCGCAGGCGCGCAGGATCGCTTCATCCGTCGGCGGGCCGATCCATTTCAGCGGGCCCACGCGCGACTGGTAGCAGATCTCGAAATCCGGAAGGTCCGGCAGGCGCTTGGCGACGGCTGCAACGGTTTGCTCCACCTGCCATTGATAGGGATCGCCGCGCTTGACCGTCACCTCCGGGAGACCATGGGCCGAGTAGAGAATGCGGGCGTTTTCCGGTTGGCCGGCGGCTGTCCAGCTCTTGCGGATCAAGTCGGCATGCGCCTGCACGAAATCCGCTTCCATGGGATAGCAGCAGACCGTGCGTGCAGGCGGCCCGCCTGCGTCCTTCCACGCTTTCAATGACGAGGCTGTCGTCGTGGTGGAGAACTGCGGATAAAGCGGCAGCAGGACGATTTCATCCGGCGCATAGGCTTTGACCGCGTTGACCGCTTCTTCAACGAAGGGGTGCCAGTAGCGCATCGCCATGAAAAGCCGGACCTCGTCGTCCGCAGGCAAACGCGCCTTCAGCGCCGCCGTCATCGCGGCCATCTGCTTTTCGGTCTCGGGCACGATGGGGGATCCGCCGCCCATCTTGGCGTAGTTCTCACTCGCCTCCGGCGTGCGAGTGGTCGAGATGAACCAGGCGAGAAACTCGCGGATCGGCCCGGGGGCGCCGATGATCGCGGGATCGCGAAACAGATTGCGCAGGAAAGGCTTCACGCTCTCCTGCCCGTCAGGACCGCCCAGATTGAACAGTACGACGGCGATTTTGCGCGCCATGGGCGGAGATCCTCGATTTCAGCGAGTGTTCAGCGCGGCCGCCGGAGTTCCGCCAGAAGCCGTTCGACGTGCGCCACAGGAACATCAGGCGTGATCCCGTGACCAAGGTTGAAGACATAGGGCCGCCCGGCCCATGCGTCGAGCAACCGCGCGATCTCCGATTCCAGCGCCTGCCCGCCGGCAAGCAGGGCGGCGGCGTCGAGCTGGCCCTGAACCGGCATCTCTTCGGGCAGAACCGAACGCGCCCAGGCCGGATCAACGCCCTGGTCGAGCGCCACAGCATCCACACCGGTTTCCGCCGCGTATCGCGGCAGCTGGGACCCCGCCCCGCGCGCAAACCCGATGACCGGAACGCTCACACCGGCGGCCCGGAGCTTTTCGACGATCAACCGGGTCGGCCTGATGACGGCGCGCTCGAAGAGCGGATTTGGAAGCCCGTCCGCCCAGCTGTCGAACAGTTTCAGCGCCTGCGCGCCGGACCGGGCCTGCATGGCGAGATAGCGCGCCGTTGCTTCCGCCAGCACGTCCATCAGCGCATCGAAACGGCCGGGATCGCGCCAGGCCGCAGCCCGGGCCGCCATGCGGTCCTTGGAGCCTGCGCCCTCGATCATGTAGGTGGCGACCGTCCAGGGCGAGCCGGCGAAACCGATCAGCGCCGTTTCCGGTCCGAGTTCCGCCCGGACCCGGGCGACCGTCTCGCCCACCGGCGCAAGGACGCGCTCCGAGCCTTCGACGTCCAGCGCATCGATCGTCTCCAGATCGAGCGGCTCCAGCTTGGGGCCCTCGCCGGGTTCGAACCAGGTCTTCTGGCCCAGCCCATACGGGATCAGCAGGATATCGGCGAACAAGATCGCCGCATCGAAACCGAAGCGGCGAATCGGCTGCAGCGTGACTTCGCTGGCTGCGTCCGGATTGAGACAGAAGGAGATGAAATCGGGCTGGGTCGCGCGCACCGCGCGATATTCCTCAAGATACCGTCCCGCCTGGCGCATCAGCCAGACCGGGGGCGGGCTGACCGCCTCGCCTGAAAGCGCGCGAAGGAACGCGCTTTGGCGTCCTGAAGAGATGTCGGGTGAAAGGCTCATGCCGGTTTGTCCGCAAGCCCACTTTCTGGAATCCCGAAAGGGAAAAGAGGAGGTGGATCGGTGGAGGGAGCGTCAACTTCGTGGAAAAACGGTGATAGACCACGCCGCTCCCCGTTTTCCACCCCTTTGGAAAATCCTCGGCGCCCGTGGATGAACATCCGCCGGATCGCGTGGATAATCTCCGCCCGCGCCCTGATGCGCGCATAGAGCCGGGAAATCGCCCGGACGCGGCGCTGTGGAGAGGCGCCGGCGCTACCTGGTCATCCCACAGATTGCCCCTGCAGACCTGTGGACGTGGCCACGGCGGTGGAACAGGGCGGAGAATGCGGGCGCCGGCGCCCGCGCACTTGCAACACCGGGAAAACTCGTCGAGTTGTTCACAGCAAGACCGGGAAACGGCGCCCGCATTCTCCACGGCGCTCCCGCTTGCAAAGGCGATCGCCATGGCCGAGACCCAGGACGCCAGCGTCCAGTTCCACGCGCACATGATCTCAGATTCAACCGGCGAGACGCTGATGGCGGTGTTGCGCGCCTGCGCGGCGCAGTTCGAGCGCGCCCAGCCCATCGAGCACCTGTTTGCGCTCGTGCGTTCGCCCAAGCAGCTCGAGCGCGCGCTTGAGCATGTGCACTCGTATCCGGGCATCGTTCTCTACACGATGGTCAATCCGGACCTTCGCCGCCGGCTGGAGGAGCGCTGCGCCGAGCTTGGCGCGCCGGCGATCGCCATCCTCGATCCGGTGCTGGCCACGTTCTCCGCTTATCTCGGCGCGCCCATGCTCGGCCGTGCGGGCGCGCAGCGCGCGCTGGACGCGGAGTACTACCGGCGCATCGAGGCGATGAACTATTCCATGGCGCACGACGATGGCCAGGGCGACGATCTGGGCGGGGCGGAGGTGATCCTGCTCGGCATCAGCCGGACGTCCAAGACGCCGACCTCGATCTATCTGGGGCATCGCGGCATCAGAACCGCCAACATCCCGATCGTGCCGGACGGCCCGCTCCCGCCAGAGCTCTTCACATTGAAGAAGCCGCTGATTGTCGGCCTCACCGCGTCGCCCGAACGGATCATCCAGATCCGCCGCAACCGCCTGCTCAATCTGCGCGAGGAGCGCTCGACGGATTACGTCGACGAGGAAGCGGTGAAGGAGGAGGTCATCTTCGCCAAGCGCCTCTATGCGCGGCACGGCTGGCCGAGCATCGACGTGACCCGGCGCTCGATCGAGGAGACGGCGGCGAAGGTGATCAATCTCCTCACCGAGCATCGCGGCGTCGAACCATGAGCGCAACGCCGGTCATCCTCGCCTCGGGCTCGGCCTCGCGCCGTGCGATCCTGGAAGGCGCCGGCGTGGCGTTCGAGATCGACCCCTCCGATGTCGACGAAGCTGCTGTGAAGGCGCATTTCAGCGGAACGCCCGCCGAGCTTGCGGCCCGGCTCGCCGATGACAAGGCGCTTGCGGTCTCACGGCGCCGGTCCGGATGGGTGATCGGCTCCGATCAGGTGATGGAATTCAACGGCGAAGCCTTCGACAAGCCGAGGGACGCCAAGGAGGCCCGCCAGCGCCTGATGCTGGTGCGCGGCGCCCCGCACCACCTCCGCGGCGCGGTGAGCGTGGCGCGCGACGGGGACATCGTCTGGCGCCATGCCGAGACTTCAACGCTCTACATGCGCGATTTCTCCGACGCTTTCCTTGAAAGCTATCTCGCCCGCGCCGGCGGCGTTCTGACCTCGACGGTCGGCGCCTACGCCTTCGAGGGTCTCGGCGCACAATTGTTCGAGCGGGTGGATGGCGATTTCTACTCGGTTCTGGGCCTGCCGCTCCTGCCGCTGCTCGCCTTCTTCCGGGAACAGGGCGTCCTGGAGAGATGACCGGGGCGGCCTTTCGCGGCGCGCTGCCTCTTGCGGGCGTGATCGGCTGGCCGGTCGCGCACTCGCTGTCGCCGGCGATGATGACGCGCTGGCTTGAGGAATCCGGCCGGCCCGGCACGTATGCAGCCTTTCCTGTGAAGCCTGAAGACGCGGCGCGCGTGATGGCGCTCCTGCCTGCGCTCGGCGTTGCGGGAGCCAATGTCACGGCCCCCCACAAACGCGCCGCGCTGGCCGCCGCTGATGACGCCTCACCGTCGGCGCGGCGGCTGGGGGCGGCCAATCTGCTCACCGTCGACGGAGGCGGGATGTGGGCGCACAACACGGATCTCGAAGGCGTCACCGCCGCCATCCGCCGGGCGCAGCCGGGCGGGCTGAAAGGACCTGCCGTGCTGATCGGCGCGGGCGGGGCTGCAGGCGCGGCGCTTGCGGCCTTCGCGGATCTGGGCGCGCCGGAGATCCGGATCGTCAACCGCACGCCGGACAACGCTCGGAAACTGGCCGAAGCCCTGGACATCGAGGCGCGCATCGACGTCCCCGACCGGATTGCCCGCGCCCTTGACGACGCCGTGGTCGTGGTCAACGCCAGCGCGGCGGCGCCGGACGCCCCGCCGGATCTCTCCATGACCGCTGCTGGCGCTGCGGTTGTTGAAATGACTTATGCGCCGCTGCGCACGCCGTGGATCGAGGCCGCCGAGCATGCCGGCCGGACGACCGTGGACGGCCTTGAGATGCTGCTCGCGCAGGCCCGGCCGAGTTTCGAATTGCTGTTCGGCGCGCCACCCCCGGCCGAGATCGACATGGGCGCCTATCTGCGCGGCGTGCAGCGCGCGCGGGAGGGCTGAGCGATGCTTGTTCTCGGCCTCACCGGATCGATCGGCATGGGCAAGTCGACAACCGCGGCGATGTTCGCCGAGGAGGGCGTGCCGGTCTTTGACGCCGATGCGGCGGTTGCAGCGCTTTATGCGCCGGGCGGCGACGCCGTCGCACCGGTCAGCGAGGCGTTTCCCGGCTGCGCCAAAGACGGCGCGATCGACCGCGACGCGCTCTCAAAAGCGCTGCAGGCCGACCCGTCGGGTTTCGAGCGGCTGGAAGCGATCGTCCATCCGCTGGTGGCTGAGGCGCGCGCAGCTTTCCTCGCCGAAGCGTCCGCCTCGGGCGCGCCGATCGTGCTTTTTGACGTGCCGCTGCTTTTTGAGACCGGCATGGACGCCGCCGTGGACCGGGTGGTCGTCGTGAGCGCGCCGGAAGCTGTGCAAAGGCGGCGTGTGCTCTCCCGGCCCGGAATGACGCCGGAGAAGCTTGCCGCCATACTGGCGCGGCAGACGCCCGATTCGGAAAAGCGCGCCCGCGCCGATGTCGTCATCGACACCAGCGCCGGACTTGAGCCCGCCCGCAAGCAGGTGCGCGCCGCGCTGGACCGGTTCCGCGCCGGGATCAACGCCGGAGACCGCACATGACCCGCCAGATTGTTTTCGACACCGAAACCACCGGCCTTGAAGCGCATGCCGGCGACCGGGTGACGGAACTTGGTTGCGTTGAGATTCGCGATTTCCTGCCCACCGGGCGGACCTACCGGCGGCTCATCAATCCTGAACGGCCGATCCCCGAGGAGGTGACCCGGATCACCGGGCACACCTGGGACATGCTGCGCGGCGAGCCGGTCTTCGCCGACATCGTCGATGAGTTTCTGGAGTTCGTCGGCGATGCGGCGCTTGTCGCCCACAACGCCGGCTTCGACATGAAGTTCATCAACATGGAGCTGGAGCGCTGCGGCCGGCCCTTGATCGCGCCGGCGCGCTTCATCGACACCGCCGCGATGGCGCGGGAGAAATTCCCCGGCGCTCCGGCGAGCCTTGATGCGCTCTGCAAGCGCTTCGACGTCTCGCTCGAGGGCCGCGACCTGCACGGCGCGCTGATCGACAGCCATCTCCTGGCCGAGGTCTATCTGCAGCTCAATGGAGGCCGAGAGCGGAAACTCGACTTCGCCGGAGCGGAAGAGGCTTCCGGCCGGGTCGAGTTTCCCGCCCGCCCCGCGCGGCCACGGCCCCTCGGCTCGCGGATCACGCAGGCCGAGCGGGAGGCGCACGCGGCGTTCATCGCCGAGCTTCCCGGCGGAACGCTCTGGGAGAACGCCTAGGGCTTCAGGCCTGGGCGGCCGGCTCGCCGCCGTTTTCGGCGGCGCCCTGGGCTTGCGCCTGGCGCTGGCGGAACAGGTTG
Organism: uncultured Caulobacterales bacterium; assembly: GCA_964561235.1. GTDB lineage: Bacteria > Pseudomonadota > Alphaproteobacteria > Caulobacterales > Maricaulaceae > JBCBSP01. The sequence continues at coordinate 17,892 of CAZLOV010000013.1, forward strand.
GCGAAATCCACCGGCTCAAGCATCAGCGGCGGGAAGCCGCCGTCGCGCGTGGCGTCCGCGAGGATGCGGCGCGCGAACGGGAAAAGCAGCCGCGGGCACTCGATGAAGAGCACCGGCTGGCGCGTCACATCGTCGACATTGAGCAGCTGGAAGAGGCCGGCGTAGACGAGTTCGGTCACGAAGACCGGCTGGTTTTCCCGCTGCGCGCGGGCGGACAGCTGTAGCTCGACCTCGTAGGTCTGCTCGTCGAGCTGCCGGGCGCGCACGTCGATGCCCATGTCGATCTGCGGCTGGCCGCCTGCGCGCAGGGAGTCCGGGGCGCCCGGGTTCTCGAAGGACAGGTCCTTGGCGTATTGCCCAAGGACGCGGATTTGCGGCTGGGCCGGCGCCTGCGGCGTCGGATCGGCGGGAGCGTCGGTCATGGATGCGGGTCTCGCTTGAAGAAAAAAGCAGCGCCTTAAGGCGCTCAACACCTGCGCGCGGTAGCATGCAGCCCCTGAGGCATCAAGGCGCCCGCGGGCTGACGCCGCGCCTCGACCGGCCTATATGTGACGCAACGCAACGCCGACGGACCGCGTGATGGATATTCTTCAGATCCTTTTCTTTGCAGGCTTGGCCGTTTTTCTCGGCTTCCGGCTCTATACCGTGCTGGGACGGCCGACCGGCCGGTCGCCGGAAGAACACGCCGCGGAGCAGGCCGCCCGCGACGCCGCCCGCCAGCCGTCCTCGCTTGACGCGCCAGCCCCCGCCGAGCCCGACCGTCCGATCTACACCGGTCCGGCGGCTGCGGGCCTGTCGGCGATCGCTGCAGCTGATGCGCGCTTCGACCCGGAAACGTTCCGCAAGGGCGCGGAATCAGCCTATCGCATGATCCTGGAAGCGTACGCCGCAGGCGACCGGGACCGGCTGCGTCCGCTTCTCAGCCCGCGCGTGTTCGAGCGTTACGACGCCTCGATCGCCGAGCGGGAGGCGAAGGGCGAACGCATGACGACGGAAGTCGAACGCATCCGCTCGCTCGAAATCGAGGCCGCCTCCCTGGACGGACGCCGCGCCAAGGTGAAGGTGCGGATCAACGCGGAGCTGGCGACGGAAACCCGAAACGCCGACGGCGAGCGCGTCGCAGGCGATCTCAACACCCTCCGCCCGGTCGAGGAGCTGTGGAGCTTCGAGCGCGATGTCGATTCCCCCGATCCGAACTGGGCGCTCTCCGCGGTCAAGCCGGTCTAGCCTGCTCACGGCGCTGGGCGCAGCGCTCTCGCTTGGCGCCTGCGCGACGGCGAGCGACGTCTCGACTTCCGCCTCAACGCGTCTCGCCCTGACCGCCTCCAGCTTCGCGGCCCTTCCCGGCTGGGCGACGGAGGATGCGCGGCCCGCCCTTGACGCGCTGGCGCGGTCCTGCGAGCGCAACGCCGCCAAGCCGGATGCGGCGTTGCTCAACCCGCGCGCGCCGCACGCAGGCGCCGTCGGGGAGTGGCGCGCGGTCTGCGCGGAGGCGCTGCATCTTTCCGGCATGAACATCACGGCTGAAGACGCGCGCAGCTTCTTCGAGACGCGGTTCACTCCGGTGGACGCCCGCGGAGCCGGGCGTCTGACCGGGTATTACGAGCCGGTGGTGGAGGTCCGCTCGCAGCCGGATGCTGAGTTTTCCATGGCGATCCGGGCGCGGCCGGATGATCTGCTGACCGGGGATCTCGGCCAGTTCATCGCCAGTCTTGAAGGTCAGCGCATCGTCGGCCGGGCTGCGGATCAACGCTTCGAACCCTATCGCAGCCGCGCGGAGATCGAGGCGCTCAATCTCGGCGTGCCGCTCGCCTGGGGCCGGCCCATCGACGTTTTCTTCCTGCAGATCCAGGGTTCCGGGCGTCTCGTTTTCGAGGACGGCGCGCAGGCGCGCGCGGCCTTCGCGGCGCATAACGGCCTGCCCTACGTGTCCATCGGGCGCATCCTGGTCGAGCGCGGGGAACTGACCCTCGACGACGCCTCGAAGGACGACATCAAGGCCTGGCTCGAGGCGCGCGGACCCGACGCCTGGACCGCGCTCTTCAATGAAAACCCGCGCTATGTCTTTTTCCGAATGGAGCCGCTCTATGCAGAAGACGAAGGTCCGCGCGGTTCCCACGGGGCTCCGCTGACGCCGATGGCGAGCCTGGCTGTCGATCCCGCCCATCACGCCTGGGGCGTGCCGGTCTTTCTCAAGACAGATCTCTACGACGAACCCGGATGGAGCGCGCTTGTGGTCGCCCAGGACGCCGGCGGCGCGATTACGGGACCGCTGCGCGGCGATCTGTTCTTCGGTTGGGGCGCTGCGGCGGGCGAACGCGCCGGACGCCAGAACGCCGAGGCCCGCTGGACCCTGCTTCTGCCGAACGCGGTCGCGGCGCGGCTCGATGCGCGTTGGTGAAGCAGCGCCGACCTCCGCGCGGGCTCAGCCCGGAGGAGCGCGCGCTTTGGCGCCAGGTTGCAAAAACCGTCCGCCCGATCGAGCCCTCGCGGCTGAAAGCCGTCGAGGAGCCAAAGCCTCCCGAGGCGTCCGATCCGCCAAGACCGGCCCGGGCGGCGCTGAAATCCGGCGCTTCCGGGCTTCCGGCGGAATGGTTCGACGGCGCGCCGGCGCGGAAAAAGCCGCCGGTTCCTGTTGATCGCGGGACAGAGCGGCGCATTCAGCGCGGCCGCGTGGAGGTGGAGGCGCGCATCGATCTGCACGGCCTGACGCAGGCGCGCGCGCGCGCGGATCTGCTGGCATTCCTGACTCGCTGCCGCGGACGCGGCTTCAAGACCGTGCTCGTCATCACCGGCAAGGGTGCGGCCAAGCGCGCGCTGGACGAACGCCGTTTCCAGCCCTGGCGGCCTGACGAGCCCAGCCTTCCGGGCGTAATTCGGCGCTGTCTGCCGCGCTGGCTCGCGGAGCCGGACTTTGCAGCCGTCGTCTCTGGCTATGCCGGCGCGCATCGCCGCCATGGCGGCGAGGGGGCGTTCTACGTGGTCCTTCGCAGGGACTAGAGGATGAACTTGGAGAGATCCGAATTGCGCGCGAGATGCTCGACGCGCTCGCGGACATAGGCTGCGTCCACCTTCACGGTTTCCCCCGGCCGGTCGGACGCCGTGTAGCTGATCTCCTCCACCAGCTTCTCCATGATCGTCTGCAGCCGGCGCGCGCCGATATTCTCGACGCTCGCGTTGACCTCCGCGGCGTAATCGGCGATCGCGTCGACAGCATCCTCGGCGAAGTCGAGGGTGACCTCTTCGGTTTTCATGAGCGCGACATACTGGGTGACGAGGCTGGCTTCAGGCTCCGTGAGGATGCGTTTGAAATCCGCCCGGCTCAGCGCCTGCAGCTCGACGCGGATCGGCAGCCGGCCTTGCAGTTCAGGCAGCAGATCGCTCGGCTTGGTCACATGGAAGGCGCCGGACGCGATGAAGAGAACGTGGTCGGTCTTCATCGGTCCGTACTTTGTGGAGACCGTGGCGCCTTCGATAAGCGGCAGCAGATCGCGCTGGACGCCTTCGCGCGAGACGTCCGCGCCGCGGCCTTCGGCGCGCGCGGCGATCTTGTCGATCTCGTCGAGGAAGACGATGCCTTCCTCCTCCGCCAGACGCAGGCCCTCGGTCTGGATCTGCGCGTCGTCGATGAGCTTGTCGGCTTCCTCGTCGATCAGGGGCTGATAGGCCTCCTTCACCGTGGTGCGCAGCGTCTTGGTGCGCTGGCCGAACCCTTTGCCGAGCAGATCGGAAAGATTGATCACGCCCATGCCGCCGGGCATGCCGGGTATGTCGAGGCCGGGCCCGGCGCCGCCGTCGGCGCGCACCTCGATCTCGATTTCCTTCTCCTCGAGCGCGCCGTCGCGCAGCTTGCGGCGGAAGCTCTCGCGCGTAGACGCTCCGGCGGCGGGTCCGACGAGCGCGTCGAGCACCCGGTTTTCGGCGGCGTCGTGCGCCTTGGCGCGAACGCTTTCGCGCTTGTTCTCCCGCACAATGCCGATGGCGACCTCCACAAGGTCGCGCGCGATGGAATCCACGTCGCGGCCGACATAGCCGACCTCGGTGAACTTGGTGGCTTCGACCTTGAGGAACGGCGCGCCCGCCAGTTTCGCGAGACGCCTGGAGATCTCCGTCTTTCCGACGCCGGTCGGACCGATCATCAGGATGTTCTTCGGCGTGACCTCCTCGCGCAGCCCTTCGGGCAGGCGCTTGCGCCGCCAGCGGTTGCGCAGGGCGATGGCGACGGCCTTCTTGGCCTCGGCCTGGCCGATGATGTAGCGGTCGAGTTCGGAGACGATCTCTCGGGGCGAAAAGTCGGTCATGAAGACGGCGCGCCTTGAGCGGCTGGACGGACGGCCTGATGTAGGGTGAAGTCGCAGCACATGAAACCGCAGATGCGGTCCCTTCCTCCACCGCTTTCGGATGATCCCATGGCCCGGCCCCGCTTTCACCTCGCCTTCCCTGTGCGCGATCTCGAAGAGGCGCGCGCCTTCTATGGCGGCGTGCTTGGCTGTCCGGAGGGCCGCGAGACGGAACACTGGATCGATTTCGACCTGCACGGTCACCAGATCGTAGCCCATCTCGCCCCGGAGGAATGCCGGGCCGCCGCCGCCAACGATGTCGACGGCAAGACCATCCCCGTGCGCCATTTCGGCCTTCTGCTTGACTGGGAGGACTGGGAGGCCGCTGCTGCGCGTTTCAAGCGCGCGGGCGTGCCGTTCATCGTGGAGCCTTATGTGCGCTTCAAGGGCAAGCGCGGCGAGCAAGGCACCTTCTTCGTCCGCGACCCGTCCGGCAACGCGCTGGAGTTCAAGAGCTTCCGCGACGAGGCGGCGATCTTCGCGAAGGAGCTGCGCGACGAGCCCGCGTAAGCCGCGATACATCTAATCTGTATAAAGACAATCAGGGAGGACGCCTTGTCCCAGCGCGAATACGACGTCGTGGTCTACGGCGCGACCGGCTATACCGGCCGCCTTGTCGCCGAGTATCTCGCAACGCAGTACCCGTCCGGACTGAGATGGGCGATGGCCGGCCGCTCGGAAGACAAGCTCGAGGCGGTGCGCGCGGAGATCGGCGCGCCGGAGTCCACGCCCTTCGTGATTGCGGACGCCTCCGATCCGGCGTCGCTCAGCGCGATGGCGGCCCAGGCGCGTGTCGTGATCACCACGGTCGGCCCCTACCAGCTTTATGGCGAGCCGCTGGTCAGGGCGTGTGCGGAGGCGGGCGCGGACTATGTCGATCTGTGCGGCGAGCCGGCCTGGATGCATGACATCATCCGGGACTATGACGAAGCGGCGCGCGAAAGCGGGGCGCGGATCGTTTTGTCCTGCGGTTTCGACTCCATTCCCTTCGACATGGGCGTGTTCTTCCTTCAGGAGCACGCCAAATCCGTCTCCGGCGCGCCGGTCAAGCGCGTCAAGGGGCGCGTGCGCGCCATGAAAGGCACGTTCTCCGGCGGAACCGCGGCGAGCCTTGGCGAGACCATGAAGCGGCTCAAGGCGGAGCCGGAGATTCTCTCCGTGCTGATCGATCCGTTTTCGCTATGCCCGGGCTTTACCGGTCCGGAGCAGCCCGCCGGCGACAAGCCGGTCTATGAGGAAGACCTGTCGAGCTGGTCGGCGCCGTTCATCATGGCGGCGATCAACACCAAGAACATCCACCGCTCCAACTTCCTGAGCGGCCACGCCTATGGCGAGGACTTCGTCTATGACGAGATGATGCTCACCGGCGACGGGGATCAGGGCAAGATCCTCGCGGAGCATGTCGCCAATGACCGCTCCCTGTCGGAAAAGCCGCTCAAGCCGGGCGAAGGTCCGACCAAGGAGGAACGCGAGACCGGCTTCTACGAACTGATGTTCACCGGGCTTGATGCAAACGGCGAGCGGCGGACTGTGTCGGTCAAGGGCGACAAGGATCCCGGCTACGGTTCGACGTCGAAGATGATTGCGGAGGCGGCGCTTGCGTTGCTGCGCGATGTCGACCGCTCGGAAACCCCGGGCGGCGTTCTCACGAGCGCGCCGGCGATGGGCGCAGCCCTGATCGACCGGTTGCAGGCCAATGCAGGCCTGACCTTCACCGTCGAGGCCTGAGCCTCAGCTGTCGCCGCCGGCTCCGCCTAGCGTCTCGACCGTCAGATTGTGGTTCGAGAACACGCAGATGTCGGCGGCGACCTTCATCGCCTTGCGCGCGATGGTCTCCGCATCGGTCTCGTAATCCATGAGCGCGCGCGCGGCCGCCAGAGCAAAATTGCCGCCAGAGCCGATGGCCGCAACGCCGTCTTCCGGCTCCAGAACATCGCCGGCGCCGGTCAGGATATAGGTTTCGTCCGCATCCGCCACGATGAGCATGGCTTCCAGCCGGCGCAGATAGCGATCCGTGCGCCAGTCCTTGGCGAGCTCCACACAGGCGCGCGCGAGCTGGCCGGGATGGGTCTCAAGCTTGCCCTCCAGGCGCTCGAATAGCGCGAACGCGTCCGCTGTCGCGCCTGCGAAACCGGCGATCACCGCGCCGCCGGAGAGCTGGCGAACCTTGCGGGCGCTCGACTTGACGACCGTATTGCCGATGGAGACCTGACCGTCGCCGGCAAGCGCCACCTTCCCGCCTTTCCGTACACAGAGAATTGTCGTGCCGCGCCAGGCGGACGCGTCGGTGGGGCTCGGCTGGGTCATCTCGGACCTTCGGCGGCTGCATTCCGGGACGCCCGATGTGGACTGCGCGCAAGCGCAAGGCAAGCCGTCAGCCGCGGCGGCGTCGGTCGGAGCGGTCCTCATCGTCGAGCACGAACAGGCGCGGGTCCAGACGCTCGCCGAGCTGAGGGTCCATGAGCTGAAGCTCCGTCACGCCGCCGGCGGCGTCGATGGCGAACCAGCGCTTGAGCGACATGGCGCCGACGGCGGTGTCCGGATCGGGATCCTCGAAGACGAGGGTGAGCGAACCGTCCAGCTCGCCTTCCGGATCCCGGACGGTGACGTAGAAATCCTGCTCGACCCGTCCGGCCTCGGTCACGGCGCCGGAGGCCGCCAGGTCGGGATCGCGCGTCAGGAGCCAGCGCAGAGGGGTCGAGCGGATGGGCGCCCGGTCGGTCGTCTCCAGCGCCTCGTCGCGCACGGCCACGCTGGTTCCATCCGCGACGATAAGAATCGGGCTCGGATCGTCGTATTCAAACCGGACGCGGCCCGGCCGGTCGAGATAGACGACGCCCTGGGTCACCGAGCCGTCCGCCCCGATCTGGCGGAAGCGCGCCTGCAGCGTGTCAAGCTGCTCAAGCCAGGCCTCCACGCGGGCGACTTCCTGATCCAGAGGCCGCTGCGGGGTCGTGGTCTCGGCGTTGAGGTCGATCGGCGGGTCCGCCGGTTCGACGGTTTCCGCCTCCGGCAGGGGCGGAACGGCGAGATCCTCCCCGGCGGTCTGCACAGGGGCGTCCCGGGAGGGCGCGGCCGGGGCCGGCTGCAGAACGGCCTCGAGGGCAGGCAGCGAGCCGCTCGAGGAAAACAGGGCGAGAGTAGAAAACAAGACCAGCATGCCTGCGTAGGTAATGCGGGAAAGCGGCGCTGCGAAGGCGTTTTTCGGGTCGGGGTCAGGCGCCGCTTCACGCCTTCGTCAGCGTGTGCTGGCCTCGGCGCGGCCGCGGGACTATTTTTGCGTGAATGGAACGCAGACGCATGATCGAGACGTGGCCTGCCGAGACGGGCGCTCCGCCGGAGATCGGCGGCCCGTTCTTCCTCGACGCCGAGGTGCGGCCCAACCGGTCGCTGCCCAATGTCGGCTTCATCGCCCTGATGGCCGCGCTCATCGCGATCAGCTTCACCGCCGGGCTCGCCTTCGCGCTAAAGGGCGCCTGGCCGGTGTTCGGCTTTTTCGGTCTCGACGTGCTTCTGGTCTGGCTCGCCTTCCGCTGGAGCTATCGCGACGGCCGGCGGCTCGAACAGGTGCAGATCACGCGCGAGGAGATCCGCGTCCGCCGGCGCTGGCCGACGGGTCATGCGCGCTGGTACAGGCTGCCCGCGGCATGGGCGCGCGTCGAGATCGACGGCGAGGGCGAACCTGACGTCCAGACCCGGCTCGCCGTCAGCGGCAAGCATCTGATCATCGGCGCGGTGCTTTCCCCGAAAGAGCGCGAGGCGCTCGGCGCAGCGGTGCGCGAGGCGCTCGAGCGCGCCAGGGGTCCGGATTTTTCCGCACAGCAAGAACCGGGTGGCGCAGCGGCCGGGTGAACCTCCAGTCTGGGTCAACCCTGACGGAGAGCCGCCATGACGCTTGCCACAAACCTTGAGACGGCCGTCCCGCTGGATGAACGCGCCGCCGCCTATCCGCGCATGACCGCCGCGCTGGATTATCTCGACGCGAACTGGCGCGACCAGCCGTCGCTCGAGGACATCGCCCGCGCCGCCGGTCTGTCCCCGCACCATTTCCAGCGCCTGTTCACGCGCTGGGCGGGCGCCAGCCCCAAGCGCGTGCTGTCCGCGCTGACGCATGCTGAAGCGCGCGCGCTTCTGGAGGACGGCGCCAGCGTCCTCGATGCGGCGCTTGAAACGGGGCTTTCGGGCCCGTCCCGCCTGCACGACGTCTTTATCGCGGAAGAAGCCGCAACGCCGGGCGAGGTCCGCCGCGGCGGGGCGGGCGCGCGCTTTTCGATCGGCTGTGCGGCGACGCCGTTCGGAACGGGCGTCTTTCTGTGGAGCCCGCGCGGGCTTTCCGGTCTGGCCTTCTCCGATGACGGCGGGGAGGAAACCGCCCTCGCCGATCTTTCCGGCCGCTTTCCAGGCGCGGAGCTGATACGGGACGAGGCGGGCGCCGGCGCCTGGGCGTCGCGGATCTTTGATGCGAAGCCTGGGGAAGACCCCGTGCCGCTGGCGCTCTACGGCACGCCCTGGCGGCGTCAGGTCTGGCGCGCGCTGCTTTCCGTGCCGCCGGGCGCGGTGACCAGCTATCGCCGGATCGCGCAGGCGGTCTGTACGGCCAAGGCGAGCCGGGCGGTGGGCGCGGCGGTTGGCGCCAATCCCGTCTCATGGCTCATTCCCTGCCACAGGGTGCTGTCGAGCGACGGGCGTCTGACCGGGTATCACTGGGGCGTGAACCGCAAGCGCGCCATGCTCGCTTACGAGGCGGCGCGGCGCTAAATAGGCCCGCATGAGCTATGTATTGCCTTACGCCGGGATCGCCGCCGCCCTGATCGCGTGCGGTCTTGTCGCGCTGTACCTTTTCATCCGGCGCGGGCTGGATGCGGAAGCGCGCGAGGAATACCCGCGCCGCGTGAAGGAAAAGCCCGCAACCGTCGCCGGCGTGGACGAGGCCGCCTTCGCGTCTCTCTTCGTGAAGAGCCATGCGCCGCGCTGGATGCTCTATGCAGCGGGCGCGCTTGCCGCCGTGCTGGCGGTAAGTCCCGTCGCCTTGCTCGCCGTGCCGCTCGCCTATGACTGGATCTGGCGCATGAACGGCGCGCCGGACTGGGCCGGTCGCGGCGGCTATGTGTACATGTTCTCGCTGCTTTTCGGGATCGTCGCGTTCTGGGCGGCCGCAGCGGGGGTTGTGGTCCGCCTCATGCACAAGCGCCCGCGCGAACCGTTTCACCATGCGCTCGCCCGTGCGCGGGGCGAGCCGGTCCCGGATGAAACCAGCTGGAAGCGGCGGCCGAAATGGGCCCGCCGCGCCCGGCCCGACGCCTGATCACCGCCAAATCCGCCGGAAGGACAGCCGATGGAATATCTCCATACGATGGTGCGCGTCTCCGATATCGAGGAGAGCCTGCGCTTTTACTGCGAAGGCCTGGGTCTTCGCGAAATCCGCCGCATGGACAGCGAGGCCGGCCGCTTCACGCTGGTGTTCCTCGCCTCGCCTGACGATCTCAAGCGCGGCGCGTTTTCCGGCGCGGAGAGCCCGATCCCGGCGGGGCTGCCCTGCATCGAGCTCACCCATAACTGGGATCCGGAAGCCTATGGCGGCGAACGCAATTTTGGACACATGGCCTACCGCGTGCAGGACGTCTACGCGCTCTGCGCCCGCCTTCAGGGCATGGGCTATGTGATCCACCGCCCGCCGCGCGACGGGCGCATGGCGTTCGTGAAGAGCCCGGACGGCATCTCCATCGAACTCCTGCAGGCGGGCGATCCGCTCGAACCCGCCGAACCCTGGGCCAGCATGGAGAACACCGGCAGCTGGTAAGGTCCGGACGCCCTTGAAGCGCGACGATGTTCCTGTTACGTTCTCATCGTCAAGACGGGAGAACGTCCATGAACGCGGGCTTCAGGGGATATGTCCGGAACGCCGGCAAGCGCTGGCGGAGCGATGACGTGAAGCGGCTTCGTCAGCTGGCGCGCCGCGGCCTGGACGTGCGCGCGATCGGCCTGGAGATCGGGCGTCCCGACGCCGCCGTGCGCTCGAAATTGCGCGATATCGGCTGGACGGCCGGGGATCGTTCGCCGGTTCCGGGTCTGCAAACGCGGACGCCGCCTGTTCGCGCATGTGCGCCAGGCCGGGCGGCGACGGGTCAGCTCGAGCTGTTCTGATGCTCGGCGAGGGCCGCATCGAGCGCGCCGCCCGCAGCGATCACATCCTGCATGGAGTAAAGGCCGGGCGCGCTGCCGGACACGAACCTGGCCGCCTCCAGCGCGCCGCGGGCGAAGATCGAGCGATCAAGCGCTCTGTGGCGGATTTCCAGCTCCTCGAAGCTGTGAAGAAAATGCGCTGAATGCTCGCCCACCACGCCGCCGCCGCGGACGGCGGAAAACCCGATCGCGCCGGTGCGCCGATGCAGGGAGTCGCCCGAACGCCCGAACTCGGCAAGCTGGGACAGGTCAGATCCGCGCGCCTTCGCGGCGGCTTCGCCGATGGCCAGGGCTGTACCGGACGGCGCATCCTTCTTGCGGCGGTGGTGCGTCTCGACGATCTCGAGATCCCAGCTGCGCGCGTCGAGCGCGCCGGCCGCCGCTGCGACCAGCCGCTCCATCAGGGCCGCGCCCAACGAGAAATTGCGCGCATGCAGCACCGGGGCGAGCGCGGACGCCTCCACCAGCGCGGTCTGCTCGGCGATGCCAAGCCCGGTGACGCCCGTCACGAGCGGCTTGCCGCCCGCCTCGCTGATCTTGCTGCAAAGCGCGCGCGTCATGCGCGGCGCGGACACGTCGATGATGACGTCCGCCCTGGAGATGGCGTCGTCAGCGTCCACCTGGGCTTCGATCCCGATCAGCGGAAGCCCCGCCAGCTCGCCAAGATCGGCGCCGATATTCACGCTGTCGGCGCTGACCACGCCGGCGGCGAGGCGAAGATCCGAGCGCTTGATCGTTTCAGCGGCGACCACGCGCCCCAAGCGCCCGGACGCCCCGATCACGGCGATGGCGAGTGGCGTGTCGTCGGTCATGTCGCGGCGTCCCGTCGGCGGCGCGCAATCTGCGCCAACCCGTGCCGAGAAAGCCGCGATCCGGTTTCCATACTGTGAATCGGCTTGGCGAAGGCGCGTTCAGGCGGTCGGACGCGCGTCGTCGTCGCCAGTCACATCGTCCCAGAAGCGTTTCACGCGCTTGAAGAAGCCCGCGCTCTCGGGATGGCAGTCGCCGCCGGACAGCGCGCAGAACTCCTGCAGCAGCTCTTTCTGGCGCTCGGACAGATTGCGCGGCGTCTCGACATAGAGTTCGACAAGCATGTCCCCGCGCGCGCCGCCGCCCTTGAGCCTCGCCATGCCCTTGCCCTTGAGGCGCATGCGCCGGCCGGTCTGGGAACCTTCGGGAATGCGCATCTCCGCGCGTCCGCCCTCGATGGTGGGCACCTCGACCTGGCCGCCCAGCGCGGCGGTCGTCATCGGCACGGGCGCGCGGCAATACAGGTTGGGCCCGTCGCGCTCGAACAGCTCGTGCGGACGGACCGAGACGAAAATGTACAGG
>CAZLOV010000014.1:0-29093 GCA_964561235.1 uncultured Caulobacterales bacterium
GCGACTGCTCGGCCCAGCGCCGCCGCCAGAAGGTGGTCGAGGAAGCCCCAAGCCCCGCCGTCGATGCGGCGCTGCGCGCGCGCATGGGCGAGGCGGCCGTCGCTGCGGCGCGCGCGGTCGGTTATGTCGGCGCGGGCACGGTGGAGTTCCTGCTCGATGAAGCCGGCGAACCGTTCTTCCTCGAGATGAACACGCGCCTGCAGGTGGAGCATCCGGTGACCGAGATGATCACCGGCCTTGATCTCGTCGAGCAGCAGATCCGCATTGCGCTCGGCGAGCCGCTCTCCGTCACGCAGGCGGATCTCTCTATCAACGGCTGGGCCGTCGAGGCGCGCCTGTACGCCGAGGACCCTTCCGACGGCTTCCGGCCGCAGGCCGGCCCGGTCGCGCATTTCGATCCGGAGCCGGGCGCACCCGGCGTGCGCATCGATTCCGGCGTGGAGACCAACGACGTCATCCCGCCGGATTACGACTCCATGGTCGCGAAGGTCATCGCGCACGCGCCCACCCGCGAGCAGGCGGCGGCCCGGCTCGCGGCGGCGCTCGAGGCGGCGCCGTTGCTCGGCGTGGAGAACAACCGTGCTTTCCTGATCCGCTTGCTGCGCAGCAAACCGTTTCTCGACGGCCAGGTGTTCACGCGCGATCTCGACGACTGGCAAGCCGCCCTTGAAGGTCCGTTCGCGCCTGACGAGACCGCGGGCAACCGTCTGCGCGCGCTGGCGGCCGCAGCCCTTGGCGCGTCAGGCGCCGGCGTGTTGCGGTCCAACTCCGTCACCCGTTTCGGGCTGTCGCTCGAGCGGCGCGGCGAGGTCGCCGATCTGGCCGTCGAGCAGACGCCTGACGGGGGCGTCCTGGTGCGCGGGGCGGAGACGGCCGCGCCGGTCGCTGTGCGGTTCGAGCCGGGGGCGGCCTGGATCGACGGCGTGCGCGCGCCTGTCTTCGTGGCGCGGCTTGGCGCCTCGCGCGTGCATGTCGCGCTTGGCGCGGATGACGGCGTGTTCGAGGAGCCCGCGCCGCTCTCGGACGCGGGCCGCGGCGATCCGTCGAAGCTTCTGTCTCCGGTGGCGGGCCGGGTGGCGGCGCTGAAGATCGGGCTTGGAGACCGCGTCGAGCCGGGCCAGACGCTTGCGGTGCTCGAAGCCATGAAGATGGAAACGCCCGTCATCGCGCAAGCGCCGGGCGAGGTCGTCGCGGTGAACGCGCGCGAAGGCGCCCAGGTTCAGGGCGGATTTCTGTTGATTGAATTGCGCCTGGGAGGCGAGGATTAGGGATGGACAAGGCGGTGCTCACCTGCGCGCTCAACGGCGTGCTCACCAACCCGAAGCAGCATCCGGTGCCGGTGACGCCCGCGGAGATGGCGGCCTCCGCGCGTGAGGCGTTCGACGCCGGCGCCAGCGTGATGCATGTGCACTTCCGCATGCAGGAGCCGGACATGGGCCATATGCCCAGCTGGGATCCCGAGGTCGCGGGCGAGATATGCGATGCGATCCGCAGCGCCTGCCCCGGCGTGATCATCAACCAGACGACCGGGGTGGTCGGCCCGGACGTCTCAGGGCCGGTGGCGTGTCTCAAGCGGGTGAGGCCGGAGATCGCCGCGTGCAACGCCGGCTCGCTCAACTATCTGAAAACGCGAAAGGACGGGAGCTGGGCCTGGCCGCCAATGGTGTTCGACAATCCCGTCGACAAGGTGAAGGCCATGATCGACGCGATGGCCGAAATCGGCGCGCATCCCGAGTTCGAATGCTTCGATACGGGCATCGTGCGATCGGTCTCGATGTACCGTCAGAACGGCATGGCGCCCGCGAGCCATGTGAACTTCGTCATGGGCGTCGCCTCCGGCATGCCGGTGGATGCGCGCCTTCTCGAGATCCTTCTGGACTACAAGGACGCAGACGCGCCCTGGCAGACGACGCTGATCGGCCGCGCGGAGATCTGGCCGGTCCATCAGCGCACCGCCGAGCTTGGCGGCATGCTGCGAACGGGTCTGGAGGACACCTTCTATCTGCCCGACGGCGAACGCGCCGCGGGCAATGGCGCGCTCATCGAGGCGCTTGCGAAGGCCGCGCGCGCGGCGGGGCGCGAGGTCGCCTCGCCCGAGGAAGCGCGGGTGATCATGGGGCTGAACGCCCCCCACGGGGAGGAGACGCATCATGCCGGAGGATATCCGAGCCACGCATCCGGCTGACCAGGCCGTCGGCCGCTTTCCGTCCACGCCCGCACGCCTGATGCATCAGGCGCAGACGCGGCCGAACGAGGTCGCCTACGGCTTCCATGACGGAACCGACTGGCGCGCGCGCAGCTGGGCGGAATACGCCTCTGAATGCCGGCAGGCGGGCCGCGCGCTTCTGGCGCTGGGGCTCGAGCCCGGAACGCCGGTCGCCATCCTTGGCTACAACCGTCCGGAATGGGCGATCATGGCCCACGCCGCCATGCTCGCGGGCGGTTGCGTCTCAGGCATCTACTGGACCAGCGCGCCCGCCGAGATCGCCTACATCGTCGAGCACTCCGAAGCGCCGGTCATCCTGGTGGAGACGCGCGAGCAGGCGCAGGACTGCCTCGAACTGAAGGCGAAGCTCGCGAGCCTGCGCACCGTCGTCGTGATGCGCGGGGTCAATCCGCCGGAAGGCGCGATGAGCTTTGATGACTTCATGGCGCTCGGCGAGGAGCCCGCCGACAGCCCGCAGCTCGACCGGTCGCTGGAAGACCGGCTCGACAATGTGAAACCGGAAGACACCGGGTCGCTGATCTACACCTCCGGCACCACGGGGCCGCCCAAGGCGGTGATGCTCAGCCATGCGGCGATCTCCTGGACGGCGCGGGTCAGCGCGGACGTGTTCAATCCGCCCGGCGCGGACCGGCGTCAGCTTTCCTATCTGCCGCTTGCGCACATCGCCGAGCAGCAGGCCTCGATCCACAGCCATGTGGCGAACGCCGGCTCGCTCTATTTCGTCCGCTCCATGGACACCGTGGCGGAGGATCTGCGCCATGTCCGCCCGACGGGCTTTTTCGGCGTGCCGCGCGTGTGGGAGAAGATGCAGGCGCGAATACTCCAGCAGCTCGAGGCGGCGCCGCCGACCCGGCGCAAGCTGGCGCTCTGGGCGATGAAGTCCGTACGCGCGGTGCGCGAGGCGGAGCTGGAGGGCCGCCCGGCCGGCTTCAGCGCGAGGCTGCAGGCCGATCTGGGCCGGGCGCTCGTGGTGAACCGGATCCGCGAGGCGCTGGGACTGGATCAGTCCAACTCGCTGGTCTCCGGCGCCGCGCCCATCAGCACCGAGGTGCTGCGCTTCTTCCTCGGCCTCGATCTCATGATCTACGAGGGCTACGGCCAGTCGGAGACCGGCGCGCCGACCTCGGCGAACCGGCCCGGCCACGTCAAGATCGGATCGGTCGGGAGGCCCTTCGACGGGATCGAGGCGAAGGTGGACGAGGACGGCGAACTCCTCATCCTCACTCCGGGCATCTTTTCCGGCTACATGAAGGACAATGAGGCGACCGAAGCGAGCTTCACCCCGGACGGCTGGCTGCGCACCGGCGATCTTGCCCGGATCGACGAGGACGGCTTCATCTTCCTGACCGGGCGCAAGAAGGACATCATCATCACTTCGGGCGGCAAGAACATCACGCCGTCCAACATCGAGACCGCCCTGATGGACATTCCGCTGGTCGAGCACGCCGTCCTGACCGGCGACGGGCGCCCCTTCATCGGCGCGCTGCTTACCCTGTCCGAAGAGGGGCTGATGAGCTTCAAGGAGCAGGTCGAGCTGTCCGCGCCGCCGCATGAGAGCGCGGAGGTGCGCGCGGAAATCCAGAAAGGGGTGGATCGCGTGAACAAGGATCTCGCCCGGGTCGAGCAGGTGCGCGAATTCCGCGTGCTGGAAACCCCGTTGACGGTCGAAGCGGGAGAGCTGACGCCGACGCTGAAGGTCAAGCGGCGCATCGTGCTGGAGACGCGCGCCGACGCGGTCGCCTCGATCTATGGCGAACATGTCGGCGAGGAGCCGTACCGCTAGGCGGCTTGGGTCGTCTCTGCGCTGCGGCCGTCGATCTGGGCCCCCGTCCAGCGCGCTATCACGTCAAGCGCGTCGACTGCCTCCGGCACCAGCGGAGCGAAGAGCTGGAAGTCGTGCCACATCCGGTCCCAGACCTGGCACAGGCTGTCCACGCCGCTTTCCGCCAGCCGGTCCTCCAGCCGCACGCTGTCGTCCAGCAGGATTTCGTCGGAGCCGACCTGGATCAGCACCGGCGGCAGTCCCGCCATCTCCGCAAACAGCGGCGAGACCGCCGGGTCGTAGCGGTCATGACCCTTGAGATACATGTCCGCCGCCTTCACCAGCCCGTCCGGGCGCAGCATGGGGTCGGCGGCGGCGCGGTGCTCGATCGAACCGCCGGACATCGAAAGATCCGACCAGGGCGAGATCAGGACGATCGCATCCGGCTGACGCTCTCCGGCGTCGCGCAGATGCAGCGCCAGGCTGAGCGCGAGATTGCCGCCCGCGCTGTCTCCGGCGAGCACGACCGGGCCTTCGGTCTTCGCCGACAGCGTCGCCCAGCAGGCTTTCACGTCGTTTAGCGCGTCGGGAACGCGATGTTCCGGTGAAAGCCGGTAGTCGGGAAGATACGTCTCCAGCCCGACCGCGCGCGCCAGCCGGGCGCCGAACGCGCCATAGCTGGTGCTGGAGCCGACGATGAAGCCGCCGCCGTGGATGAACAGCACGGCGCCGGGCTTTCTCTCCTCGGGCGTCAGCACGGCGCAGGGCAGGCCGGCCAGGCTGCCGCCGACGCGCGCCACACGCCGCGGAAACGGCCGCCGCGAGGCGCTGTCGTCGAGAAAACGCCGCATCTGTGCGGGTTCGAGATCCGGATTGAGCCCCTTGCGGCCGATGGTGCGCGCGCCCAGACGGCCAAGCCATTGTTTCCAGCGCAGGCCGCCGCGCGGGGGGACGTGTTCGAGCATGCTTTCCCAGCCTTCAACCGCAATCCGGGCGCGCCGGATCCGTTTGCAAACTGATGGTGACATGGATTCCGGCGCGCGCCCATGTTCGCTTCCGTCGTCGTTTCCGCGGCGTGAGCGCGACCGCGTCGGCTGGCCGCATCGCCGTGGCGCGCGCGGCGGGCGATAAAGGCCACACACTTGTTCTGGTCTTTGAAGGACGCCCGCCGTGACCGCTTCCCCCGCCAGCCGCCTCGAGACCCTTCTGCGCTTCGGATCCCGGCGCACGCCGCGCTATACGAGCTATCCGACCGCGCCGCATTTTCATGCGGAATTCGGTCCGGCTGACTGGGCGGCGCAGCTTGAGGCGCTCGACCCTTCCGCGCCGGTGTCGCTTTACCTTCACGTGCCGTATTGCGCGGAGCTCTGCTGGTATTGCGGCTGCAACACGCGCGCGACCACGCGGCCCGAGCCCGTCGCGGACTATGTCGAGGTGCTGCTGGCGGAGCTTTCCCAGCTCGCCGATCGTCTGCCTGCGCGCCTTCCACTGGGCCATGTCGCGTTCGGCGGCGGCACGCCGACGCTGATGACGCCGGGGCAATTCGAGCGCCTGATGGCGGCGGTGGGCGAGGCGTTCGACATCAGCGGCGATGCGGAGATCGCCGTGGAGGCCGATCCGCGAACGCTGAGCCGGCCGCTCGTGGAGGCGATGGCGCGCGCCGGGGTCAACCGCGCCAGCCTTGGGCTGCAAAGTTTCGATCCGGCCGTCCAGGCTGCGATCAACCGGATCCAGCCGCTCGAACTGGTGGAGGCCGCCTTCGACCGGCTGCGCGGCGCGGGGATTGAGGCGATCAATGCGGATCTGCTCTACGGCCTGCCCGGACAGACGATCAGCTCGGCGGCGCGCACCGCCCGGGTGGCCGCCCGGCTCGGCCCCTCAAGGCTTGCCGTCTTCGGTTACGCGCACGTGCCGCACATGAAGGCGCACCAGCGGCTCATCCCGGAGGCGAGCCTTCCCGGCGCCGCCGAGCGCATCGCCCAGGCTGACGTCATGGGCGCGGTTCTGGAGGAGGCGGGCTATTGCGCGATCGGGATCGACCATTTCGCCGAACCGGGCGACGCCATGACGCAAGCCGCGCAGACGCGCACGCTGCGCCGCAATTTCCAAGGCTACACCACCGACAAGGCGGAGACGATCCTCGGTCTGGGCGCGTCCTCCATCAGCAAGACGCCGTCCGGTTTCGCCCAGAACGAGCCGGACGTGCGCCTCTGGCGCGGTCAGGTCGCCGGGGGCGTCCTGCCGGTGGCGCGCGGCCTCGCCACGAGTGAGGACGACCGGATGCGCGCAGCCGTCATCGAGCGATTGATGTGCGACCTTGAGGTGAACCCGGCGCTGATCGCCGCGCGCTTCGGCCTGACCGCGCCGGAGGCCGATCTCGCCGAGCTGGAACACGCCGGCGTCGTCATGCGCGAGGGATGCGTCATTCGCATCGATCCCGAGCTGAAGCCGCTCGCCCGGCTCGCCGCAGCCGCGTTCGACGCGAAGCTTGCGGCGGGACCGGCGAAGCATTCCCTCTCGGTCTAGAGCAGCCCCGCCTGTTGGACTTGGGGCGGCGGCGCGTTTACATCGGAGCCGGCGCCGCCGGTTCCGGCCGGCGGCCATCCATTCACCGATGAAAGCCCGGAAGCCGCGCGATGTCTGAAGACGCGATCCCGCTCGATACCAAACGCCATTCCTGCGCGCACCTGATGGCCGCCGCCATCCAGGATCTGTGGCCGGGCACGCGGTTCGGCGTGGGGCCGGCGACGGCGCAGGGCTTCTTTTACGATGTCGCGCTGCCGGGCGATGAAACGCTGACGATCGAGGATCTGCCCAAGATCGAGAAGCGCATGAAGGAGCTTCGCAAGAAGAAGGCGAAGTTCGAGGTCGAGGCGAAGCCGGTCGACGAGGCGATCGACTTCATGCGCGCGCACGGCCAGGACATGAAGGTCGAGCTGCTCGAGTTGCTGCGCGACAAGGGCTCGACGGCCGTGGCCAAGGAGACGGGCGACGAGGCCGTCGCCGCCGACGGCGTTGATGAAGTCACGTTCTACAAGCTTGGCGATTTCGTCGATCTCTGCCGCGGGCCGCATGTCGACAACGCCGGTCAGGTCGGTCATTTCAAGCTGCGTTCGCTTGCGGGCGCGTATTGGCGCGGCAATCCGGAGAACGCCCAGCTTCAGCGCATCCACGCGCTTTGCTTCGACAGCAAGGACGAGCTGGAGGCGGAGCTGCACCGGCTCGAAGAGCAGGCCAAGCGCGACCACCGCAAGCTCGGCAAGGAGCTCGGGCTCTTCACGCTGGTTGAGGAGGTCGGCGCCGGCCTGCCGCTCTGGCTGCCCAACGGTTCGGTCATTCGCGACGAGCTTGAGCAGCTTGCGCGCATCGAGGAGCGCAAGGCGGGCTATCAGCGCGTGCACACCCCGCACATCACGAAGGGCGATCTGTACCACCGCTCCGGGCATCTGCCCTATTACGCCGAAGACATGTACGCGCCGATCATGATCGACGAGCAGGAATACTACCTGCGTCCGATGAACTGCCCGCACCACCACATGCTCTACCGGCATGACCAATGGAGCTATCGCGATCTGCCGGTGCGGCTGTCGGAATATGGTCAGGTCTACCGCTACGAGGCCTCCGGCGGCCTGTCAGGCCTGATGCGCGTGCGCGGCTTCTGCCAGAACGACGCGCACATCTACTGCCGCGAGGACCAGGCCAAGGACGAGTTCCTCGAGGTGATGCACATGCATGCGAAGTACTATCGCATGTTCGGCATCGAGGACTTCTGGATGCGCCTGTCGCTGCCGGACTTCGAGAACCTCGAGAAATACGTCGACGACGTGGAGGGCTGGAAGAAGGCGCTCGGCATTCTCAAGCAGGCCATGGACGAGTCCGGCTATCCCTATCGCGAGGTCGAAGGCGAGGCGGCGTTCTACGGGCCGAAGGTCGACTTCATGATCCGCTCGGTCGTCGGCACGGAGTACGCCATCTCCACTAACCAGCTCGACTTCATGGCGACCAAGCGCTTCGACCTCGTCTACACGGACGCCGACGGCGAGAAGAAGCCGGTCTATGTAATCCACCGCGCCCCGCTGGGCAGCCACGAACGCTTCGTCGCCTTCCTGATCGAGCACTATGCCGGCAAGTTCCCGACCTGGCTCGCACCGGTTCAGGCGATCGTCATCCCGATCGCGGACCGCCATGAGGATTACGCCGCGAGCGTGCGCAAGCGCCTGTTCGACGCGGACGTGCCGACCGTGAACGGCGGGGTCCGGGTCGAGGCGGACTATGCCGCCGAGCGCATGCAGAAGAAGATCCGCAACGCCCAGACGCGGCAGATCCCCTACATGCTCGTCGTTGGCGATCAGGAGGCGGAAAACGACGCCGTCGCCGTGCGCCACCGTGATCACGGCGATCTCGGCAGCGTCAGCGTGGACGCGCTCATCGCGCATATCCGCAACGAGGTCGAGGCGCGCGCGGACAAGCCGCTGGCGGGAGAGACCCGCGATGCGGCGGCGGAGTAGGCGGGCATGGGCGCGCGCGGCCGGCTCATCCTCGGCGCGGTCGCATCCGCGCTCGGGCTGCTGGCGCTGTTTGCGCTGGGGCTGTTGCCGCTGACGCCGCAAACCGCGGTGCTGGCGGTCTTCCTGTGGCTGATGGCGACAGGCGTCGCCTATATCGTCGACCGGCAGGGGCGCGGCGGGGACTGAGCGCCTGCGGCGCACGCGCCCCTTCCCAAGCGGCTGGCGTGCATTAAAACCCGGCATGCGATCACGGCGGCGCAAGCAGCGGAGCGGTCTTGGAAAATCGCGAGTTCCTCACCGGGCTCTGGTACCACGCGATGCTGTCCCGCGACCTTCCTGCGGGGAAGAGCGTCCAGCGCGTGATCATGGGTCAGCCCATCGCCATCGCCCGAACGGCGGACGGCGAGGTCTTCGCGCTGCGCGACCTGTGTCCGCATCGCGGCGCGCCCCTTTCAGCCGGCCGTCTTTTCGGGAAGGGCGAGGTGCTAGACGGTCAAGCGCTCGCCTCCCATCAGCTGGAATGCCCCTATCACGGCTGGCGGTTCGGCGCGGACGGCAAGTGCGCCGCGATCGCCTGCCTGTCGAAGACGCAGGCCGATGCGCCCATCGACAAGATCGCCGTGCGCACCTACGCCGTTCGTGAGCGGCAGGGCGTCATCTGGGTGTTCATCTCGGACCGGCCGCTCGACGGATTGGCGGCGCGCGGCGAGGATGCGCCCGGTCACGAGCCGCCGCAGATCCCCGGGTTCGATGATGACGCACGGCCGAAATTCTCGATCTTCTTCGATTTCAACTGCCATGTGGATCACGCCGCCCTCGGCCTGATCGATCCGGCTCACGGGCCCTTCGTGCATCGCTCCTGGTACTGGCGCACGCGCGCCTCGATGCATGAGAAGGAGAAGACGTTCGCGCCCGTCGCGCGCGGCTTCAAGATGGTCAAACACCAGCCCTCGTCGAACTCGTTCGCCTACCGGCTGCTCGGCGGCAAGCCGACCACGGAGATCAGCTTCATCCTGCCCGGGGTGCGTTTCGAGCATATCGAGATCGGCGCGAAAACCGTTACGGGGGTGACCACCGCCACCCCGATCCATGACGGCAAGACCCGCGTGACACAGACCTTTTTCTGGGACCACCCGGTCATGACCGCGTTGAGGCCGTTTCTTGCGACCTTCGGAAAGAGCTTCCTCAGCCAGGACCGCGACATCATCGAGCTTCAGCGCGAAGGGCTGAAATACGATCCCACGCTGATGCTGGCCTACGACCCCGACGCCCAGGGCCGCTGGTATTTCCAGATGAAAAACCGCTGGATGGAGGCCATGCGCGGCGGCAAGGCCTTCGAAAACCCGCTTTCCGAACCGGTCACGCTTCGCTGGCGGAGCTGATGCGGCCCCTGATGCGGCGCGGCAGCGCGCGCAGATCCTCAGCGATCAGCACATAGCTCGGCAGCATCAGCAGGATCAGCGTCGAGGCGAACAAGAGACCGGTGCCCAGGCTTACCGCCATGGGCGTCAGGAACTGCGCCTGCGGGCTCTGTTCCAGCGTGATCGGCAACAGGCCGAGCGCGGTCGTCAGCGTCGTGATCAGGATTGGACGGAAGCGCCGGGCGGTCGCCTCCGATATCGCCTCGAGCGCATCAAGGCCTGCGGCGATGTTCTGGTTATAGCGGTCGATGAGCACGATCGAGGCGTTCACCACCACGCCCGAGAGCGCGACCATGCCGAAAATCGACGGAAAGGACAGATCCAGCCCGAGGAAGGCGTGGCCAAGGATCGCGCCGGCAAGGCCGAACGGCACCGCCATGAGGATGATCAGCGGCTGTACGTAGGAGCGCAGCTGGCTCGCCAGCAACGCATACATCACGACAAGCGCGATCAGCAGCCCGCGCTGGAGGCTTGCGAAGTCCTGGGCCTGCTCGCGCCCGGCGCCCGCCTCGCGCCATTGCAGGCCGGGATGCGCCTCCACGATTTCCGGCAGGATGCTGCTGGCGACGCGCGCCCGCGCTTCGCCGGGGGTGATCACCGCTTCGTCGACATCAGCCGTCACTTCCAGGATCCGGCGGCCGTCGATCCGCTCAATCGAGGTGAAGCTGCGGGTCTGCGTGACGCTCGCGGCTGTCCCGAGCGGGATTTCGCCGCCGTCGGCGGTCCGGATGCGAAGCGATTGCAGCTCCTGAAGGCTGCGGCGGTCTTCGGCCGGATAGCGCACGAAGACCCGCACCTCCTCGCGGCCGCGCTGGATGCGCTGCACTTCTTCGCCGAAATAGGCCTGACGGACCTGGCGCGCGATGTCGGCCGGGCGCAGGCCTGCAGCGGCGCCGGCCGGCGTGAGTTCGAACTCCAGCTGCCGCTTGCCGAGGTCGAAGCCGTCATTGATCTCCGAGACCCCCTCGATCTCGCGCAGCCGGTCGGCGAGATCCTGAACGGCGGCTTCCAGCTCGGCGTTGTCGGGATGGGCGAGTTCGTAGGCGATGTCGGCGTCCTGCGGGCCGGCGGAGGAGGTGAAGGTCAGCCGTTCCGCCCCCGCGATCTCGCCGATGCGCTCGCGCCAGACGCGCTCGATCTCCTGGGAGGAGACCGTGCGCTCCGCCGCCGGGGTCAGGATGAGCTCGACCTGCGCCAGGCTCGGGTCCACCGTGGTCGTCGCCGTTGCGCCCGGCCCGCCGCCGACCGCGGCGCGCCCGCCGATGGTCGCCGTCCAGCTTTCAAACAGCGGCTCGCCGCGTGCTTCATATTCCTCTGCAAGGTCCTCAGCCGCCGCGATGATGCGGCGCGCGGCGCGCTCGGTGGCGTCAAAGGGCGCTCCCGTCGGCATGGCGAGGTCGGCGGTGACGGTCTCCGCTTCGATGGACGGAAAGAAGACGAACCGCACCACGCCCGAGATCGCGAGGCCGAATACGCCGGCGATGACGATGAAGCCTAGCGCCACAGTCAGGTAGCGAAGACGTGCGGAAATCCGCGCCCACCCGCGGATGACGTTTTCGGAGAAGGCGTGCAGCCCTCTGGCCACCACGTTCTGCAGCCGCGCCACCGGGCCGCGAGACCACGCTCCGCCATGGGCGAGGTGACTGGGCAGGATAAAGAAGGCCTCGATCAGCGACACGCCGAGGATGCAGATCACGAGGATCGGGATGGGCCGCGCGATCTCTCCGAACGAGCCTCCGGAAAAGATGAGCGGCGCGAAGGCCGCGATGGTGGTGAGCACCCCCACCAGGACGGGCGCGAAGACGCCTTTCACGCCGTCGATGGCGGCCTGCTCGCCGGAGACGCCCTTGGTGATTTGCCGGTCCGTGTTCTCCCCGACCACGATGGCGTCGTCCACGACGATGCCGAGCACGAGGATCAGGCCGAAGCTGGAGACGAAATTCAGCGTGCCGCCGAGCAGCCAGAACAGGGTCAGGCCGCCCAGAAACGAGATCGGGACGCCCATGGAGACCCAGAACGCCAGCCTCAGATCCAGCATGAGCACCAGCAGCAGGAAGACCAGCACGAAGCCCAGGATCGCGTTGCGCGCGAGAAGCGAGAGCCGGTCGCGGAAGACCTGGCTCTGGTCCTGAAGCAGCGCGATGCTGACGCCTTCGGGAAGCCGCGCCTCGTCGAGATAGGCGACAGCCGCCTCGCGGACGGTCAGAAGGTCTTCAGAACCGCGAAACTGCACGTCGACGAGGACCGCCGGGCGATCATCCACCAGCGAAATGAGCGGTTCGTCCTGGAAGCCGTCCACGATACGGGCGACGTCGGAGAGCCGCACCAGCGTGCCGTCGGCGGCCGAGCGCACGACAATGTCCTCGAATTCCTCCCCGCGCTCGCGCCGGGCGTTCGTGCGCAGGAGAAGGTCGCCGCCCTCGGTGCGGATTTCCCCGCCGGACAGATCGATGGAGGATGCGCGCACGGCCTGTGAAACCTCGTCGAAGGTCAGGCCGTATCGGCGCAGCGCGCTTTCGGAGACCTCGATCGAGATTTCGTAGGATCGCACGCCGCGAAGGCGCGCCGTGCTGACCCCGTCCCGGCTGAGAAGGTCGCGCTCGACACGTTCACCCGCTTCGCGCAGCGTCGCTTCGCTCACCGGCCCCGAAAGGGCGAGCGTCACGACGGTCGTCAACGGCGTCGGGATGCGGATCTGCGGCTGTTCGGCGTCTTCGGGCGGGAAGTCCACCAACGCGTCGACGGCTGTCTCGACGTCATCCTTGACCCTCTGGGCGTCGGCGAAATCAAGCAGTTCGACGGTGATCCGGCCGACGCCCTCGACGGCGCTGGAGCGCACGCGCTCAACGCCGTCGAGGCCGAGCACAGCCTCTTCCACACGGCGCGTGATGCTTTCCTCGACGTCTTCAGGCGTGGCGCCCGGATAGAAGACCGCCACCTGTACCTGGCGCGGATCGACGGTGGGGAAGACCTCGGTCGGAAGGCTCGTTGTTGCGATCGCCCCGCCCAGAAGGAACAGGATCATGAGCAGATTGGCCGCAACCGGGTTGCCGACGAACCAGCCGAGAAGTCCGGCGCGAGGCGTTGCAGGCGCCCCGCTCAAGGCGCGTCTCCGGTGCGGTCTTCTACGATGCGGGCTTCCGAGCCCGCCGCGCCGTCCGGCAGCGGGCTCACGATCACGCCGTCGCCGATGTCGAAGGGCGCTGTGATGATGCGGTCGCCGTCACGCGCCAGCACGTCGATCTTGATCTCCTCGATCGTCCCCCCGGCGACCCGATAGGCCAGGTCGAGCCCGGTTGCCGCCGCAGCCGGCAGCACGAAGACCGGCTCCAGCACCGGACCCTCGATCTCGATATCGGCGAACTCGCCAGGGCGCAGCAATGCGTCTCCCAGCGGGACGAGATAGAGCGCGGTAAGGCGTGAGCGGGGGTCGAGGCTCGCGCCTTCTCGCACCACCTGCGCCTCGATCACCTCGGACCGCCCTTCAAGGCGCAGCCGCGCCGGCCGGCCTTCCGCGCCGGCCAGCCGGCCGATTTCCGCAGGCGCGGCCGGAGCCTCGATTTCAAGGCCTTCCAACGCATAGGCCGAGCCGTAGCTCTGGCCGGCGAAGACCTGCTGCCCCTCCTCGATGCGGCTGTCGATGATGCGTCCGGAAAACGGCAGCGAATAGGATGTGCGCTCCAGATCGAGCGCGGCGCGCTCGACATCGGCGCGCGCCGCCTGCACGGATGCGCGCGCGGCGGCGAGCTGGGGTTCGCGCGCGGCCAGAGGGTTGATCTCGCGGTCCGGAAAGACCGTTTCGAACTCCCGGCGGGACAGAACCGAGCGCGCCTCGACCTCCGCCAGCCCGCTTTGCGCGTCGGCCAGCCTTGCTTGTGCGGATGCGAGCGCGACCTCGTAATCGCGCGGGTCGATGCGGAACAGAACCTCGCCGGCTTCAAAACGCGCGCCGGGGCGTGCGGACGGGGCCACTTCGACGATGCGTCCGCCGACCTGCGGCGCCAGATCGACCTGGGCTGCGGCCTCGACCGTGCCCGTAAGCCGAAGCACCGTCTGATGGGCGCTGGGCTCGGGACGCACGATCTCAACCGGCACGCCGGTTACGCTCGCTGTTTCGCCGCGTTGCGCCTCGTCGCCGGCGGCAAGCCGTAGCGTTACGGCGAGCGCGGCGAGCACGAGCAGCGCAATGGCCGCAATCTGGAGCCACCCGGTCAGGGTTCCGCGCGCAGGCTTTGTCTCGTCGGGCATGAACAGGGCGGCTCCGGAACGGCGGCGTAGGGCGACAATCTAGCGCTGCGCCGAAAGAGTTGCAGAGGTAAGTTCGCAACATCGTCAGACGCGCATCGTATTCCCGCCCTATTTCAGGGGTCATGCATGTCCGTGAAGCATCGACCGGAGCCTTCGTCTTGGGCAAGCGCCCGATCAACAGCCGGCGAATCACCGGCATCGCCGCGGCGTTGCTGCTGGTCTGCGCAGCGGCTCAGGCGCAGGAGCCGGCTGCGCGCATCGAGGGTCTGGACGGCCACCCCGCCCGCGAGGCGGTGATCGACGCGATCGGCGAAGAAACTGCGCCTGCTACATCCCGCTGGAGGGCCCGCGAACGTGCGCGTACCGCCGCTGACAGAGCGGTGCGCTATCTGCGTTCACAGGGCTATTACGCCGCCGCCGCCGATCCGCGCCTTGACGACGACGGCCGTCCGCTCGTGCGCATCCGGCCGGGCGAACGCTTCGCCTTCAGCGCCGTCTCCGTGGCGCTGGAGGCGTCAGGCCCGGCGCCGGAGCGGTCTCACGCCGAGCCGCTGTTTGCGCTTGAGGGACGGCCCGTTATCGCCGCCGAAGTGCTGTCCGCGCTCGCGGAAACCGAGGCGCGCCTGCGCAATCACGGCTATCCGCAGGCCGAGCTGGCCGACCGCACGATCACCGTCGATCACCTCGACCAGAGCGCGGAGGCCGAAATCGTCTTCGACGCGGGGCCCTTCATCCGGCTGGGCGCGCCGCAGAACGCGGGCGGCGCGGCGGACTTGCGTCCGCGCTTCGTTGCGCGCCTCGCACCATACGAGGTGGGCGATCCGGCCTCGGTGCGCGTGCTGGAGGAGTACGCCGAGCGCCTGCAGGGCCTTGAAAGCGTGTCGCTGGTCGACGTGCGGGTGTCGCCGGACGCCGAAGGCGAACAGCGCCCCGTGGACGTGCGTCTCGAGCCCGCCCCGCGCCATCGCATCGCGCTTGGAGCAAGCTATTCGACCACCGAAGGTCCGGGCGCAACCGGGGAATGGGCGCGCCGGAACGTGTTCCGGGGTGATGAGACCTTCACTGTGGCTGGCCAGCTCGCGTCGATCGAAAGCCGTCTTTCCGCCGGCATCGAGATCCCGCATTTCCGCCGCTACGCCCAGTCGCTTGCATTTGAGGCCGACGCCGCGCGGATCCGTTCGGACGCCTTTGACCAGGAATCCGCCGGGGTCGCCGCATCGCTGAACCGGCGGCTTTCGCGCACGTTGACGCTCTCCGCAGGCGCGGAAGCCCGGTTCAGCCGGGAGACCGACGCCGCCGGGGTGCGCTCCCTCGTCACCGGCGTGCTGCCGGTCGGGCTGATCTACGACGATCGCAACGACGTGCTCGATCCGTCCGAGGGCGTGTATCTCTCCGCACGCGCCGAGCCGGGGGTGGTGTTTGGGGATGAAAGCGCCCGGTTCGTACGCACCGAAGGGGCGGCGCGCGCCTATCACAGGATCGCCGAGCGCGTCGTGCTCGCCGGACGGGTGCGCGCCGGGGCGCTGTTCGGCGTCAGCGCGGTCGAAGCGCCGGCGGATCTGCGCTTCTTCGCCGGCGGCGGCGGCTCCGTGCGCGGGTTTGAATTCCAGGCGCTCTCGCCGACCGCCGTCGAGGTTCGCGCGCTTTCGCCGGATGAAGACGGCGAGACGCTTTTCGGCGGCCGTTCGGTCTTCGAGACGAGCCTTGAAGCGCGCTGGAGGCGCACGGACCGGCTCGGCTTCGTGGCCTTTGTCGATGCGGGCGCGGCCGGACCGGATGTCGCGCCGGACTTCGGCGCGCTGCGCGCTGCTGCGGGGTTCGGCGTTCGCTACTATCCGGGTTTCGGTCCGCTGCGGCTCGATCTCGCCACCCCGCTCGACCGGCGCGACGGCGAGAGCCCCGTGCAGGTCTACATCTCGATCGGACAGGCGTTTTGAT
Organism: uncultured Caulobacterales bacterium; assembly: GCA_964561235.1. Taxonomy (GTDB): domain Bacteria; phylum Pseudomonadota; class Alphaproteobacteria; order Caulobacterales; family Maricaulaceae; genus JBCBSP01. The sequence continues at coordinate 16,105 of CAZLOV010000014.1, forward strand.
GGCCGGACGGATGACCATAGGCCGCGCGCTGCGCTTCACCGGCTGGGCTTTGCTCGCGCTGATACTCTTGTCAGCCGCGCTTCTGGGCGTCGCGCTGGTGCTCCTGACGGGACAGACCGGCCGCGACCTGGTCGAAAACCTTGCCGACGGCCGCGAGGCGGGGCGCTACGGGGTGATCGACGTCTCCGGGCTCAGCGGCGATCCTCTTTCGGATCTCAGCGTGGCGAAGCTGACGCTCAGCGACGCAGACGGCGTCTGGCTGGAAATCGAGGATGCGCGTCTTGTCTGGACTCCCGGCGCCCTCATCGGCCGGCGGCTGGAGATTGAACGGCTGGAGGCGGGCTCGGTGTCCGTCTTTCGCCGGCCCGCACCGGCGGGTTCGAGCGAGGCCGGCGTTGGCGGCGGACCGGGCCTGGGCGTCTCGGTTGCGGCGCTGGATTTCCCCTCGATCACGCTTGCCGAGCCCGTCCTTGGCGAAGCCATGCGCTATTCAGCCAGCGGCGCGCTGGACCATGGCGGCGGCGAAACCGCGCTTTCAACGCGCATCGAGCGCATCGACCGGCCCGGCGACCGCCTCGTTCTGGACGCCCGCCTTGCTGACCAGATCACGCTTGACGGCGAGCTTGCCGCGGAACCCGGCGGCGCGATCGCGGCGCTTCTTCGCCTTGAACAGTCGCGGCTGAGCGCGCGCATCGACGCCTCAGGCACGCTGGACGAAGGCGAGGGTGCGTTTTCCATGCAGATTGACGCAGCGGAATTCGCCAGCGGCCGGTTGAGCTGGACGAACGGCGCCGCACAGGGCGCAGCGGAGCTTCAGCCTGCGGCTCACCCGGCCGTCGCCGGTGCTGCGCCCTGGCTGGACGGCGCCTATGATGTGACCCTTACGGGCCCGCAGCTGTTCTCGCGCCGCACGCAGGATCGGTTTGCCGACGCCGAACTGACCGCAGAGGGCGCCGCGGGATCATTCCAGCTCCGGTTCGCCGATGCGCGCAACGGCGCTGTTCGCTTGCAGCTGGACCCGTCGGCGGCCCAAAGCCTGTCCGGCGGCGCGATGTCGCTGAACCGGCTGCTCCTCGCCGGCGACATCTCGATAGCGGAGGCGCCCGCCTTCGACGGACGGCTGCAGGCCGAAGACGTTGACGCCGCTCAGGTCCGGGTCGCAAGCCTCAACGCCGCCTTGCGCGCGAGCCTGCGCGGAGACGTCGTGGACGTGACCCTCGATGCGCAGGCTGCGGGCCTGCGTCATCCAGTGCTTGAGGGGCGGGCGGGCGCCATCCTGGGCGATGCGCCGCAGCTTCGCTTCAACGGCCGGTATGAACGCGGCGACCGGCGGATCGTAGCCGACGAGGCGGTGCTTGAAACCGATGTGGGCGCGGTGTCGGCGTCCGGGCGCTACCGCCTTGATACACGGCGCATCGAGGCGGACGTGTCCGCGCAGGCGCTGCCGCTCGCCGATCTTCAGGCGGGGCTTTCCGGAGAGGCCGACCTGAGCGCCGCCATCGGGGGCGCGCTGGACGGCGCCCTGCGCTTCGACGCCCGGGGGCAAGCGCGCGGCCTGAGCGAGCTCGCCGGGGATCGCGTCGATGTTGCGGCAAACGGTGTCTACGAGGCCGGCGCGGTCACGCTTGAAACGTTTGAAGCCGCCTCCGACCGGTTCACGCTCGACGGCGCGGGCGCCTATGGCGCCGAAGAATGGCGCGTCGCCGGAACAGGCGCCTGGACTGGACGCGCGCCCGTCTCCGCGGTGACGCTCTCAGGCGCGATGGACGCAGGCTTCGAGTTGCGCGGCGCCGGGCCGGCGCTCACCGAAGCGCGTATCGAACTGACCGCGCCGGGGCTGGCGGCCGGCCCGGTCGAGCTGAGCGATCCGCGGCTTCGCGTCTCCCTCGACGACACCGGAGACGGCGCATGGCGGCTCGACGGCGGCGGGCCGGGCGGACCGGTCGATGTGGGCGGCGCCCTGGCGCGCACCCAAACGGGCCTCCGCCTCGACGAGATCGACGGCCGCTTCGGACCGGCGGCGCTGTCCGGCGCGGTCACGGCGGAGCCTGAAGCTGTGGTGATCGATCTGGAGGCCGCGCCGCTGACGGGTTTCGGCGAGGCCGCCGTGAGCGGCCGGCTGTCGCCCGGCGCGCTTTCGCTGTCCGTGGTCGCCGCCGATTTCGTCACCGGCGACGGCGCCGCCCTCGACCGGCTAGAGGCCTCGCTGTCGGGAACGCCCTCAAACCCCGCCGTGCAGATCTCTGCAGACGGGGTCTGGCACGGGCCTTTCCGGATCGAGGCGGAGGGCGCGTTCGATGCGGACGCAGGCGCTGGAGAGCTTGCTCTTTCCGGCCGGCATCGCGGGGTCGATTTCGCGACCGAGCGCCCTATCAGGTATGACGGGCCGTCCGGCGCCTCCGGCGCGCTTCGCGTCGGCGACGGGGTCATCCGCATCGAGGCGGCGCGCGATGTAATCTCGGTGTCCGCCGAGGACGCGCCGGCTGCGCTGATCTCCAACCTGCTGGGCGGTGCGCCATTGGAAGGCCGCATGAGCGCGCAAGCGGCTCTGAACCGCAGCGGCGGCGTGTGGACGGGCGAGGGCGAGGCCTCGCTTCGCCAGCTCAAGCCCGCAGAGATCGACGACGCCGACGCGCTCGATCTGGGCGCGCGCTTCACGCTTGACGAGGCTGGCTGGCGGTTCGACGCCGATGCGCAGGCGGCAGGCCTGTCGGCGGACGCTCGGTTGAATGTCGAGACCGGTCCCGTCGGCGCGCTGGGCGCTGCGTTTCCGGGGGCGGCCGGGATCCAGGGACGGATCGAGGGCCGCGGGCAGGTCGACACGCTTGCAGCGTTCCGTTTGCCCGAGACGCTTCAGCTGTCCGGCCGGGTTCGCGTTCGCGCTGACGTCGCCGGGACGCTTGGAGATCCCGTCGTCGAGGGCGCGGCGCTCTTGAACTCCGGCCGGCTGATCGACCAGCAAACCGGCCTTGACCTGCGCGTGATCGATGCGCGCGCGGAGCTTGCGGGCGACACGCTTCGCATCACGCGGCTGACCGCCCAGGACGGCCGCGGCGGTCGCTTCACCGGCTCGGGCGAAGCATCCTGGAGCGCCGACCTGCTTGCCGAGTTCGACGGCGAGTTCCAGAACTTCCGCCTGATCAATCATCCCGACCGCACCGCGATCGGCGGCGGGACCGTGAGCGCCCGCGTGCAAGACGGCGCCTTGAGGGTCGGCGGAGACATCCGCCTTGACCGCGCGGAAATCCGTCCGCCCGAAGCAGGCCGCGCGCCCATCCCTGAACTGGACGTCACCGAAGTGAACGCGCCTCGCAGCGCGCGTCCGGTCGACAGCGGCGGCGGGCTGACCCCGCAACTTGATCTGCGCGTTGATGCGCCCGCGCGCATTTTCGTTCGCGGGCCGCAGTTCGATACCGAATGGGGGCTCGACCTTCGCGTCAGCGGCCGCTCCAACGATCTGTCCCTGAGAGGGGATGCGACCTTGCAACGCGGCCGCGCCTCGCTGATCGGGCAGAACTTCACCATCGAGCGCGGGGTTATCCGCTTTGCAGGCCCGGTTGAAGACGCGCGCCTCGACATCCTCGCCGTGCGCGAGACCGCCGACATCACCGCGCGCGTGTCGGTGACGGGCCGCGTCGCCGAGCCGGAATTCTCGCTTTCCTCCCGCCCGAGCCTGCCGGAGGACGAGATCGCATCGCGCCTTCTCTTCAATCGCGGCGCCGGGTCGCTCAGCGGCGTGGAGGCGGCTCAGCTCGCCGCTGCGCTCGCAAGCCTGTCCGGCGGGTTCGATCCCTTCGCCGCGGTGCGTTCCGCGACCGGGCTGGACCAGTTCGCCTTCGCCTCCGACGCCCAGGGTGAAACGGTCGTCACCGGCGGCCGCTATCTCACCGAAGACGTTTATCTGGAGGTCGCCACGCCGACGGCGGGCGGCGCACCGCGCACCTCAATCGAGTGGTCGCTGACGCGGCGCCTGTCGGTGCGCTCAAGCGTCACCACAACCGGCGATGCGGCCGTATCGCTAAGCTGGCGGCGGGAATACGACTAGGCGGGCTTACGGGCCGCCGTCCTCCCCGGCGGGATCCTCCGGCAGGCTCGACGCCGCGCCGGGCTCGCCGGCGGGGTCACCGAACAACGCCTGGCCGATATCCGGAAACTCGCCGTTGGCGATGGCGGGAAGGCCAAGCGCGAGCGTCACTGAAACCACGAGGCCAATGCCGGCGCGCGCAGCGTCGGTGGCGACGTCGAACGCGGCTTCGCCGCGCGTGCGAAGGCCTGAAACCAGCGAGATCGCCAGCTCGCGGCCGGCGAGCAGGCCCAGGAACACCCAGGTGGTCGACATCGGGATGTCGCTGATTTCCTTGAAGTACATCAGGATGACGCCGAAGGCGAAGTCGACGATCGTCGCCGAACGCACGTCCACGGTGTTGGTCTTCGACAAGACGATCTTTTGAATCTCACCGCCGCGGATCGCGAAGATGATCGCGTGCAAAAGCAGCATCAGGGCCGTGGCGAAGAGCAGCATGAACAAAGGGAAGGTCACGGACACGTCGCCGGTGACCGGATCGACGGTGGTCTCTCGCGGCAGGAACACGAAGATGTTGGCCAGGTCCTGGATCAGCCATTGCGACCAAAGAAAGCCGGTCGAAAGCCATTGCAGGACATACCAGGTGTTAAGCCGCATGGTCGCGAGGCCGACCCCGACGGCGGCGGCGATGACGACGCCGACCGCGATCCAGTTGGCGTTCGCAAGATCCGGCAGCACCGGGCCTTGCGTCAGCAGATAGACCAGCACCGCCGTCAGGCCCGCGACCGCGCCAAGGCCGAGCACGCCGCCGGCATGATCCTCCACCGAGGTGTTCGCCACCCAACGCTCGAAGCTGCGCGAGATCAGGACGAAGATCACGCCGCCCGCCGCAAAGGCGACCACATAGCCGAGCAGGCTCTTGAGGAGCATGTCGCCCAGCACGCCCGCCGTCGCCGCGCCGCCGGTCAACGTAAAGATCGTCAGCACTAGGAAGGTGGTCGAGACCGGAATGCCGAAGCGCGTCAGCGCAAGCAGCATGAGCGGCGGGATGACGTGCCACCACTGCATGCCGCTTTCGGGGAACGGGATGGAGTTCAGGCGGTCGAAGGCGATGTCGCCGTCATAGCCGAACCAGCCGTAGAGCATCACCGCAACGATGATCGTCGAGGCGAAAAGCCAGAGGACCCACCAGGGCCGCTTGGCGTTGGAGGCGAGAAACGTTCCCAGCGTCTGGATCACGTCGTTGGCGACGATCGCGTAGGCTGCAAAGCAGAAACCGATCATCGCGAGGGCGAACCCCATCGGCTCTAGGCCGAAAAAGGTCGCGCCGGCCACAGCCGCGCCGTCGAGCATTTCGGATCCTCCAACCCCTCGCCTGGATATTCGCCCATACCTCAGCGATGCGGGCGCGGACAAGGAAAAGCGGGCGCTAAAGACGCCCGATCCGGCCGCGCTCGCCCGTCTCGGTCTCGAAACCGTCGTTACGGGAATGACTTAACCCGCGACGCGAAAGTTTTCTGACGCGGCTTCCTTGAACAAACCGTCCAGACGGTCTAGATGCGGTGCACAATAAACTGTGCAAGAGCCGCAAAATGGCCGAGAGCCTCCCCGGCGCCGAGATTGAAAAAGCCAGCACCCGCGACCGCATCCTCGATGCGGCCGAGCGGGTGGTGATGCGCGACGGGGCGGGGCGGCTGACCATCGACGCCGTGGTGCGCGAGAGCGGCTTCTCGAAGGGCGGGGTGCTTTACAATTTTCCGTCCAAGCCGGCGCTCGTCGAAGGCATGGTCAAGCGGCTGATTCTGAGCGCGCGCGCGGAGATCGAGGCGCTCGCCGCCGCTGCGCAGGACAGGGGCATGAGCCCCGCGGGCGCGCTGGTTCACGCGCTAGTCGAACACAGCGAGAAAAACCACGAGCTGTCGATGGGTCTACTCGCCGCCTCGGCGGAACAGCCCCAGCTGCTCGACCCGGCGCGCGCATACATGGACGAGGTGCGCGCGCGTCTGGCCGCGCTCTCGCCGGATCCGACGCTCGGCATGCTGGCCATGCTGGCCGCGGACGGCCTGCATTTCGGCCGCATGCTCAAGCTCTACGACATCTCCCCTGAGGCCCGCGCCGCCTTGCGCGACCGCCTCGTCGCCCTCGTCTCGGAGACATAAGACCTCATGGCGCGTTTCCTCCTCCCCGCCGCGCTTGCTCTCGCGGCCCTGCTTGCAGCCTGCGCGGAAGAGACCGCGCCAGTGGAGACGCCGCCGCGTGCGGCGCGGATCGAGACGGTCTCCGCCGCCGGCGACGCCGCCCGGCGCGAGTTCGTCGGCCGGGTGGAGGCCCGGCTGACGGTCGATCTCGCCTTTCAGGTCGGCGGCCGTCTGGCGGATTTCTCCGTCGCTGAAGGCGAGGTCATTCCGGAGGGCGCCGTGGTCGCCCGGCTTCAGGACCAGGACTTCACCCGCGCGCTGAGGGAGGCGCAGGTGCAACTCCAGCAGGCGCGTCAGAATCTCGAACGCGTCCAGACATTGCACGAGCGCGGCATCGCCGCCGATGCAGCCCTTGAGGATGCGCGCACCGCGTTCGACCTGCGCTCGGTGGCGGTCGAGAACGCACGCCAGAACCTCGCCTACGCCACGCTGAGCGCGCCGTTCGACGCGCTGGTCAGCCGCCGCTTCGTCGACCCCTTCACGACGGTCTCGCCGGGCCAGCCCGTCCTGCGGCTGCAGGATGTCAGCGAGCTGCGGGTGGCCATCTCGGTTCCGGAAAGCCTGATTGCGACGCTTGACCGCGAGGACGCCCCTGAAGTCACCGCGCGCTTCCCCTTCCTGCCTGACCAGGTCTTCCCGCTTGAGTACCGCGAACTCAACGCGGAAGCCGACAGCGCCTCGCGCACCTATCAGGTGGTGTTCGCCCTGCCCGTGGAGGTGCCCGCCAACATCCTGCCGGGCATGACCGCTTCGGTGGACGTTCTCATCAGCGACCCGGACGCGGCGCGGACCGCCGCCGCCGTCCGCGCGCCGCTTTCCGCCCTCGCCAGCGGGGCTGACGGCGGCTTCTACGTCTATGTCTTCGACGAAGCCTCCGGCGAGGTGCGACGCCGCGCCGTCTCCACCGGCCGCGTGGCTGGCGAAGAGGTCTTGATCGACGACGGCCTGAGCGCCGGCGAACGCATCGTCACCGCGGGCGTGCATGCGCTTCACGACGGGATGCGCGTGCGCCCGATAGACGCCGTGGTGCGCTACGGCTCCGCCGCCCCCGAACGCTGAAGGCCGCCCTCATGACCGAGCCCACCGCCGGAGCCGCCGCGCGGTCGTCGCGTTCGCGCATCGCCCGGCTCTCCATCGAGAAGCCGGTCTTCACCTGGATGATCATCCTCAGCGTGCTGTTCGGCGGGCTGTGGGGGTTCTCCAGCGTCGGACGGCTCGAGGATCCCTCCTTCTCGATCAAGGAGGCGCTCGTCTTCACCGCCTATCCTGGCGCCACGGCGGAGGAGGTGGAGGCCGAGGTCAGCGAGCATCTCGAGACCGCCATCCAGCAGATGAGCCAGATCCGCGAGCTGCGCTCGGAAAGCGCGCCGGGGCTTTCGGAAATCCGCGTCGAAGTGCGCGACCGGTTCGACAGCCACGAGTTGCCCCAGATCTGGGACGAGCTGCGCTCGCGCGTGGCCGACGCGCGCGGCGGCCTGCCGCCCGGGGCGGGCGACCCGGTCGTGTTCGATGATTTCGGCGACGTGTACGGCATTTTCTACGCGGTCATGGCGCCGGGGTATTCCGACGACGAGGTGCGCGAGATCGCCAAGACGCTGCGGCGCGAACTGCTCACCGTCGACGGCGTGTCCAAGGTGGAGACTGCAGGCGTGCCGGAAGAACGCCTGTTCATCGAGATCCCGCAGGAGAACCTGGCGCGGCTGGGCTTGCCGGTGCAGGCGGTCGTCTCGGCGGTCTCGACGGAAAACCAGGTGGTCGATGCGGGCGCGGCGCGCGCGGCCGACCGCCTTGTGCGGCTGAACCTGCCCCAGCAGGCCGGCGGCGTGGAGGCGCTGGGCGACCTGCTCATCAATCCGCGAGATGCAGGCGAGACGCTGCGCCTGTCCGACGTGGCCGAGGTCGTCCGCGACGCGCAGGAGCGCGCCGACGTCTACATCCGGCATAACGGCGAAAGCGCCTTCACGATCGGTGTCGCCGGACTTCCTGATGCGAACATCGTCGATGTGGGCGAGCAGGTGGAGGCGCGCCTGGCGGAGATGGAGCCGGACCTCCCGCTGGGCGTGCGGCTTGAGCCCGTCTACGAACAGCACGTCGCCGTGGACGCAGCCATCGACGGCTTTCTCGTCAATCTGGCGACTTCGCTGGCCATCGTCATCGGCGTGCTGTGCGTGGCGATGGGCTGGCGCGCAGGCGTGACCGTCGGCGCGGTCCTGCTCCTGACGATCGCAGGCACGCTCATGTTTATGGGGATGTTCGACATCACCATGCAGCGCATTTCGCTCGGCGCGCTGATCATCGCCATGGGCATGCTCGTGGACAACGCCATCGTGGTGACCGAGGGCGTGCAGGTCTCCGTCGAACGGGGCGAAGACCGGATGCAGGCTGCGGAAAAGGCCGTGAGCGCGACGCAATGGCCGCTGCTTGGCGCGACCGTGATCGGGGTGATGGCGTTTTCCGGCATCGGGCTGTCGCCGGATTCCACCGGAGAATTCCTGTTCTCGCTGTTCGCCGTGATCGCCATCTCGCTGGGGCTGAGCTGGCTTCTGGCGATCACCGTCGCGCCGCTCTTCGCGTTCCACCTGTTCAAGGGGGTGCCCGCGCGCGACGGCGAGAGCCATGCGGGCGGATGGTACGCAGCCTATCGCAATCTGCTGACAGGCGCGCTGCGCCGGCGCGGGCTGACGCTCGCCGCCCTCGTCGGGCTGACGGCTGCATGCGTTTTCGGCTTCGGCTTCGTGAAGAACGCCTTCTTCCCCAACTCCAACACGCCGATCTTCTACGTGAACCTGTTGGAGCCGCAGGGAACGGACATCCTCGTCACTGACGCGACCGTGCGCGAGATCAGCAGTTTCGTTCAGGGCCTCGACGGGGTGGAGGCGGTCACCGCCTTCACCGGGCGCGGCGCGACGCGCTTCATGCTGACCTATGCGCCCGAACAGGCCAGCAGCGCCTATGGGCAGCTGATCGTGCGCGCCGGTTCGCTCGAGGCGATCCCGCGCCTGGAGGCGCGCATTCTTGCTCATGTGCGCGAGAACTTTCCCGACATGGAGGCGCGCACCGAGCGCATCGTGTTTGGTCCGCCTGCGGGCGCGCGTCTTGAAGCGCGCATAACAGGCCCGGACGCCGACGTCCTGCGTGCAATCGCCGACAACGCCCTGGCGCGGCTGCGGGAAAGCGGGGACGTGCGCGACCTGCGCACCGACTGGCGTCAGCGCGAACTCGTCATCGAGCCGGACATCGTCGACGAGCGCGCACGCACGATCGGCGTCACGCGCGAGGATATCGGACAGGCGCTGCGCTTCGTAAACGAGGGACTTCAGGTGGGCGTCTTCCGCGAAGGCGACGACCTCATCCCGATCATCGCGCGCGCGCCGGTGGAGGAGCGCGTCGAGGCGGAAGCTCTGTCGGACCGGCTGATATGGAGCCCGGCGCAGGAGAGCTACGTACCGATGAACCAGGTCGTCGCCGACTTCGATCTTGTCGCGCGGGACACGCTGATCCAGCGCCTCGACCGGGTGCGCACGCTCACCATCCAGGCCAATCCCCCGGGCGAGGAGACGGCGGCCTCGGCCTTCGAGCGCTTCTCCGCGATCGTGTCCGACACCGAGCTGCCGCGCGGCTATGCCATCGAATGGGGCGGCGAGCATGAAGCCTCGATGGAGGCGAACCAGTCGCTGGGCTCGGTGCTGCCGATCAGCTTCATCGTCATGCTGATGACGAGCTTCCTGCTGTTTTTGAAGGTGCGTCAGCCGCTGATCATCTGGGCGATCGTGCCGATGTCGATCTGCGGCGTGACCATCGGCCTTCTGGCCACAGACACGGCCTTCAGCTTCACCGCGCTCCTCGGCTTCCTGTCGCTTTCGGGCATGCTGATCAAGAACGCGATCGTTCTGGTCGACGAGATCGATCAGCGCATCGACGCAGGCGACGTCCCGGAAAACGCGGTTCTGGAGGGCTCCGTCAGCCGCCTCCGCCCGGTCTTTCTCGCCGCCGGCACAACCATTCTCGGGATGACGCCGCTGATCTTCGACGCCTTTTTCCGCGGCATGGCCGTGACGATCATCTCAGGCCTGGCCTTCGCAACGGTGCTGACCCTGATCGCCGCGCCTTGCCTCTACGCCGCGTTCTTCGGGCTCAAGCGCGACGCGGAGGCTTAACCGAACATCAATCGAATAAGCATGGTGCTGTGGCTTCGCCCGGGGACCGCCGGGTTTCGCCTGCCGGGGAAGCCCCCATGACCGACGCAAGCCATCCCGCCGCCGCGCCCGTCCTGCATCGCCTGTCGGTCTCGCTGCCGGCGGCGGCCGCCAACCCGGCGCTGACCGAGCATGTCGCGCGCTTCGTCGAACTCTTCATCGGGCGTGAACCGTCGCTTGCCTTGCACGCCCGTCCGGATGGCGGGCTTGTATTCCTTGTCGCGTCGTCTGGAGATGCGGAGGCGCTCGAGCGTCTGCGCAGCCTGTTGGCGGACAGCCTGTTCGGCGCCGACGACGGCCAGGCCGTAACGCTTGAGCCGGCCTTCCAGGACGACGCTCCGGACGCGGAAACCTACGACCTGCACGCGCCGCCGCCGGGCGACGCCGATGGCGACGAGACCCAAGCGCTGGACGCGGCCGTCATCGAAACGGAGCCGCTTGAGGCCGGCGAGGTCGCGCCGCCGCCTTTCGCCGATGCGTCCGGTCCTGATCCGCTGGACCGTTTGCGCGCGGACATGGCCGGCATCGTGCGCGATTTCTCCCGCGACGCCGCCGAGGCGACGGCGCGGCGGCTCGCCGAACCGCTGGAGGCCGTCATCGCGCGGCTTGAGGCGCAAGCCGGCGCGTTGCCGGAACCCGGCCGCTATGAGGCCGCCGCCGCGCGGATCGAAGCGGCTGCGGAGCGGCTTGAGCTGGCCCCGAACCCCTCTCAGCAGGCCGCCGTTCTCCAGGTCGTCCAGGCGCTGGAGAGCCTGGCGCGCGGGCTCGCCGCCCTGCGCGCGGACACGCCCCAGCTCCGCCGGCTCGCGCAACCGCCTGAAGCGGCTCAGGAAGTCAGCGCAGAGTGACTGCAGGCCGCGATGCTCATGAATTATTTTTCATGAACGTCCCGTAATGTTAATGTACCGTCAAATCGGGCTCAGACCCTGGGGAGGCGGACATGAAGATCATCATCACGGCTGTTGCGTCAGGCGTCGCCGTCGTCGTTTTCACTTTCTGTCCCGAATCCGTGCGGACGCGCGCCGCGGAGATGACGGCTCCGGCCGAGGCGCTGGTGGACGAGGCCTGTCAGAGCGTTCGCGTGCTGATCGAATGGCTTTCAAGCCTCACCCCGGATCTGGACCCGGACCGCGCCGCCTAGGCGGCCACGGCAGGAACGGGCTCGTCCGCGCGACATAATCCGCATAATCCGGCTTCGCTTCGGCGAGGTGGCGCTCGAGCATCGGCGCGCCGGACCAGCGCAGCAGCGTGAAGGTTAGAAACGCTGGCCCGACCAGGCTTGCAAAGCCCAGCGGGGTTTCCGCGGCGACCAGCCATATCCCCCACCAGGCGCACGCCTCGCCGAAATAATTGGGATGCCGCGACCAGGCCCACAGGCCGCGATCCATGACCGCGCGCGGATCGTCGCGCTCGCGCTTGAACCGTTCCAACTGCCGGTCTGCGACGGTCTCGAACAGGATGCCGAAGACGGCCAGCAAGGCGCCGATCAACGCCGCGGGGCCGAATTCGGCCGGGGAGGCATGGACCTGACCGGCCTGGGCGGGCAGCGAGACCAGCCACATCAGCACCGCTTGCGGCAGAAAGACGAACAGCAGGCTGGCGCGCGCGAAGCTCCAGCCGCGCTTGCGCCTTATGCCTGCCAGCAGCGCCTTGTAGCGCGCATCCTCGCCCTCGCGCCGCCAGCGGTTGAAGAGATGCGCGCCGAGCCGCAATCCCCATGCCGTCGTCAGCGCCGTGAGCAGCGCCTGTCGCGGCTCCCAGCCCGCGGAAAGGCCGAACGCGATCCAGGCGTTCATCACCATTCCGAACGCCCAGAACGCATCCACGAAGCTGGGGTCGCCGAGCCGCCGGGCGTTCAGCCACAGGACAAGAAACAGCGCCAGCGAAGCGGCGAAAGTCGCGGCGAATACGGCGGGTGCGGTCATTACATTATTATTGTGAAATACATGAAACGTAGGCTTGGCGGCCCGGGTCAAGGCGCGCGGAAGCCGGGCGGAGGCGATCTAGATGCTGCGCGCGTTTCACCCTTCGCCGCAAGATGCAGTGAAGACCCAAGGCTTGTCATGGAAATTTCATCAATACAGATCCATGGGCGTGTTTTCGCGCCACACCAAGCCATCATCCGTAATATTTCAGCGCCTTAGACCCCATTAATCATGGTTGACAAACAGCGGCCCGGCCCTGGCGCGCAGCAGTCCGGGCGAGCAGGGGCGGTTGTCATATCAATGAAATAAAACCGCCATCGGTTTGTTGCATCCATCCTGTTCTTTGCCCGCTGAGTGATCGGGGGTCCGCAGGAGCGGATTGTCCCGGCGCGCCCGTTTCACGAGCCACCGTTCCTAGGTTCTGGACTCATAAGCTCTGAGCCAGAGGCGGGCTGAGGCGAGGGCGACGGCGGCGAGGAAGTTTCTGGCGAGCTTGTCGAAGCGGGTGGCGCATCGCCGGAAGTGCTTGAGTTTGCAGAAGTAACGTTCGACGAGATTGCGCTGTCGATAGATGTCGTGCGGCACCGATCTCTGTGTCCGTCGTCAGGTATTTTGAGACTGATGGTGGCCTGACGTAAGGAGGATC
>CAZLOV010000015.1:0-28978 GCA_964561235.1 uncultured Caulobacterales bacterium
GGCGAGCCCTTCTTCGGCCAGGACCGGATCGACACGCTGCGCTGGCGGCTTGACCGGCTGGGCGTGCCGAAACGGTAAGCGCGCCCGCCCGCAGCGCGGCAACAATTGGTCACAAAAAACCGGCTAGCGCCCCCCTTGCTCGACCGCGAAAGTCAGCGAGGGTGCGGGGATGCAGATGCGCATCAATGATCAGGATCGCCAAGGCGGCTGCGGCCCGGCGCGACGCTCGACAACATCGTCGACGCCGTCCGGCGGCGTTTCCGCCCGATCCTGCTCACCACGCTGACGACCTTCATCGGGCTGGCGCCGATGATCGCCGAGACGAGCGTGCAGGCGCAGTTCCTGTTCCCCATGGCGGTGTCGATCGCGTTCGGGATCGTGTTCGCAAGCCTTGTGGTGCTGTTCATGGCGCCGGCCTTTCTCTCCCTCGGCGTGCCCAAGCGCTGAGGGAGCCTCCGGCGTAACCGGGCTCGCGCCACCTTCCTCTCGGGAGGCGTGGAAAGTTCAATCCAATGTCGGCAAACCCCGGCGATCATGCGCTAAGCTCGGGCCATGTCGGACGCCCCCATCGTGCATGAGGCCTTTCTCGCCGCTGCGCGCGAGTTGAGCGCGGAACTCCACGCAGCGCTTCGCGCTGTGGGACCGGTGCCGTTCGTTCCCGACCGGTCGCAGCCGCTGCCTGAACGCCTGTGCCGGGCGGTCGTCGGCCAGCAGCTGTCGGTCACGGCGGCGACCATCTGGGAGCGGCTGCAGAGGGCCGCGGGCGGCGACCTGCTCCGCCATGTCGGCGACGCGCCCGCGGAAGCCTTGCGCGCCTGCGGGCTGTCGGGCGCCAAGACGAAGGCCGTCAAGGCGATTGCCGACGCTCATGCCGAAGGCCGCCTGTGCTCGGATGCGCTCGCCGCGCTGCCGCCCGAAACCCGCAAGCAGCGCCTCGTGGAGACCCCGGGCGTCGGTCCCTGGACGGCGGACATGCTCAACATCTTCTGGTTTGGCGAGCGCGACATTTGGCCGGACGGCGACGTCGCGGCGCGCAAGACCTTCCAGCGCCTGATCGGCCCGCGCCGGAAGACGGCCGTCAACGCGAAACGCTTCGCGCCGGAGCGCTCGCGGCTTGCGCTCTACATGTGGCGGGTCGCCGACGCACGGCCGGACTAGGCTCCCCTCTTAGCCAGTTCGTTACCCTCTTGTGCAACGGTTACGCGCATCGACGCCGACCGGAACGGATCTCTCTTGCCTGCTGCGCTCTTCACCGCGCCGGACCGCCGGCTGAACGTCATCCGCTTCACCCCCGTCGTTTCGGCGGAGGATCTGCGGCGGCTGGCGGAGACGATCGCGAGCGGACGCTACGACCGCAGCTTCAATGAAATCATCTGGTATGACGGCGTAGAGGTGCAGATCAGCTTCCAGCCCGCCGATCTCGTGCGCTTCGCGCACTATGTCGCCGCGGTCCAGTCGGGCTTGCCGCGGGATCTGCGCCGCCGCTCCGCCATCGTGGGCGGACGTTCCGACACCGACGCCATGGCCCGCGCCTGGACGGCCTTCTTCCCGCCGTCGCAGGCTGCGACGACCGAGTACCGCGTGTTTCCCGCCATGGAAGAGGCGATGGAGTGGATCGGCCAGAGCGAGCCGTTCCGGATCGCGGGCATGGACATGATCCTCGACAGCCGTGAGGGACCGCGCCGCAGGGCGGCGGTCTGACGCGGCAGGCCGAAAACCGTTTGAGCCGGGCACAGATCGCCGTATCGCTACGGGGATGTACGAACCTGTGTCGATCAACGCCGCCTCCGCCATGGCGACCCAAAAAGCCTGCTTCGTTGAGGCGAGCTGGTTTCTGCCGGCCGCCGGGCGTTCAGGCGCGGACCTCTACGCCGCGCGCCGGATTCCCGACGCCGTCTTTTTCGACATCGACACGGTGAAGGATCCCACAAGCGGCCTGCCTCACATGGCGCCGGGAGCGGCGCGGTTCTCCCGTTGGCTGGCGGAAAACGGGCTGACAGGCGACGAGCGCTTCATTGTTTATGACCAGAACGGCTATCTCGCCTCCGCCCGCGTGTGGTGGACGCTGCGCCGGTTCGGCTGCGACGCGCGCATGCTCGACGGCGGCCTCGAGGCCTGGCGGCGCTCCGGCGGTGAGGTGACAAGCGCGCCGGCCGCCCCGCGCCGGCGCGCGTTCGAGCGGCCGTTGCGCCTCGTGCGCGACGACCGGATGAGCTGGGAGGACGTGCTCGCCGCGCTGGACGACCGGCTGGCGGTCATCGTCGATGCACGCTCGCAGGGCCGCTTCCGCGGCGAGGAGCCCGAACCGCGCGAGGGCCTGCGCTCCGGCCGCATCCCCGGCTCGTTGAACCTGCCCTACACGGAGGTGATCGGCGCGGACGGAAAGCTTCTCAAGGAAGATGCGCTGAGGAAGGTGCTGCCGGACATTCCCCGCGAGGCGCGCGTCGTCACCACCTGCGGATCCGGGGTGACCGCGGCGATCATCCACGCCGCCTTCATTGCAGGCGGCTGGCGTGACGTGAGGCTCTATGACGGCTCGTGGGCGGAGTGGGGCGCGCGCGAGGACCTGCCGGTGGAAACCGGTTAGCGAACAACGTTCACCTCGGCTCTCGACACCGGCGCCCGAGGCGCTAGCGTGAAGCGCATCAGAGCGCGCGGAGGCCGATCCGCGCCGGACGGGAGGACGCCATGGCCGAACTCGACATCCTGAAGGGCAAGCTGCAACTGCCGGTCATCGGCGCGCCGCTGTTCATCATTTCCAATCCGAAGCTCGTGCTCGCCCAGTGCAAGGCGGGGATCGTCGGCTCCTTCCCGGCGCTCAACGCGCGTCCCGCAAGCCAGCTCGACGAATGGCTCGACGAGATCACCTCCGACCTCGACAGCTACAACCGCGCCAATCCGGACCGGCCTGCGGCGCCGTTCGCGGTTAACCAGATCGTGCACCGCTCCAACGACCGCTTCGAGACCGACATGGCGGTCTGCGAGAAATACAAAGTGCCGCTGGTGATCACCTCGCTGGGCGCGCGCACGGAGCTCAACGACGCCGTGCACGCCTGGGGCGGACGCACCATGCACGACATCATCAACATCCGTTTCGCCCACAAGGCGCTGGAGAAGGGCGCCGACGGGCTCATCGCGGTGTGCGCGGGCGCGGGCGGCCATGCCGGCACGCTTTCGCCGTTCGCGCTGATCCAGGAGATCCGCGAGTTCTTCGACGGGCCGCTGGCGCTGTCGGGATCGATCGCGACGGGGGATGCGGTTCTGGCCTCGCAGGCGATGGGCGCGGATTACGCCTATATCGGCTCGGCCTTCATCGCCACGGAAGAAGCGCGCGCCAGCGATGCCTACAAGCGCGGCATCGTTGAAGGCCGCGCCGACGACATCGTCTATACGAGCTTCTTCACCGGCGTGCACGGCAACTATCTGCGCGGCTCCATCGAGGCCGCCGGCCTCGACCCGGCCACGCTGGATCAGAGCCAGGGCCTGTCGACGGACTTCTCCGAGGCCAATACCGGCGGCGCCAAGGCGTGGAAGGATATCTGGGGATCCGGCCAGGGCATCGGCGCGATCAAGGACGTGCCGGAAGCCTCCGTCTTCGTTGATCGGCTCAAGGCGCAGTACGCCGCTGCAAAGGCCCGAATCGCCGGGGCTCCGGCGGCGGCGGCCGCGGCGGAGTGACGCTTGCAACCGCAGGCTGATTGAGCGCCGCGGCGCGCGCCGCCACGATTCCCCTGAAACGGGAATGCGGGGCGATCGATGCGCGTTTGGGTTATAATTGCATGTGCCTTAAAGCTGGCCGGCTGCGGCACCTTGCCGATGATGCCCGGAGAATACCGCACCGCCAGTTATGACGGCATCGCGGCGCGCGTTCAGGTTTCCGACCATCCGCTGGACGGCTGCCGCATCGCCAGCACGCCGCATATGCGCTTCTGGTTCAACCTGCCCTACGAGCCGGATCTGCGCGTCTTTCTCCGCGGATACAATTGCGAGGACGAAGCGGCGTGGATGGAGTTTTACGTCCATGCGCACAACGGAACCTATCTCGACCCCGTGACGCTGAATTTCGGCGAACCGCTCCGGCGCGTGCGGCTTGTGCGTGTGGAGCGTGAACGGCGCTGCACGGCGGGCGTTTGCATCCATGAGGAGCGCTATCGTGCGCGCCTCTCGCCGGAGGATGTCGAGTATCTGCTCGGCGGTGCGCTGCCGGAATGGTTCGGCGTGCGCATCAAGACGCGCAGCGAGGCCGACCTGGACGCGTGGTTTCGCCGCGACGAGGCCAGAGCCGTCGCCGCGGCGGCCGGCATCAGCGCGTCTAGTTCAGGCTCGTGAGCCAGGCCGGGCGCTTGAAGGGCAGGCCGAGATCCTTCGCGACCGGCTCATAGGCGATCTCGCCGTCAGCGACATTGAGCCCGCGGGCGAGGTGCGGATCGTCGTTGAGGGCTTCGCGCACGCCCTTGTTCGCCAGCGCGAGCGTGAAGGGCAGGGTGGCGTTGGTCAGCGCCAGCGTGGAGGTGCGCGCGACCGCGCCGGGCATGTTCGCGACGCAATAGTGCACGATGCCGTCGACGACATAGGTCGGATCATCATGCGTGGTCGGCCGCGAGGTCTCGAAGCAGCCGCCCTGGTCGATGGCGATGTCCACCAGCACGGCGCCGGGCTTCATCGTCTTGAGCATTTCGCGGGTGACCAGCTTGGGCGCGGCCGCGCCGGGCACCAAAACCGCGCCGATGACGAGGTCCGCCTCTGCGACTTCCTCGGCGAGATTGGCCTCGCTGGAGAAGCGCGTCTTCACAAGCCCGCGGAAGAACATGTCGGTTTCCGCGAGCTTCGGGATGGAGCGGTCCAGCACCGTGACGTCCGCGCGAAGCCCCGCCGCCATTTCCGCTGCATGGCTGCCGGAGACGCCCGCGCCGATGATGACGACCTTGCCCGCCGTCACGCCCGGCACGCCGCCCAGCAGCACGCCGCGTCCGCCATTGGCCTTCTGCAGCGCAGCCGCGCCCACCTGAACCGACATCCGGCCGGCGACTTCCGACATCGGCCGCAGAAGCGGCAGCCGGTTCTCTCGGTCGGTCACGGTCTCATAGGCGATGGCGGTTGCGCCTGACCTGCGCAGCCCTTCGGCCTGATCCGGATCCGGCGCGAGATGGAGATAGGTGAACAGCGTCTGGTCCGCGCGCAGGCGGGCGTACTCCACGGGCTGAGGCTCCTTGACCTTCACGATCAGGTCCGCGGCGTCGAAGACCTCCTGCGCGCCCGGGAGCACAGCGGCGCCGGCGGCGAGATATTGCTGGTCGGAGAAGCCCACGCCTGCGCCGGCGTTCGTCTCCACGTACACCTCATGGCCCGCCTTGACGAGCTCCTGCGCGCCCGCCGGGGTTAGCCCGACGCGGTATTCATGGACCTTGATCTCCTTGGGCACGCCGATGCGCATGGGGTTCCTCCCGTTTCATGTTGCGGATGCGAACACGCATCCGCGTAAATCGTGCGCGGAAGATAGGTCCGGCGCTGGGGTTTGCGCAATTTTGTTGTAAGTTCGCACGAATAGAGCGCGATATAAGGCTTGTGCGCCAGATTTTGCCGTCCGCGGTTGTCGGAAGTGGCTGGCAGGAGAGGATCATGCGTTTTGATCGGCACGACTGCGCCATCCTTGCAGCGCTTCAGGCCGAGGGGCGGCTCACGATGGCGGCCCTGTCGGAGACGGCGGAGCTTTCCGCCTCCGCCTGTCATCGCCGCGTGCGCGCGCTCGAGCAGGCCGGCGTGATCGAGCGTTATGCCGCGCTTCTCAAGCCCGAGGCGGTCGGGCGCGGGCTGACGGTGCTCACGCTTGTGACGCTGGAGAACCAGCGCCGGCAGACGATGGAGGGCTTCGAGGCGGCGGCGGCGGAAGTTCCCGAGATCATGGAGTGTTATCTTATGACCGGGGCGGAGGATTATCTCCTGCGCATCCTCGTGCGCGACGCCTCGGACTACGAACGCCTGCACCGCGAGCGCCTGTCCGGCTTGCCGGGGGTGACGCGGCTTGTCTCCAACATCGCCATGCGCCGGGTCTTTGCGCGCACAGCCATTCCGGTGGAAGGCTAGAGGCGGCGTCGCGTCAGGCCGGTTCGGCAAGCCGCATTGGTTCATAGGCCTCCATCACCTCGCGCATCCAGGCGGTGATCTGCGCCTCCTCCACGCCGGAAAACCGCAACAGCGCGGCGGCGAACTCAAGCCCTGGCGGCATGCCGCGGACGAGCACGGCGTGCATGCCGAGCGCTTCATGGCGGCTTTGCTCCTCTTCGCTTTCCACGGCGACGAAGCGGGCGAGATCGGGATAGGTCTTGTTCACGTAAGACGTGACCTCCTCGGAAATCTCGTAGCGCGACTTGGCAAGAGCCAGCGCGCGCGCATGCGTGACGCCCACCGCCTTCATCAGGCGCAAATCCGACGGATCGCCGAAGCTCACCGAATAGCCGTCTGCAATTGCTGCGAGGAACCGGTCCGGATCGCTGTCGATGGCCACGACCGGGACATGGAAGCGGGTCAGCGCATCCATCGCGAGCCGGCCGGCGTCGTTCATCGCAAACAGAAGGATCGGCCGTCCCTCCGAGGCTGCGGAGGGTGTTGCGGGTTTCGCCTTCGCGCGGGCGAGGCGGCGCGCGAGCTTCATGCCGAGCCCGATCCAGGCGGGCGTGGCGGCGAGGCTCACCGCGCTGGCGGCGACCAGCACCGCGCTCGCCTGCGGGCCCAGCGCCGCGGAGACGCCTGGCAAGGCAAGGATCACCAGCCCGAACTCGGAGCCCTGCGCGAGCACGAAGCCGAGCTGCACGGCGCCCGGCCGGCTCCAGCCGTTGAGAAGGGCGGCGAGGGTGGTCAGCGCGGTCTTCGCCACCAGAAGGCCGAACACGGCTGCAGCGATCCAGTGCGCTTCGGCGAGCATCAAACGCCAGTCGAGCCCGGCGCCGACCGTGATGAAGAAGAAGCCGAGCAGGAGCGCGCCGAAGGGCCGCGCCTCGGTGCGGATCACGTGGCGGTAGGGCGTTTCCGCCACGATCATGCCGGCGAGAAACGCCCCCAGCGTCAAGGACAGCCCGAGCGCGCCGGTCGCCGCCGCCGTGGCGAGCACCACGAACAGGGCGGCGGCGGTGAAGATCTCGTCATTGCCGGTTCGCGCGAGCAGGCGGAAAGCCGGATTGGCCACGAAGCGGCCGATCAGGACGGCGGCGCCGGCGGCAAGGCTTGCGTTGAGCGCCGCCAGTCCCAGCGCCGCGCCGAGACCGTCCGGCGGGGCGGCCGTTTCGGGCGCAGGCATCAACGATGCGGCGAAAACCAGAAGGAAAATGCCCGCAATGTCCTGGAACACCAGAACCGCCGTCGTCGAACGGCCAAGCGGACAGGTGACGAGATTGCGCTCGGCGAGCGTCTGGGAAACCACCGAGGTGGCGGAAATGCCCGCCGCAGCCCCGATCATCAGGCTCGCCTGCCAGGACAGGCCGAAGGCGTGCGCGATCAGGCCGAAGCCGGCGGTGCAGGCGAGCATCTGCACGGGCGCCAGGCTCAACAGGTCCCGGCCGCTTTCCCGGATCGTCCTGAGCGAAAAGCCGAGCCTGATCTCAAACAGCAGGAACACCACGCCGAGCTGGGCGAGCAGATTGGTCGCCGGACCCAGCTGCAGGCCGTTGAGCGCGTTGGGTCCGATGAGGACGCCGGCGGCGATGAAGGTGACGATGGGCGAGGTCTTGAGCGCGCGCGCCAGCAGGATGCAGGCGAGCCCGACGCCCAGAAGGACGACCGCAGGCATCAGCGTCAGCGCGTCTTCCATCGTCCGCCCGCTCCCTGCGCGCCCAAAGAGGTCTGCACATAGGCGATTGCAGCGCCTGCGGGAAGCATTGCCGGGCGCGTGTCCTGCGGCTACATCGCGCGCCATGACCGATGAACGCTATGCTTCGCTCGATCAGCTGGGCGCGGAGACCTCTCTCCCGGCCGATCCCGAAACCGC
Source organism: uncultured Caulobacterales bacterium (assembly GCA_964561235.1). Taxonomy (GTDB): domain Bacteria; phylum Pseudomonadota; class Alphaproteobacteria; order Caulobacterales; family Maricaulaceae; genus JBCBSP01. The sequence goes on from CAZLOV010000015.1 coordinate 7,982, forward strand.
GCGCCTGGAGCGCGTGGCCAACCCGGAAACCGGCGCGGACTACCTCATCCGCTTCACCTGTCCGGAATTCACCTCGATCTGTCCGGTCACCGGCCAGCCGGATTTCGCGCATCTGGTGATCGATTATGCGCCCGATCAGTGGATCGTCGAAAGCAAGAGCCTGAAGCTCTATCTCGGCGCGTTCCGCAATCACGGCGCTTTCCATGAGGCGTGCACGACCATGATCGGCCGCAGGCTGGTTGAGGAGCTGGCGCCGAAATGGCTCAGGATCGGCGGCTACTGGTATCCGCGCGGCGGCATTCCGATCGACGTGTTCGCGCAATGGGGCGAAGCGCCGAAGGGTCTCTGGATTCCCGATCAGGGCGTCGCGCCCTACCGCGGCCGCGGCTAGCGCGCCTGTCACGTCATCTGACATCATGTCGCGACAAAACGTCAGGTTCTCTTGACTTCCAGATGCTATGTCAGGTATGCCTGACTTATCGTCAGCAGGAAGCGACAGGAGCGCTGCATGAGCGAACACCGTAAAATGACCTGGGGCGCCTGGACTGCAATCGTAGTCGGGATCGTCACCGCGCTTGCCGCAGCCGGTGTCTGGGGGCCGTGGAATTGACCCCGTCGATGAAGCGTTACGTCCGCTGGTTTCCGGTCTGGGGCGCGCTGTACGCCGTCACCGTGATCGGCGCCCAAGTCATCGATCGGCGTTTCGAGACGGACGGCGTGCTGCGGGTCGCCTTGGCGCTCTCCCCGGTATTGCCCGCGCTCCTGATGCTGCGCGAATTCCAGATCGCCTTCAGAGGCCTGGACGAGGTGCAGCAGAGGATTCAGGCCGAGGCGATCCTGACGGCCGCCGGGGTCGTCGGCTTTGGAAGCTTCGCCTGGGGTTTCCTGGAGGGCGCCTTCGACCTGCCGCGCATCTCGCTTATCTGGGTGCTGCCGGCGTTGATTGCGGTCTGGGGCCTCGCCCTGCCCGTCGTCTCCCGGCGCTATGCATGAAAAACCGGATGCGCGTGCTGCGCGCCGAGCAGCGCTGGAGCCAGGCCGAGCTTGGCCAGCGCGTCGGCGTTTCCCGCCAGGCGATCAACGCCGTCGAGACGGAAAAGCATGATCCCTCCCTCTCGCTCGCCTTTGCAATCGCCGACGCGTTCGGGGTGAGGATCGAGGATGTGTTCCAGCCGGAACGGCCCGCTCAGCCCTCCCAGGACTGAACGCGCGGGAGTTTTCGCGGGCGTTCGACCGGAGCTGCGGCGGCGCGGCCGACATAGATGAAGCCCGCGATGCGTTCGCCTGAGCGGAGGCCGAGCGCGTCCTTGATCGCCCTGTCATAGGCGTACCACTCCGTCAGCCATTGCGCGGCGAAGCCCATGGCGCCGGCCGCGACGAGCATCGTCTGGCAAACCGCGCCGGCGGAGAGGACCTGCTCCCATTCCGGGATCTTGTGGTTCTCGGCGACATCGGAAATCACCGCAATGACCAGCGGCGCTCGCTCGAAGCGGGTGCGTTCAAGCGCAAGCCGCTCGGGCGGCGCTTCGGGCTCCAGTTCCCGGAAGCGCGCCTCCAGAAGCGCGCCGAAGCGCGAACGCGCCGCGCCCTCGAAGGTAAGGAACCGCCAGGGGAAGAGCTTTCCGTGATCCGGCGTGCGCGCCGCCAGCCGGATGAGGGCGTCGCGCTGGGCCGCGTCGGGTCCCGGTCCGGTCATGTCCTTGGCGACGGTCGAGCGCCGGCGCGCCAAGAGGCTCAGCGTTTCCGCGCTTGCACGGGCGGCTTCGAGCGTCTCGCCGGGCTCGGGAAAGGGGAGGGTCTGTGCAACGGCGCTCGCAGCCGGATCGGTCATGGCGGGGCTCCTTGACGGGGTGAAGGCGTCCAGCGGCCAAACGCCGCTGCTTTGACCTGTGGTTCAAACCGTCGCTATATCAAGAATACAAGAACAGTCATCCGGCGCATCGCCGCGCCCCGCATCCGGGGCCGTGAACGCAGCGCCGGCGGAAGGGCAAGGAGCCCATGGCCGCAGAAACCCTGCACGGCGACGACATGAGCCCGGCTGAGCGCCGCCGTCGGAAGGTGCGCGACGCCATCATCGAGGCGGCGGAGACGATCTTCACCGAGGAAGGCGAAGCGGGCATTTCCATGCGCCGCATCGCCGAGCGGATCGATTATTCGCCGGCTGCGCTTTACAAGTATTTCGATTCAAAGGACGCGCTGTTCGACGAGATCCGCGAGCAGTTCTTCGAGCGCCTCCTCAAGCGCCTCGACGCCTCGCGGTGCGAAAACGATCTGTGCCTGGTCTGCAAGTCCTGCCTGCGCGTCTATATCGAGACCGGGCTGGAGGAGCCGAACCACTATCTCATGGCGTTCAGCCACTGGGGCGAGCACTCCAAGCCGGAGGAGGACAGCTTCGCCTTCGCTGCGGCGCGCACGCTCGAATCAATGATCGAGGAAGGCGTCGTCGAGGGCCTGTTCCGCTCCGAGATCGATCCCAAGCTGGCGGCGAAGAGCATCTGGGCGAGCCTGCACGGCCTGACCATGCTGCTTGTCGCCATCGAGGATTTTCCCGAGGGCATGCCCGGCTCCGAGCATATTCGCCGCGAGCAGGTCATTGAAACGCATCTGGAAATGATGATGCGATCCATGACAGCCTGACGAAATTTGAACGGATTAAACACCGTTCACTTTTCAAACGTTGTTTTTGCGCCTATCTCCGTGGCACAGTCGCGCCGCGGAGGGCGTCATGTCTGCACACGATACACCAAACGTCGTTGATCTGGAGCCTAAGCGCGGTCTCGGCGTCGCCGTATTCGGCGCCGTCGCGCTCATCGCCGTGCTGGTCGTAGGCGTCAGCTCGATCCGGGCGGCGACCGCCCAGGACGGGCCGGGGGAAAGCCGCCCGACACCGGTTGAGACCTTCGAGGCGGCGTATCTCGACGCCGCCTCGGTTGCAGAACGCTTCCCCGGCGTCGTTGCAGCCGCGCGCGAAAGCGATCTCGGCTTCGAGACCGGCGGGCGCATCGCCGACATGCGCGTGGATGTCGGCGACCGCGTGTCCGCCGGCGACCGCCTTGCGGCCCTGGACACCCGCGCGCTCGAGGCGCAGCTCGCCTCCGCCCGCGCACAGGCGGTTGAAGCCCGCGCGAACGCCGACATTGCGCGCACCACGCTCGACCGCCAGACGGTCATGCTTGAGCGCGGCCACATATCCCAGCAGCGCCTGGACGAGGTCGCCGCCTCCGCACGCGCCGCCGAGGCGCGCGCGGACGCCGCCGACGCGGCCGCGGACGCCGTCGCCGTCCAGCTCGATCTTGCCGTGATCGAGGCGCCGTTCGACGGCGTGGTGACCCGGCGCGTCATCGACGAAGGCGCCGTCGTCGGGCCGGGCGCGCCGGTGCTTCGCCTGGTCGAGACCAGCCGGCTGGAAGCCCGCGTCGGGCTGCCGCTCTCGCGCGCCCAACGGCTCGAACCCGGCGGCGTCTATGATTTCGAGACCGCCCAGGGCCGCTTCTCTGCGCGCCTTCGCGCGCAGACCGGCGTCGTCGAACAGGGCGCCCGGTCGGTGGCGTCGGTCTTCGACCTTGAAGACCCGGCTGCGGCCTCGCCCGGCGACGTCGCGCGGCTGGTCCTGCCTGGTGACATAGACCGGCGCGGCTTCTGGGCGCCGCTCAGCGCGCTCTCGGAAGCCCGCCGCGGCCTCTGGTCGGTATATGTGCTGATCGATGACGGCGCCGGCGCCTACAGGCTCGAGCCGCGCACCGTCGAGCTGCTGAATACGCAAAACGGACGCGTCTACGTGACGGGCGCCGTGCGCGACGGCGAGCGCGTGCTTGCAGGCGGTCTTCAGCGCGTCGCGCCCGGCGTCCGGGTGCGGCCCGCCGATCCCGAAGCGGAGTAGGGCTTCATGATCGCGCTGTTCCACCGTTATCCGCGCCTGACGATCCTCACCCTGTTTCTGGTGATCGCCGCGGGCCTCGCAGCCCTTGGCACGATGGGCCGCCAGGAAGATCCGACGCTGATCAAGCGCTTCGGCCGGATCGTCACCTTCTATCCGGGCGCGGACGCCGCCCGGGTGGAGGCGCTGGTCGCCCAGCCGCTGGAGAACGCGCTTCTCGAGCTCGACGAGATCAACGAGCTCACCTCGACCTCCCGCGCCGGGATCTCGATCATCAGCCTCGATGTCGACGAGAGCCTTACCGAGACGCAGGTCGAGCAGGCCTGGACCAAAATCTCCGACCGCGCCGCGCTGACCGTGCCGGAACTGCCGCCGGAGGCCTCCCAGCCCGAAGTGGTGCAGGAGTATCTCGGCGCGGCGACAATGATCGTCTCCCTGCGCTGGCCGGAGGGCGCGGGCGATCCCAATGTGGGCGTGCTCACCCGGCTCGCCGAGAATCTCAGCGACGATCTGCGCAACATATCCGGCACCGAGCTGACGGAGATCTACGGCGAGGCGGAGGAGGAGATCCGCGTCGAGCTGGATGCGGAGGCCGCCGCATCCCTCGGCCTCACGCCCGCCGACGTCGCACAGCGGCTAGCCGCGGCCGACGCCAAGGCGCCCGCCGGCCGGCTGTCCGGCTCCGAGGTCAATCTCAATGTCGAGGTCGCCGGAGAATTCGACAGCGTCGCCCGCGTGCGCGCCGCGATCGTGGCGGGGGACCCCGCCAGCGGGTTCGTACGCGCAGGCGACATCGCGCAGATCAGCCGCGGCTATCGTGATCCGCCCGGCTCCACGGCGGTCTACAACGCAACGCCGACCGTCTTCGTCGCCGCCTTCCTGCAGGAGAACCTGCAGGCGGACGCCTGGGGAGCGCGCGCAACCGCGACCGTGCAGGAGTTCGCCGCGCGCACGCCCGGCGTCGAGGTCGAAATCGTCTTCTCGCAACCTGATTACGTGGTCGACCGGCTTGCGGGCCTGGCGGGCAATCTCGCTTTGTCTGCGCTTATCGTTTTCGCCGTGCTGTTCTTCGCCATGGGCTGGCGCTCGGCGCTCATCGTGGGCTCGGCGCTGCCGCTGACGATCCTGCTCGTCATGATCCTGATCAACATCAAGGGCGAGCCTTTGCATCAGATGTCGGTGACGGGTCTTGTCGTGGCGCTCGGGCTGCTCATCGACAACGCCATCGTCATCGTCGACGACTACCTGCTGCTGCGCCGGCGCGGCATGGCCCGCGCAGACGCGGTGGAAAAGGCCATCCGGACGCTCTTCACGCCGCTTCTGGCCTCGACGCTGACGACCGTGTTCGCCTTCGGTCCCATTGCGCTCATGCCCGGCGTGGCGGGCGAGTTCATCTCCATGATCGGCTGGTCGGTGATCTTCTCCGTCATCTCTTCGTTTGTTCTGGCGATGACCGTCATTCCCGCCTTCGCCGCCTGGTTCGACGACGGCCGCACGCACGCGGACGGCCACGCCTGGTGGCGCGACGGATTGCGCTCGAAGCCGCTGGCGAAAGCCTATCGCTGGCTGCTGGACGGGATCATCGCCCGGCCATGGACCGGGCTGGCGCTCGGCCTCGTCCTGCCTGTGGCGGGCTTCGCCGCGGCGACGACGCTGCCCTCGCAGTTCTTCCCGCCGACCGACCGCGACATGTTCCAGCTCTCGCTCACCCTGCCCGCAAGCGCCTCCATCGAGGAGACCGAGCGCCGCACCGCGATCGCCACGGAGATGCTGCTGGAATACGAGGACGTCCTCGATGTCGGCTGGGTGCACGGCGAGGGCGCGCCGCGAACCTATTACAACGTGATCAGCGGCGTGACCGCGCGCCCGAACTTCGCCGCCGGCTGGGTTCGCACGCGCTCCGAAGACGCCACCGCCGCCGTCGTCTCGGACTTCCAGCGGCGTGCGCGCGAGGCCTTCCCGGATGCGCGCATCCTCGCGCTTCCGTTCGAACAGGGCCCGCCGACCGATGCGCCGATCGAGCTGAAAATCTTCGGTCCCGATCTCGCCGTGCTCGACGACATCGCCGACCAGATCCGCGCCGTGCTCTCCGGAACGCCTGGCGTGACCTATACCTACGCGGTGCTCGAGCGCGGCGAACCGATCGCGCGCCTCGACGCCGACGAGGCTTCGCTGTCGCTGGCGGGCCTCAACGCGGCCAACCTTGCGGCGCGTTTGCGCGGGGAGATCGACGGAAGCGTCGGCGGCAGCGTGCTCGAAGGCGTCCAGGAACTGCCCGTCCGCGTCATCGCGCCCGCCGACCGGCGCGCCGCTCCCGGCGATGTCGGCGGAACGCCGCTGCCCTTCGGAAGCCTGACCGATCCGACCTCTGTGAGCGTATTCGGCGAACTCAGCCTGCAGCCGGAAACCGCGATCATCGTCCGCGAACAGGGCGAGCGTGCGAATTTCGTGCGCGCCTATCTGGAGCCCTACACCTTGCCGGCGGGCGTGCTCGCCGAGTTCCAGCGCCGTCTCGACGAGTCCGGTTTCACCCTGCCGGACGGCTATCGCCTCGGCGTCGGCGGCGATGCGGAGAACCAGGGCGAAGCGATGGCCAATCTCGCCTCGACCGCGGTCCCGCTGGTCATTCTCATGATCGCCTCCGTGGTGCTGGCCTTCAACTCCTTCCGCTACGCCGGGATCGTGTTTCTCTGCGGGTTCCTATCCGTCGGTCTGGCGATGTTCGGGGTCTGGTTGTTCAACAGCCCGCTCGGCTTCAACGCGATCGTCGGCTCGCTCGGTCTTGTTGGACTGTCGATCAACGGCGCAATCGTGGTGCTGACCGCGCTCAAGAACGAGCCCGCCGCGCTTGCGGGCGATGCGGTTGCGATCCGGGAAACGGTCATGGACGCCACCCGCCACATTCTTTCAACCACGCTGACGACGATCGGCGGCTTTGCGCCGCTTCTGATCGAAGGCGACAGCTTCTGGCTGCCGTTCGCATCCGCGATCTCCGGCGGCGTAGCCGGGTCGGCCGTGCTCGCGCTGCTGTTGGCCCCGGCGGCTTTCGTCTGGCTGGTCCGAGGCGAGGCGCGGCGGCGCCGGGCGCTTGAAGCGGGAGGCGCGACCGCCGACGCTCAAGGTTCGGATCCGGCTCCGGCTTAAGGAGGCATGGCATGCAGACGCGCAGACCGATCGCGCGGCGCGGTCCCTGGAGCGTGCTCGCCGAGCGCCCCGCCTATGAAAACCCCTGGATGCGCGTCACCGAATACGACGTCCTGCGTCCGGACGGCTCGCCGGGGCTTTACGGGGTGGTGAGCCCCAAGAACCTCGCCGTCGGGGTGTTGCCGGTCTTTCCGGACGGCACGACGGTGCTGGTCGGCCAGCATCGCTTCACGCTTGATGCGCATTCCTGGGAGCTCCCCGAAGGCGGCGGCCGCATCGATCACGATCCGGAGAGCACGGCGCGCCGCGAACTCAGGGAGGAAGCCGGGCTGAGCGCGCGCCGCTGGCTGCGCTTTCTGGACTACGACGTCTCCAACTCGATCACCGATGAGCGGGCGATCGCCTTCCTGGCCTGGGAACTGGAGGAGGGCGAAACCGAACGCGAGGCCGCCGAGGCGGACATGACCATGCGGCGCGTCGGCGTGCAGGAAGCGCTCGCCATGGCGATGGCGGGAGAGATTCGCGACGGCTTCACGCTGGCCATGCTGGCGGCGGCTGACTACATGGCCAGACACGGTCGGCTCGAGCCTGATCTGGCGCGCGCCGTTCTGGCGGACCGGTCCGGCGATCCGGCGCGCCGGTGAAGGGAGGGGCGGACATGACCCTGGCTGAGTTTCCCAAGGAAGCCCGCAATGCGGCGCGCCATGTCTGGTCGCGCCTGCGTGTTGAAGCGGCCGCTGCGGCCGCGGAAGAGCCGATGCTGGCGAGCTTTCTTCACGCGGCGATCCTGAGACACGGCGATTTTGCCGAAGCGTTGGCCCACCGGCTCGCGGCGAAGCTGTCGGACGCCCAGCTTGACGCCATTCTGGTGCGCGACGTCGTTGAGAACGCGCTGGCCGGAGAGCCCGACATCGCCGAGCGCGCCGCGCGCGACATGATCGCGGTGGACGAACGCGACCCGGCCTGCCGGTCCTTCCTGCAGCCCTTCCTCTATTTCAAGGGTTTCCACGCCATCCAGGGCTATCGTATCGGCCACTGGCTCTGGGCTCAGGGCCGCGAGTCGCTCGCCTTCCATCTGCAGAGCCGGATTTCGGAGCGCTTCTCCATCGACATCCATCCCGCCGCGCGCATCGGCGACGGGCTGTTCCTCGACCACGCCCATTCCGTCGTCATCGGCGAGACGGCGGTCGTCGGCGACAATGTCTCCATGCTGCACGAGGTCACCCTGGGCGGCACCGGCAAGGAGCGCGGCGACCGGCACCCCAAGGTGGGCGAAGGCGTGCTCATCGGCGCAGGCGCGAAGATCCTCGGCAATATCCGCGTGGGCGAGCGCGCGCGCGTCGCCGCGGGCTCGGTGGTGCTCTCCGACGTGCCTGCGCACTGCACCGTGGCGGGCGTGCCGGCGCGTCCGGTGGGCGGCGCTTGCCCGGAGCCTGCGCGCTCCATGGATCAGGCGCTGGACGATTTTGACGGCGATCCGTCCCGGGGCTGACGCGCGCGGGCATTGATCGCTGAGCCTCCGGCGTTACTCTCCGCAGGCCTTACGCGACGATTCCTCCCTGTATCCCAGAAGGCCCCGGAGCCCGCACGCCCGTGACTCAAGTCATCCGACCCGACGAAGCCGCCAAGCTCGAAGTGTTCCTGCGCAAGAAGCTGCACCCCGAACTCAAGGTGCAGATGCGCCAGCGCGCCGACGAGTGCGCCGAAATCTACAAGGGCGCGGAATGCCTTGGCGTCGTGTCCAAGAATGTCGATGAGGGCGAGACCTCCTACTCCTTCGAGATCACGATCCTCGACATCGACCTCGAAGACGCCTGAGGCGGCTTCAGGGGAATGGTCCTCGCCGTCGAGCAGCTTGAGAAGACCTTCCCCAACGGCGCGCGCGCCGTGTGCGGCGTCAGTTTCGACCTCGACGACGGCGAACTTGTCGCCCTTGTCGGCGCAAGCGGCTGCGGCAAGACCACCACCCTGAAGATGATCAACCGCCTGCTGGAACCGACCGGCGGGCGCGTGGTCGTGGATGGTGAGGACGCAGGCTCGCTCGACCCGGTCTTGCTGCGCCGGCGCATTGGCTGGGTGATGCAGAATGACGGCCTGTTTCCGCACATGAGCGTGGCGCGCAATATCGCCGTCACGCCGAGCCTGCTTGACTGGCCGCAGGCGCGCATCGCCGCGCGGGTCGACGAATTGCTGCAGCTGGTGCAGCTCGACCCGGCCTGTTTCCGAAGCGAGAGCCCCAAGCGCCTTTCAGGCGGTCAGCGCCAGCGGGTCGGGCTTGCGCGCGCGCTCGCCGCCGAGCCCTCGCTCGTGCTGATGGACGAGCCCTTCGGCGCGCTCGACGCCATCACCCGCCATGAACTGCGCGAGGACATGCAGGCGCTGCGCCGCAAGCTCGGCTTCGCGGTGGTGCTGGTGACCCACGACATGGCCGAGGCGCTGCTGCTCGCCGACCGGATCGTGGTCATGCAGGAGGGCCGCGTCGTCCAGTACGGCGCGCCGGCCGAGCTGTTGCGCAATCCCGCCAATGAATACGTGGCGCGGCTGGTCGCAACGCCCCGCCGCGAGGCGGAGGCGGTCGACCGGCTCTTTCCCGGCGGCTGGCGCGAGGAGCCTCACGATGAGTGAGGCGCTCTCCGAGGCTTTCGCGCGCCTGCCGGATTATCTGGGCGGGCACATGCGGCTGTCGCTGGCGGCCATCGGGATTGCGATCCTGGTTTCGCTTCCGCTGGGCGTGATCGCGGCGCGCCGGCCCGCCATCGCCGGTCCTTCGCTGGGCTTCGCCAGCGTCATGCAGACGATCCCTGCGCTCGCCCTGCTTGCGCTCATGGTGCCGATCCTAGGCGGCCGCATCGGGTTCGCCCCGGCGTTTGTGGCGCTGACTCTCTATGGCGTGCTGCCGATCCTGCGCAACACCATCGTCGGCCTGCAGGGCGTCGGCGGCACCGTCATGGAGGCTGCGCGCGGGGTCGGCATGACGCCGCTTCAGAGCCTCCTGCGCGTCGAGCTGCCGCTGGCGCTGCCGATGATCGTGGCCGGCGTGCGCACCGCCACTGTCTGGGTCGTCGGCGCGGCCACGCTGGCGACCCCCGTCGGCGCCACCAGCCTTGGCAACTACATCTTCGCGGGCCTTCAGACACGCAATTGGGAAATGGTGCTGTTCGGCTGCGTGGCCTCCGCCGGGCTTGCGCTGCTGCTGGATCAGCTCATCCGCCTGATGGAGACCGCCACCGTGCGGGCAAGCCGCGGGCTTGCAGGGCTCGCCGGCGCGGGGCTTGCCGGCGTGATCGCAGGCTCGCTTGCGGCGGGCGCGTTTGTGGACGTGCACGCCGGCGGACGCCAGGCGGAGCGCAGCCTGTTCGTGAGCGAGGCGGCGGACGGCCCCCCCGCGCCGGTCGTGATCGGTTCGAAGGCCTTCACCGAGCAGTACATTCTCGCCGAACTGCTTGCCCGCCGCATCGAGGCGGCCGGCCTGAGGGCCGAGCGGGTGGAGAATCTCGGCTCCACGGTTGCTTTCGACGCCCTCGCATCCGGCGAGATCGACGTCTATGTGGATTATTCCGGCACGCTCTGGGCGACGGTTCTGGACCGGCCTGAACCCATTGCGCGGCATGCCATGCAGGCGGAGATCACCGCAGCGCTGTTCAATGAGCACCGCGTCTATTCGCTCGGCCCTCTGGGCTTCGAGAACGCCTACGGCATCGCCGTCACGCGCGCGACGGCCGAGCAACACGATCTGCGTGTCATCGGCGATCTGCGCCGGGTGCCGGGCCTGTCGCTGGCGGCCGATCCCGAGTTCTTCGCGCGGGCGGAGTGGACGCGCATGCGTGATCTCTACGGGCTGGCGGAAGCCGAGCCGCGCTCGATGGATTCCACCTTCATGTACGACGCCGTGCGCAACGGCGAGGTTGACGCCATCACCGCCTATACCACCGACGGCCGTATCGCCGCTTATGACCTTGTGATCCTTCGCGATCCGCTTGCGGCGCTTCCGCCTTACGACGCGATGGTGCTGCTCTCCGCCGAGGCGGCCAACCGCCCTGCGGTCACGCGCGCGATCAGCCCGCTGATCAACGCCATCGGCGCCGACGCCATGCGGGAGGCGAACGCGGCCGTCGATCTGGAACGCGGCTCCGTGCGCGAGGCGGCCGACCGGCTTGAGGCTGCGCTGGGTTCTCCATCCCCATGACGAAAAACCCCGGCCCGCAGGCGCGGGCCGGGGCGTTTCACGGCATGAGGCGCGTGCGGCTCAGAGAACGCCGAGCATGCTCGCCACCAGCGGGTGGCGCACGATGTCGTCGGATTTCAGCCGGACCACGCCGACCCCCTCGACGCCTTCAAGCTTGTTGCAGATGTCGGCGAGGCCAGAGAGTTCAGGCAGCAGGTCTGTCTGCGCGGGGTCGCCGGTGACGACCATGGTCGAGTGCCAGCCCAGCCGCGTCAGCAGCATCTTGAGCTGGGTGTAGGTGCAGTTCTGCGCCTCGTCGACGACGACGAACGCGTTGTTGAGCGTGCGTCCCCGCATGTAGGCGATGGGCGCGATCTCGATGAGGCCTTCCGCCATGAGCGCCTTGAGGCGCTTCGGCGAAAGCCGGTCGGAGAGCGCGTCGTAAAGCGGGCGCAGATAAGGCGCGAGCTTCTCCTCCATCGCGCCGGGCAGGAAGCCGATGGACTCCCCGGCTTCCACCGCAGGGCGCGACAGGACGATGCGGCCGACCTCGCCGCCCTCGAGCGCCTCGACAGCCTTGGAGACTGCGAGATAGGTCTTGCCGGTGCCCGCCGGTCCAAGCGCCATGACCAGATTGTTCCGGTCGATCGCCTCCATGAGCTCGGCCTGCCCCTTGGAGCGAGGCTGCACGTTCTTCACATAACGCTGGTCGCGCATCGGATCCGGATCATCCGGGGTCCAGGACGTGCCGGGGAAGAGGGCGCGGACCTTCTCCTCCTCGTAGGCTTCGGCGTTGAACGAGCCCGTGCGGCGTTTGGCGGCGCGCTTACCCATCAGGACCTCCAGAGCAGAAAAAACCCCTCGCGCGGAAGCGGAGGGGCGGGGCGGAACAGGGATTCTTCAAACGACTCGGACGGGCGGGCCGCGGCCGGCGAACCGGGGTGCTCGAAAATGGGCGGAGCGTAAGCCACGGCGCTGCGTCATCCCCTCTCGGCTGTCGTCGGACCGGACGGCTCCGGCCCTTGCGATCCGCGACGCTTCAGTCTCGAATCGCACTGACAGCATCACTCTAGGACAGTGAACGATTCGTGTGCGGGTTTGTTGTGAAACTGTCGCCGCGATCTTGAAAGTCTCATAAAAACAGGAATTTGGAGCCAGGAATGACGGTTTACGCCCTTGACGATCTCCGCCCTGACATCAGCGAGGACGGATGCTGGATCGCCCCGAGCGCGGCAGTCATCGGGCGAGTCGTCATGCATCCGCGCAGTTCGGTCTGGTTCGGCGCCGTGCTGCGCGGCGACAATGAGCCGATCACGCTGGGCGAAGGAACGAACGTGCAGGACAACGCCGTGCTGCACACCGATCCCGGCTGCGCCCTGACATTGGGCAAGGGCGTCACCGTCGGCCACCAGGCCATGCTTCATGGCTGCACCGTGGGCGATTACTCGCTGATCGGCATCGGAGCGACGATCCTCAACCATGTGAAGATCGGCCGGCACTGCATTATCGGAGCGAACGCCCTGATCACGGAGGGCAAGGAGATCCCGGACGGCTCCGTCGTGATGGACGCGCCGGGCAAGGTGGTCAAGGCGATCGGAGAGGGCGTCGCGGAGATGCTTGAGGCCTCCGCGGAGCACTATGTGCAGAACGCCGCCCGGTACGCAGCCGGCCTGATGCACGTCTGACGCCCCATCGCGCGGCGGCTTATTGCGGGCGGCCCCACAGCGCGCGGATGCGCTGGTCGGCCTCGCGGCCCAGATTGAACCAGGCGGTGCGGTCGCGCGAGGCGTCGACCACCAGAAGCCGATCGTCGCGGCCCAAAGCATGGCTCAGCTCGTTGCGCAGCATCGACGCCGTCGCCGAGGCGCGCACGAGCCAGACGCAGCGCACGAAGGCATCATTCTCCGACTTGGCCCGGCTGATCGGTTCAATATCGCCGTACTCGCCCAGCACGACCTCGAAATCGGCAAGCCCTGCGCCGTCGATTTCACCGATCACGACGAAGTTCGCCGCCCGGGCGTCGACGTCTTCGCTGCGGCGGCGGGCCGGACCCTGGCGGGCCTCCTCGAGCCATGCATTGAACTGATCGACCGCCTCGGCCTGACGCCAGTCGCCTTCGCGGGTCTCGCAGACCTCGGAATGGCCCGCGATCCGTCCTTCGCCGATGAACGCCTTCATCTGCGCGGCGGTGTACGGGCCGTAGACCCGGCCGTCGACCTTTACAAACCAGGTCATGGCGAAACCGTCGTCACGCGGCATTCGAGGCTCCCCTCATCCCCTGCGTGCAGTGTCGGACCTGCCCAGCAAGATTCAAGCCGACAATACAGATATGGGGCGGGAACGAGGAGATTTCAGGGCGAAGGCCGGTTCAGGCCGCCGAGACCGCGCCGGAAGCCGCTTCCCCGCGATCGGAGGCGGGGGGGTCGAAGGCGACGGCGAACCCGTTTTCAAGCCAGCGCACCACGCGGCCGGTCATTTCGCCGGCGACGACCTTGTCACCCAGCCGCGGCCGCTCAAGGCAGGCGAAGGCCGCGCCGGTGATGGAGACGTCGATGACGTCCGCCTTGATCACCACGCCGTCGCGCAGGCGCAGATAGGTTTGCCCCTTGGACGGCTTGCGCGCTGCGCCGCGATCGTCGGTCAGGCCCAGCCGCGTCATGTTGTAACGCCAGGTGATCGCGTCGGCGAGACGGTCGCGCTTGCGCTGGCTGTGGCTGAAGCGCACCGCGAAGCCGGCCCGGCCGGCGCGCACGACATCGCCTTCCAGACGGCCAAGGCCCTCGAACAGCATGACGACGTGTTCGCCGACAGGCGGCGGCACTTCTGCAAGGATGCGCGCGCCGCCGGGCGAGACGTCGATCAGCTTGCAGCGGAACTCTCCCCGAACGGGATCGAGATAGCGCCCCGGCATGGCGAGACGCACCCGCCGATGCTTGCGCTGATCCTTCACGGATTGCGCTGCGATCCGGATGCGTTGTTTGTCGAGCCGTTTCGGCGGCGGAGGAAGGATCGTCATGGCGCGCCCTGATCTCGGGACGCCAGATTGCCGTTCGCTGCTTAACAAAATGCAAGCATGACGACTAAGGCGCTGTTCACAGGTCGTTCGCCGCAAGGTCCGTCGTGAACGGGGAGAATGTCCGTGTCACTTCGGAAGAGGTCTCCGGCGGCCGGGCGGGGCGGATCTCCAGCAGGGCGTGACGAACAAGGGGTCGTCCGCTCAGCATCCCGGGATCGGACAGCGGCTGATGGAGGCCGAGCACGCGGTCGAGCATGCCTTCCGGTCCCATGAGCGGAACCAGCGCGAACTCGACCTCGATGCGCCGCCCGTCCAGCGTGGAGGCTTCCGAAACCGCAGTCGCCGGACCGGGCGAGGACAACGCGCCGTCGGCGAGCGCGCTCACAAGGCGGCGATCAGCGCCGGTCCAGAGCGACAGGAAGTTCTGATCCGCAAACTCGCGCCGATGCAGCTGGCACATCGCGCTTCCCGCCAGCCGGAAGACAAAGTGGTTTTCGTCAAGGCGTTTCAGAATGAACAGGTTGGCGAGAATGCCGGCGAGATCGCGCGGCGCGACCTCGGCTCCGCCCGGCGCAGGCCGCCCGAAACGGCGCGCCTCCCAGTATTCGATCAGCGTCTGCGTGTGCGCGTGGCGCTGCATCGCGTCCCCCTCCCGGCGTTCTGAAACGGTTCAGGCCCGCCGCCCGGCAGCCCTCATCGGGACCGGCCTGTGCAAGTTGAAGGCCGGAACACGCCTTTCCGCTGAACAGAATCATTCTTTAATGTTCAACCATAGGGAGGAGGCGATCTGCATGGCTCAATCTCGACGAGTTGTTCGCGCGCTCAGCCTCGACGGGCTTGCGGGCGTGTTCCTGGAGCGTCCGCCGGTATGCGGCCGCTGAAACGCCTTGCGGCGGCGATTGCAGCCGCCGCTTCCATTTGCGGCGCAGAGGCCGCAGCGCAGGTCCCCCATGCGCTCTCCACGGGCGACTACACCCAGACCTTCCCGAACACGATCGACGACGGCGCATTCGGCTGGAACAACGCCGAGGCGATCACCGGCTATCGCGTGGCGAGCGCGCCGCCGCCCGATCCCGCCGCCTATCTGACCCGGGCCGGGCTGACGGAATATCTGCTCGCCAACTTCCCGAACCCGTCTGCTCCAGCGGCGCCGAGCGGCATCCTCGGCTTCTTTCCGCTGGTTGAAATCCCGGATTTCTCGGCCACCGCCGACGGCTCGGGCGCCATCTTTTATTCCCGACTGGCGAACGAATTCGTCGTTCTGGAGGTTCTGCTGGACGCCACGAATCGGCGAAACCTCACCTTCGATCTGACGTTCGTGGAGGGGACGGCGAGCGCATCCGGCCCCACCATCGCCCAGCTGCAGTACCGGATCGGCGGTTCCGGCGCCTACACCAACGTCGCCGGCGCGCGCGTTGCGGATATCAACGCCGGCGGCGGCGCCGGGGCGATGCGCTCGTTCGGCATGGCGAGCGGCGCAGGCGGGCCGGTGGCGCTGCCCCCCGCACTCGACGGTCAGGCCCAGATCGCGCTGCGCGTCGTCATCTCGTCGCCGACGGGGGCGGGCGACAGCTTCTCCATCGACGACATCGTCGTGACCTCCGTTCCGATGGCGGCGCCGGGCGGCCCGGTCGGCGCGCCGTTTCCGGGATGGACCGCGGCGGCGGCGGCCTCCGGGCTGCTCGCGGCATGGCTGTTGGCGCGGAGGCGGCGGTGGGGTTGAACGGCGTCTTTCTCTACCGGTTCGCGCTGACGGCGTTTCTAGGATGGCTGGCGCTTGAGCCTGGCGGCCTGGGCGCGCCGCTGAGCGAGGCCCTGACAGAGCCGCTCGCCGCGGCGGCCGCAGTGCTTGCGCTTGCGTTAGATCCCGGGACCGCACGGGAGGGTGTTTATCTTCTCAACGCGGACGGGCTGGCGACGGTCTATGTGGTGCGGGAATGCGTCGGAACCCCGGTGACGGTTTTCTATCTTGCAGCGGTGACGGCGTTGCCGGGATCGCCGCGGCGCCGGCTTCTGTTCGCCGCCGGGGGCGCGCTTGCGCTGTTCTTCGTTTGCGCATTCCGGATCGCGCTTCTCCATCTCACCCTGGAGCGCGCGCCGGACCTGCATGACGTGATCCATGCCGAAGCCGGTGCGGTTGCAGCGGCGCTATCGGCGGCTGTCCTTTTCTATGTGGCCGCCGCACGCCCCGCCGGCGAACGCCCGGCATGAGCGCGGGATTACAGCGCGCGTTGATCTGCGCAATGACGGGCGTTCTCGCCGCGATCATCTGCGCGCGCCTGCAGACGCCGCTGGCCTCCGCGGCGGCGGAAGTCGCTGAAATGGTCGCAGCGCCGTTTTTCGGGTCCTGGCTCTACGGGTTTTCCGCGCCTGGCGGGGTCGTTCACGTCGAACTCCTGATTGCACGAGCGGATTTCACCGGGGCGCGCATCGTGGCGGCGCCGGCGGGGCTTGTGCATGTCGTGTCTCTCGGCGCCGCCCTGGCCGCCGGCGTGCCGGAGGGCCGCGCGCTTCGCGCCCGCGCGCTCGCAGCCCTGTTCGCCGCAGCGGCGGGGATCGTCGTACTGGGCTTGATCTCCGCTGCAAGCGCAGCCGGCGCGCTTGCGCGCACGGCTGGCACCCCGGAGTTTCCCTATCGTCTGGCGCTCGATCTTCATGAGCGCGCCGCCGCCAGACCGGGTCAGCCGTTCGGCGGGGAGATGACGCGCGCTCTCTATCTGGACACGAGCCCTGAGGCGATGTCGGTCATGCTCGCCGGCGCGGCCGCTTCCGGCGCCGCGGGCGCCACGCTGGCCCATATTGTCTTGCGGCACGCGCGCACGCGCCTTGGAACCGCCGCCCCTGCGCCCTAGGGTTTTCCGCACGACGCCAGCGGATGCGCTTCATGACCGAGCCCTACCGGCACCGAAACGACGGCCGGCCTGACCCCTTCGAGGCCGCGCGCGGGCGGGCCGAGCGCCGCATGCCGCCCTCCGGCGGGCCTGTCTTCAACGGCGTGCCGGCCGTGATCCTTGCGCTGTGCGCGCTCATTCTCGGCTTTCAGGCGCTCGACAGCCTCTCGCTTGCCGGCGACGGGCGTCTGCATGTCTGGCTGTGGTCCCAATTCGCCGTCATCACCGGCGCGCCGGAGGAAACCGGGATACCGGCGGGAGACGCCTCCGGCCTTGCGCTCATGCTGCATGTCTTCGTTCACGGCGGCTGGCTGCATGCAGGCATGAACACGGCTGCGCTTCTGGCCTTCGGCGCTGCGGCGGCGCGGCCTTTCGGGCAGGGCGCCTTCGGGATCGCGGGGTTCCTGGCTTTCTTCTTCACCTGCGCGGTTTGCGGTGCGCTCGCGCATCTGGCGACGCAGGGACAGGGCGCAAGCGTGATGGTTGGAGCCTCGACCGCCGTTTCGGGCGTGCTGGCGGCGGCGGGTTACGCCCGCGGCGGACGCGCCGGCATGATGCAGCTCGCCGTGCCCTGGGCGCTCATCAACGCAGCGATGGCGGTCACGGGCGTGTTTGCGCCGCTGCCGATCGCCTGGGGCGGACATCTCGGCGGGCTTGCCGGCGGCGTGTTGCTTTACCCGCTTTTTCTGGCGGTTTTCGGCCGCTTCCGGCGCCGCTTCTAGAAGAGGCGGTCGTAGCGCGCTTCGCCGTCGATCACGAGCCCCTTGATGACGGCGTCGCCGTTTTCATCGACCGAAAGGATGAGCGCGAGCTCGCTGTTTCGCACCATGCGCTCGAGCGCGAGGGCGTCTTCGGGGCTCGCATAGTATCGTTCGATATTGAAAACGGCGTTCACCACCAGGCCCGGCTCGGCTTCGGCGTCATCGCGAGACGGCAGCGGCTCACCGGTTTCCGGATCGAAATCGACCGGGCGGAACGGCTCGAACGCGCTGCGCACGCGGCCGCGCAGGCCCATCGCGCCCGGCGGCGGGCGGCGGTGAAGCGACGCGGGCTCCATCAGCCCGTCCTCTCGCGGTTGGAGCGCGACGAAGATCTCCTCGCCCGCGCTCCAGTCGTCGATCCCGGCGAGGGTTGCGGTTTCAAGGCTGTGGGCGGGCGTGCGCACCACCACGTAATGGCCCATCAGCAGGTCGCGCGGATCGACGGGCTCGAGCGCAAGCCGGATCTCGGTTCCGCTCTCGCGCCGGATGAGGTTCGTCGCCGCCATGACGGCGAGTGTCCCGATCAGCGCTGCAGCGAGGAGGATCAGGCGAAGGGTGCGGTTCATGACGCGCTCTCCGCGCTGCGGGCGCGGCGCTCGCTGCGCCGGCGCCACTGCTCGGCGGCCACGGACAGGCCGATGAAAAGCAGGCCGCCGAGGATGAAGAAGAGCGAAGTCCGCAAAAGGTCGCCGAACAGGACCGTGTAGACATGCAGCGAGTGCGCGATGAAGAGGATCACGCCGATGGTCGCCGCGAAGCGGCGCCCGGTCCGCGCGCCATGCGCGATCAGCCCGCCCGCCAGCGCATAGAGCACCGCGCCGATGAGCACGCGCAGCGGCAGGATGTGCGTGTCGCCCACCGCCTGCACGAGACCGGGCAGGGCGCCCGCGGACAGGGCGGCGGCGGCGACCGCGAGCACGACCAGCCAGCTCATGCGTCCGCTCAGTCCGCGCAGCACGCTAAGAAGCAGGACCGTCATGAAGAGGGCGAGCGCCGGAGTGAAGAACAGGCCGCCGGGATCGCCGACCGCGCGCGCCCAGGCGTCCGCCAGCCGTTCGGTGTCGCCGGGATTTTCCGCCACGCTTGAATACCAGGCCAGCGGCAGCTGGAGGATGAAGCCCGCGCCCACGGCGGCGGCGGCGCCCCAGTTGGCCGGCGCTGCCGATCCGAAGAGCTTGCGGTCGCGAAGCGCCGCACCGGCGAGCGCGAAGGCCGCGCAGAACAGAACGAAGAGCGCGCCGCCTTCAAGCTGGGAGAGCCGCCCGTCGTCGCCCACCCGCACCAGCGTTGCGCCCGCCCAGCCGATCACCGCGGCTGAGGCGATGTTGGCCGTGACGATCGACTTCATGCGGTTGGCGGCGATGAAGAGCGCGCCGGCGAACGGCAGGAAGCCCCAAAGCACGCGCGGAGAGAAGGGGTTGGCAGCCTCGAGCGCGAGCCAGAGCGCCGCCAGCACGCCCGCCAGGATGAGCGCCGGGCGCGAAGGCGTCAGGACCGCCGCCGCAAACGCGCCCGCCGCCCACATCGCGACGCCCGTGTTGCGGAATGCGCTCATGTTGAAGGTCTGGGCGGTGAGGATGATGCACGCGCCGAACAGGGCCGAGCCGATGACCAGCAGGGCATGACCCAGCGTGTCGCGCTGGCGGGTGAAGCTCCAGGCCGCCCCGCCGAAGCTCGCGGCGAGCAAGGCGCACAGGAGAAGAAACCGCCAGCCCGGCGCAAGGTCGGCCCAGTTGGCCGCGACAAAGGACAGCACGCCCAGGACGACCAGAACGGCGCCGAGAATGGCCGCCGCGCCGCCCGCGCTGAAGCCCGGGCGCCGGTCGGGGACGGACTTGAGGATCCGCGCCCGGTTTTCCGGCGAAACCCAGCCGCGCGCGATCCAGGCGTCGAGGTCACGCTCGAGACGCTTCCTGTATGGCTCCACCGATCCGCTCCCGACCCCTCGCGCGGCGGCGCGCAATTGTCCGGGCGATTGCTCCGGCGCGCCGTCTCGGGCACGATCTTAACCCATAATGAAGACAGGGAGGAGCAACTCATGAACGCAAGCCGCATTCTGGGGGAGAAGGGCGCCGCCGTTTTTTCGGTGCCGCCCGGCGCGACGCTGGAGGACGCCGCGCGCGAGCTGACCGCACGAAAGGTCGGCGCCGTCGTGGTGCTGGATCCCGCCGGCGATCCCGTAGGCGTATTCTCCGAACGCGATCTCGCCCGCCGTATTGCGGAGTCGGGAGCGGCGGCGCTGTCCGAGCCGGTCTCGGGCTGCATGTCGCGCACTCTGGTGACGGCGCCCGCCGACACGGAAGTCGATGAACTCATGCGCCTGATGACCGACCGGCGGGTGAGGCACATCCTGGTGACGGGCCGGGCCGGTCTTGAGGGCGTGGTCTCCATCGGCGACGTCGTGAAGCGAAAGATCGCCCAGGCCGAGGCCGAGGCGGAAGCGCTCAAGGAATATATCGCAGCCGGCTGACAGCGGCGCGAAGCCCTTACGCGGCAGGGCTTCCGGAGGCCGCTCCGGAGGCTCGGCGCCGCTCGCGTGAAAAAAACTGTCACGCAGGGCTTGCGGCGTCCGCGGGCCGGAGGTACACCCCGCGTCCTCGGCGGCGGGCCGGCGGAAAAACGCAACCGTTTCAGAGCATGCTCGGAAACGCTTGCGGTTAACCGTTCCGGAACGTATATTGATGGGCCTCTCCGCTTTGGTCCGGAGCACATTGACGGCGGTTTTTCAGAGCCGCCGGACGGGAAACGCTGTTTCTCATCCGGCCTGAAACCCGCCTGCTGATGGCGACTGACAAAGCGGTTGACGGGGAAAACGGGATCACATAGAACCCGCGCTCCTCGCAGCCGGGCGGCTTCAAGAGAAGGCGCTCGGGGAACAAAAGATCGCTGCGGCGATTTCGAGTTCCGGCTCTTTGACATCGTTGGTTTTGGGAAGAGAAACGCAGGCGGCGGCGCTTAGCGGATGGAACGGGACATCGTCCTAAGCCATCACTGAGACGTCGCAGAGCTACGTTTCTCTTATGACGAAAACTTCTTTCCGGTTTCGGCCGGAAAGGGGAACCCGTTCATATTGAGTACGCAAGCAATGCCGATGTCAGATCAACTTGAGAGTTTGATTCTGGCTCAGAACGAACGCTGGCGGC